>JBBRWT010000016.1:0-30127 GCA_038249035.1 Actinomycetales bacterium
ACTGTAGGGATGATGCGCTCCGCCTGACCCTCTCCCGCTTCGAGTTCGACGACGTCGATGTTCGCGTTGATCTGCGCCAGGGTGATGGCGCCGACCGACACGGTGCTCACCAGCACAACCGCCAGAGACGCTGCGACCACGCTCAATACGGTCTTCCACGCGCGAGACGCACTGAGCCGCCCGTGACGCACTTGGGCGGTCGGCAACGACCGGAGGCCTCGATCACGCACAGGTTCACTCATGATGTCCCCCTCGGACACACGGCAGATCTGAACGAGCGGAGGGCGTGGGATTCGAACCCACGAGACATTGCTGCCCACCAGTTTTCAAGACTGGCTCCATCGGCCACTCGGACAGCCCTCCTTGGATATCAGTCTCTCATCCTAACCGACGTCCCCTCAAAACCCCTGCTCGGGCCGGCTATGCATCTGCTCAGAAGCCACGAGACGTTGACGCGTTCGGCGTCACACTGTCGCGAGCGCTTGGGCCAACCCGCCGTCCGTATCGCGTGCGGTGACCTCCGACGCCACCTCGACGACCTCCGGAGGCGCCTGCCCCATCGCGATGGCCCGGCCACCGTTCCGCGCCGTCCACGCCAGCATCTCGATGTCATTGCGACCGTCTCCCACAACGACGACGTGCTCGCCCGCGATGCCCAGGGCATCCCGAACCCGCTCGAGAGCCGTCGACTTGTTGACACCATCAGGGGCGATGTCAAGCCAGGCGGTCCAGCCGACGTTGTAGCTCACCTGGTGCAAGCCCATGAGCTCGACGACGGCGAGAAACTCTTCCATCGCGTGGCCGGGCGAGATCACGACAACGCGCGTCGCCGGTTCGCTACACAGTTGTTCGAACGGCACCTCCTCACTGATCGCACCGAGTGCGCCGTCAGGAAACCAACCGGTGTAGCGATAGAGGCCCGTCTCGTCTTCGACGGCGTAGTTCGCATGGCGCAAATGCGGCCGGATGCGCATCAACACCTCGGTCGGATCAAATGTCTCAACGTGGTGGCGCCGGTACCCCATCGGAGCGTCAGGGTCGCGCTTGAGCAGGATTGCGCCGTTTGACGCCACGACGTAGGTCGGTGCAATGTCGAGTCGGTCGAGCACGGGCAGTGTCATTGCCACCGAACGACCCGTGGCGAGCATGACCTCGTGACCCGCGTCACGCAGGCGATGCACCTGCTCGACCACCGAGTCGGGCAGCGTGCCGTCTTCGTGCAGCACCGTGCCGTCGATGTCGAGGGCGATCAGCTTGCGCTCGGAAGCGGCGGGGGCGGTCATCCGACAGGCTCCAGAGTCTTGAGGCCGCGCAAGTACGGTCGCAGCACCTCGGGCACCACGACCGAGCCGTCGGCGCGCTGGTGGGTTTCGAGCAGAGCCACGAGCCAGCGCGTCGTGGCCAGGGTTCCGTTGAGCGTGGCGACGGGGCTGGTCTTGCCACCCTCGCCGCGGTGGCGAATGTCGAGTCGGCGAGCCTGGAAGGTCGTGCAGTTGCTCGTGCTGGTCAGCTCGCGGTAGGCACCCTGCGTCGGCACCCATGCTTCGACGTCAAACTTGCGGGCGGCGCTCGAGCCGAGATCGCCAGCCGCAGTGTCGATGACGCGGTAGGCAAGACCGAGTGAGCTCAGCATCCCCTCTTGCAATGCCAAGAGCCGTTCGTGCTCGGCTGTCGCGTCGGCCGGGTCGATGTAGCTGAACATTTCGAGCTTCTGAAACTGGTGCACGCGAATGATGCCGCGGGTGTCTTTGCCGTAGCTTCCAGCCTCGCGCCGGTAGCAGGTCGACCAACCGGCGTAGCGCAGCGGGCCGGCCGATACGTCGATGATCTCGTCGGAGTGGTACCCGGCGAGCGCCACCTCGCTCGTGCCCGTTAAGTAGAGCTCGTCATCAGGAAGGTAGTAGATCTCGTCGGCGTGGGCCCCCAAAAACCCGGTGCCGCTCATGACTTCGGGCTTTACCAGCGTGGGAGTGATGAGCGGAGTGAAACCCGCGTCGAGAGCCGTATCGAGGGCGTAGTTCATGAGCGCGAGCTCAAGGCGCGCTCCGACCCCCTTCAAGAAGTAGAAGCGCGAGCCCGACACCTTCACGCCGCGCGGAATGTCAATCGCATCGAGCAGCTCACCGAGGGCCAGGTGATCGCGCGGCTCGAAGTCGAACTCGGGCTTCTGCCCCACCTCGCGCAGCGTGACGAAGTCGTCTTCGCCGCCCTCGGGCACGCCCTCGATGATGACGTTCGGGATGCTCCCGGCGACCTGCACGAACCGCGACTCGGCCTCGCCTGCCACGACTTGGGCGGCCTTCACGTCGGCGGCGAGTTGCTGAGCCTGCGCGACGAGCGCGGCTTTCTCGTCTTTCGGCGCAGCAGCGACCTGCTTGCCAAACGCGTTTTGCTCGGCGCGCAGTGCCTCGAAGGCCGAGATCGAGTCGCGGCGCTCGCGGTCGGCGACGATGGCTTCATCGACGAGCTCGACGCTAGCGCGCCTCGCCTGCTGAGAGTGTCGAACGAGGTCGGGGTGCTCGCGCAACAGTTGGGGGTCGATCACTCTTCTAGTCTGTCACGCGGCCCGGCAGTGGTCAGGCCTGAGCGGCGGCGCAGACAGGTCGAGGTCTGCTCGACACCGCCAGGGCCCGATGCTCTACTCTGACCGCATGAGTACCCGCGGCGAGTCGGCCACCGCCACTCGAGTCGCCGTCATCGTCAACCCGACGAAGGTTGACATGACCGACCTGCGCAAGGCCGTCGCTAAGGCTGAGGCAGAGGCTGGCTGGGGGCCATCCCTCTGGCTTGAAACGAGCATCGACGACCCCGGCCAAGAGCGCGCGCGCGAGGCGATCGCCGCCCGGGTATCCGCGGTGCTCGCGGCCGGTGGCGACGGCACGGTGCGGGCTGTCGCCGAGGGAATGCTCGATTCGGGCATCCCGTTGGTACTCGTGCCCGCCGGTACGGGCAACCTGCTCGCCCGCAACCTCGGCCTACCCATGGGGAAGCTCGCCGAGTCGGTGGGGTACGCGGTCTCTGGTGTCGACCACGCGATCGACGCGGGAGTTGCCGATGTCACGCGAGCCGACGGTCAAACCGAGACTCACGCGTTCGTCGTCATGATCGGCATCGGGCTCGATGCTCGCATGATCGCGGCGACGAACGACGAGCTCAAGAAGCGAGTGGGCTGGCTCGCCTACGTCGAGGCGAGCGCGCGCATCGTGCGTGACGTCGACGCGGTGCGGGTGCGCTACACCCTCGACGGCGCCGCCGAGCGCTCGACCACCGTGCACACGCTGCTCATCGGTAACTGCGGCACGCTGCCCGGTGGCGTGCTCTTGCTGCCTGAGGCGCGAATCGACGACGGGCTACTCGACGTCGTCGCCATGCGCCCCCGCAACCTGTGGGGCTGGATGCGCGTCGGCTACGCCGTGGTCTGGGAGAACGGCGTGTTGCAGCGCACCAAAATGGGCCGCCGCATCATCGCCGCCGACAAAAGCGTGCGCGCGCTGCGCTACTTTCAGGGCCGCCAGATGACCCTCAAGTTCGAGCGCGCCGAAGAGTTCGAGATCGACGGCGAGAGCATGGGCGAGGTCATTGCCCTTGCCGTCAGGGTCGCACCCGCATCACTCGTCGTGCGCGTGCCGCAGGGCTGAGTGCCCTGACCGCCAAGCTGATCGGCCTGACCACAAGGCTGACCGCCCTGACCACGGCCCGCGGCGGCTAGTCGGCGTCGGGCTCGCCGCTCAGGATGCCGCGCAACCAGTCACGGGCATCCGTGAAAACGTCGTCGCCGTACTGCGAGACGACCTCGATCTGTTGCGCATCCGCCCGCGGGTACGAGCCGAGAAAGATCACGTTGGGGCTGAAGCGGCGTAAGCCGAGCAGGGCGTCCGCGACCCGCTCGTCGTGCACGTGGCCATCGAGGTCGATCACGAAGCGGTACCGGCCGAGGGCGTCGCCGATGGGCCGCGACTCGATGAGGCTCATGTTGACACCTCGGGTGGCGAACTGCTCGAGCATTTCGAGCAGGCGGCCAGGGGCGTCGTCGGGCAGTTCGGCGATGATACTCGTCTTGTCAGCCCCGGTGCGAGCCGGCAGCTCGTGGCTGCGGCTGACGAGGGCGAACCGCGTGACGGCGTGCGGGTTGTCACCGATGAGGTCGCCCAACACAACGAGGTTGTGGTGCTCGGTGATGCCGGGCGGGGCGACGGCGGCCTGCGCGGGCGAATCGAGCTCGAGCAGGCCGACGGCGGCAGCCACGTTCGAGGCAGACGGAATGTGGCCATGACTCGGCAGCCTGCGCTCGAGCCAGCCCCGGCACTGCGCATACGCGACCGGATGCGCCGCCACGACCCGCACGTCATCGAGGGCCGCCCCCGGCCGGCCCACGAGCACGAAGTTCACCGAGACCAAGTACTCGCCGATGATGCGCAGGCCCGGAATCGTCGCGAGTGCATCTTGAGTGGCACTGACGCCGCCCTCGATCGAGTTCTCGACGGCGATCATGGCGCCCACGCTGCGGCCGCTCACCACGTCGTCGAGCGCCTCGCCCACGTTGTTCACGCTGCGCCACTCGGCGCCCTCAGCCTCGGGCACTTGGCCGAGGGCCTGCCAGGTGAAGGTGCCGGCCGGGCCCAGGTAGCTGTAGACCGACGTCTGTTGCTTCGGGGTCGGGGCGGGCTGCGCGCTCATGCTCGAAGTCTACGGGCGGGCATCGACCCGACTCGCTCACCCCGGTGGTTGGATGGGGGCATGCAGAGCCGTGCCGGAACAACCGCTCAGCCTTCCGACCTTGTCGACCTGGGCGCCCTGCTCGATGCCTACGTCGACCGGGTACCCAACCTCGATGACCCGGCGCAGCGCGTTGTTTTCGGTACGAGTGGCCACCGGGGCTCGAGCCTCGACGGCGCGTTCACCGACACGCACATCGCGGCGATCACTCAGGCAATCGTCGAGTACCGGGCCTCGCAGGGCACGGCCGGCCCCGTTTTTGTGGGTGCTGACCCCCACGCCCTGAGCGCGCCCGCACTGCAGACGGCGCTCGAAGTGCTCGCCGCCAATGGCGTGAGTGCGCTGATCGACGCGCAGGGTGACTTCGTGCCGACTCCCGCGTTGAGCCACGCGATCATTCGATTTAATCGGGATGCTCCTGCCAACGCGCACGCCGATGGCATCGTCATCACCCCGAGCCACAACCCCCCGCGCGACGGCGGCTTCAAGTACAACCCGCCGCACGGTGGGCCCGCGGACTCAGACGCCACGAACCGGATCGCGACTCGAGCCAACGAGCTCATCGCCGATGGCAACCGCGGCGTGCGGCGCCAGGCCACGCTGACTACCCAGCCCTACGACTTTCGCCTGCACTACGTCGCCGACCTCGGCAGCATTCTCGACCTGGAGGCCGTGCGCGCGAGCGGCCTACACATCGGCGCCGACCCGCTCGGTGGCGCGAGCGTCAACTATTGGGCCCTCATCGCTGAGCACTACGGCCTCGACCTCACCGTCGTGAACCCAGCAGTCGACCCGCAGTGGGGCTTCATGACGCTCGACTGGGACGAGAAGATTCGCATGGATCCGTCAAGCCCTAGCGCGATGGCGAGCGTGCTCGCACGGCGCCACGACTTCGACCTGCTGACCGGCAACGATGCCGACGCCGACCGCCATGGCATCGTCACGCCCGACGGTGGCTTGATGAACCCCAACCACTACTTGGCTGTTGCGATCGAGTACCTGTATACGCACCGCCCCGACTGGCCGCCCGACGCCGCGATCGGCAAGACGCTGGTCAGCTCGACCATGATCGACCACGTCGCGGCAGGGTTGGGGCGTCGACTGTGGGAGGTTCCCGTCGGCTTCAAGTGGTTCGTGCCCGGCCTCATCGACGGGTCGGTAGCGTTCGGCGGAGAAGAAAGTGCGGGCGCGAGTTTCGTGCGCCGCGATGGCAGCGCGTGGACCACCGACAAAGACGGGATTCTGCTGGCCCTGCTGGCATCCGAAATCACCGCCATGACGGGCTCGACGCCCTCACAGCTCTACACGGGGCTCACCGCGCGATTCGGCGCACCCGTCTATGAGCGGGTGGATGCTCCGGCAACGCCCGCTCAGAAGTCCGCGCTCTCGAAGCTCAACGGAGCGGCCATCGCGGCCACCGAGCTCGCGGGCGATCCCATCACGGCGCGACTGGCCGAGGCGCCCGGCAATGGCGCCAGCATCGGCGGAGTCAAGGTGGTCACCGACCGCGCGTGGTTCGCGGCGCGACCGAGTGGCACCGAGAACGTCTACAAGATCTACGCAGAATCATTCGCGGGCGAAGAGCACTTGCGGCTCGTGCAACGTGAGGCCAAAGCCATCGTGGATGGTGCCCTTGGCTGAGCATCGCGGCACCAGTGCTGCGCCGCCCGACCGCGCCGAGCTGTTCGCACAGTGGGACGCCATCACCCCCGAGCAACTGCATGCCGCGGGCAGCATGAAGTGGAGCCTGTTTCCTGGCACGATCGGCGCCTGGGTCGCCGAGAGCGACCTCGGTACGGCGCCCGCTGTCACGAAGGCCTTACATGCCGCCGTGGATGCAGGGCACCTCGGCTATCTACCTCGGCCCATAGCGGCCGAGATGGGCCGAGCGACCTCCGAGTGGATGCGCGATCGGTTCGACTGGGAGGTTGACGCCGCGCGCATCCAGGCTCTCCCCGACGTCATCAGCGGACTCGTGGTGGCCATGGAGCACTTCTCGCGACCCGGCTCAGCCGTGATCGTGCCGACAGCGGCATACATGCCCTTTCTCACCGTTCCAGCCATGCGGGGCCGCACGGCGATCGAGGTGCCCATGGCGAGCAGTGGCGGTCGTGCTGTGCTCGACCTCGAAGCGATCGAGCGCGAGCTGGTGGCCGGTGCCGGGCTCGTCGTGCTGTGCAACCCGCTCAACCCCGGCGGGCGCGTGTTCGACCTCGATGAACTCGTTGCACTCTCCGAGCTTGTTGAACGGCACGGGGCGAGGGTGTTCGCCGACGAGGTGCACGCTCCGATCATCTTCGGGGATGCGCGGCATATTCCGTATGCGAGCATCAGCCCCGCGGCATCCGCCCACAGCATCACGACCACGAGCGCGTCGAAGGCCTGGAACCTGCCCGGCCTCAAAGCCGCCCAGCTCATCTTGACGAACGACGCCGACGCAGAGCTGTGGGGGTCACTCGGGCCATTCGCGAGCCATGGCGCCAGCATCCTCGGCGTGATCGCCAACACGGTCGCCTACCGTGACGGCCGTGACTGGCTCGATGCGACCGTGGCGTACTACGACGCCAATCGGCGACTGTTGGCCGACCTGCTCAATGCGCGGCTACCCGACGTCGGCTACACCCCGCCCGAGGGCACCTATATCGCGTGGCTTGACGTGCACATGCTCGGGCTGGGCGACGAACCCGCGGTGACGCTACAGAAGCGCGCCAAACTGTCGGTGACCGACGGGCGAGCGTGCGGCGTCATCGGTGCCGGGCACATCAGGCTCATTCTGGCCACGCCGCGGCCCATCATCGAGCGCATCGTCGACGCCCTCGTGCTTGCCTCGACGCGCTAGGTCGCGTTGCCGCGCTGAGCCCACGGGTTGAAAGAGCTCGTTAGCCCGCGTAGTCGGGTGCGGCCGGCAGCCCGAAGAACTCTTCGAGCGTCAGGATGCCCGTGGAGTGCAGTTCGGCGGCAAGCTCGAGCCCCAGGTACCGGTAGTGCCAGGGCTCGAACTCGTAGCCCGTGGTCGGCGTCATGCCGTTCGGGTACCGCAGTGTGAATCCGAAACGGTATGCGTTAGCGGCGAGCCACTGACCCTGGGGCGTGTCGGCGAAGCACTGATCGAGCGAGCACGAAGCGGGTACCGCTCCGATATCGATGGCGAAGCCTGTTTGGTGCTCACTGTGACCGGGCCGAGCGCTCGTCAAGTCGGCGCCCGCCTGGCCGAGACTGTTGACCCAGCCGTTGTAGATACGGGTCTGGCTCTCGAAACTGCGGAACGCACTCTCGAGTCGCAGGGCGAGCCCTGCTTCACTTTGCGCGGCGGCAAACATGGCCTCGGCAGCCGCCGCGGTCTCGGCGCGCATCAGCATGTCTTGCGTGGCCGTGATGTTCGCGCGCACCAGGTCGCCCGGTGAATAGCTGGCCAGGCTCAGAGGGCGCAGCTTGTTCACGACAACCCAGAGGCTCGCAGGGTCGTCGATCGAAAACCGCGCGGTGTCGAAGGTCGGCGTCGGCGTTGGGGTGGGTGTCGGCGTCACCGAGCGGGAGGGTGTTGCCGAGGGCGTCGGCTCGAGCGCGAGCGGCTCACGCTGCACTGCGCACCCGGCCAGGAGCACCGAGACGGCAACAGCAAGTACGACGGCAGAACGGGCGGCTCGGATCACCCGACGAGCCTAGTCGGGGTAGGCGGGCCGGTGCGTCTTCGACTGCTCGTTAGTCAGGGCTGGGGTTACTCTGAGACCGATCCGACTGTTGATCGTGTTCGTCGTCGCCTGTCGCAACCTCGTGGGCGGCATCATGCAGGGAGCAACTCAGAGATGACCACCCCCGCCGCCGAATCGGAAACGCCGGCCTCATTGCCGGGCTCACCTGTGCGCCCGATTCCGGCCGACTTTCTTCTCGGTGTGGCCACTGCGGCCTATCAGATAGAGGGTGCGACGCACCGCGACGGCCGGGCCGATTCCATCTGGGACGCATTCTGTCGTGTGCCGGGGGCGGTCGTCGGGGGCGACAGCGGCGAACGCGCGTGCGAGCACTACGACCGCTATCGTGACGACGTGGCGCTCATGAGCGAGCTCGGCGCCCAGGTGTACCGCTTCAGCACCTCGTGGGCGCGAGTGCAGCCCGACGGCCGCACCGCCAACGCGGCAGGCCTCGACTTCTACTCGCGGCTGGTTGACGAGTTGCTTGCTGCCGGCATTACGCCGTGGCTCACCCTGTACCACTGGGATTTGCCGCAGGCCTTACAGGAGGCCGGCGGCTGGCCCGCCCGCGATACTGCCCTGCGCTTCGCCGATTACGCCGCCGACGTGCACACCGTGCTCGGCGATCGGGTCGTCAACTTCACGACACTCAACGAGCCCTGGTGCTCGGCGTTCCTCGGCTATTTGAGCGGGGAACACGCGCCGGGCATGCAGAACCCCCAAGCGTCATTGGATGCCGCTCACCACCTCTTGCTCGGTCACGGGCTGGCGACCCAGCGTCTGCGGCGACTCGACCCAGCGCTGAGCCTCGGCATCACGCTCAACATGACGGTGGCTGACCCGCTCGACCCGAATGATGCGGGCGATGTCGACGCGGCTCGCCGCATCGACGCGCAGCACAATCGGCTCTTTCTCGACCCGATCTTCCGTGGCGCGTACCCCAGCGACCTGCTGACCGATCTGGATGCGCGGGGACTGCGCCTGCCCGTTGTCGACGGCGACCTGGCCGCCATCGCGACCCCCATTGACGCCCTGGGCATCAACTACTACCACGGTGACGCCGTCAGCGCCCGGCCGCCCACTGCTGCAGAACTGACGACCGCTGCCCCCTCTGAGCGTCAGAAGCTTTCGCCCTTTCCGGCCGGCGACGGCATCTTCACCCACTCGCGCGGCTTGCCTGTCACGGCCATGGGGTGGGAGGTTCAGCCCGAGGGGCTCACCCGCCTGCTAAAGCGGGTGGAGGTCGAGTACGCCCGGCCCGCCGGGGTGACGCTGTACGTGACCGAGAATGGCGCGGCCTACACCGATGCCGTGGGCGCCGATGGCTCGGTCGACGATGTTGAGCGTGCTGAGTTCTTGCGCCTCCACCTTGACGCCGTGCTCGACGCTGTCGATGCCGGGGCCAACGTTCAGGGCTACTTCTACTGGTCACTCATGGACAACTTTGAGTGGGCCTGGGGCTACGACAAACGCTTCGGGCTCGTGCGCGTCGACTACGAAACGCAAGAGCGCACCGTCAAAACCAGTGGTCGCCTCTACCAGTCGATCATTCAGACGCGCAGCGTTCCCATCAGCTCAGCCGCGAACGATGCCGCGCGCCCAGATCGCCGCGACTAGGCCGTGGGCGTCGAGGCCGTGGGCGTCCAAACCGCGCGCTCACGGTGCGCGAACTCGGCGAAGGTCGTCGCCGGGGCGCCAGTGAGGCGCCGCACCATGCGGTTGGGCAAAGCCGAAACGTTGAGGCGCACGACCTTATAGATCATCGCCTGCACGTCGATGTATTCCTGCGTCGCGCCCTGCTGGCGTAGCAGTTCGGCGTACTCATCGGGCGTCGGGCGGGTGTAGCGCACCTCGTGATCCAGCTCGGCGGTGAGTATGCGGGCGACGTCGTTGTAGTTGAGCGACTGTTCCCCCGACAACGTGTACGCCTTGCCCAGGTGGCCGGATTCGGTGAGAACGCGAGCGGCGACCCGACCAATGTCGTCCGTGTCGATGAACGCGGTTCGAGCGTGCCCAGCGGGTACGGCAATCTCGCCGCGATCGCGAATCTCGGCGGCGTACGTGGTCGACAGGTTCTGCATGAAGAAGTTGGGACGCAAAAAGGTGAACGGTGCTTTCAGCGACCGCAGGTACTTCTCGACGGCGTGGTGCGGGGTGGCGCGGTTGAACTGCACTCCCTGCAACGAGAGAAACACGATGTGTCGCACCCCGTGCTGTAGCGCGGTGTCGATGACAGGAAACAGATATTTCTGCACGTCGGCGATGGGCGGCGGGCGCAACAGAAAGAGGCGGTCGACGCCGGCAAGGGCATCCGCCCACCCTGATGGGTTTTCGAAATCGAACGCGCGCGCTTCCGTGCCCGCGACGATACCGGGGTCGGCTGCATCGCGCACGGCGCTCACGACGCGGACGCCCCTGCTCAGCAGGTGCCGAGCCACACCCGCGCCGACGTTGCCGGTGGCGCCCGTGACCAGCACGGCTCCGCCTGCGTGATCGGTCACGATGCTGCCCCGCTGCCGACCAAGTCGCGCGTGTTCGCTGGCCGAGTGGCCGAGCCCTGAAGCGGGTGCGCCGACTCGGCTGCGACGCGAACGGCCGACAGAATTCGGTCAAGCTCGAGCACGTCGGCGGTGCTGAGGGCGTCGAACGCCGGGGCGACGGCGTCGACGTACCGCCGCTCGAAACCGTCGATCTCGCGGCGAGCCTCGAGGCTGAGCCGAATGACCCGCCCCCGCTTGTCGTCGGCGCTCACTTCGCTCGTCACGAGGCCGGCGGCGCGCAGTGTGTCGACGGTTTGCGACACGGCTCCACTCGTGATGCCGAGCCGATCGGCCAGCTCGGCGACCCGGGCGCCGTCACCGCGGGCGAGCGTGAAGAGCAGGTTCATACTTGCCCGCCCGAGCCCGAGAGCCTTGAACGGGTAGGCGCCCCGCGCCGAGGCCTCGCGCGTGACGACCGCCATACGCTCGATGACGCGGGCGAGCGACTGGGCCCGCATGAGAGACCCTGCGCTCGCGAGTGACTCGGCGCGGGCATCCACTATTTGCTCACGAACGGCAGCTCGTGCACGAAGGTCGTGTCATCGAGCTGCGTGAGGATGAAACGAGCCAGGTCGGCGCGGGCGATCTGCGTGCTCGCATTGACCCCCACCCAGCCGACCCGGTAGTTGCCCGTGGCGGGGGCATCGGTGAGCCGCGGGCCCCGCACAACGGTGAAGTCAAGGCCGCTGCGCTTCAGCACGTCGAGGTGGCCCTTCGCGTCGGCGAGCACCTGCGGCGCCATGACGCCCAGCAGAAACCGAATGATCTTGTCGGGCACCTTCGGCTGATCATGTTGCTCGGCGGGCAAGCCACCGCCCGAAAGCGAAATGATGCGCCGGATGCCCTCGTCGGCCATCGCGTCGACAATGTGTTGCGTGCCGTCGGTCTGCAGTGTGTGCGGCGAGCCCTTCACCTGGCCAAAGACACTCACCACGGCGTCGGCGCCCCGCACGGTCTCACGCACCACGGCTGCGTCGAGCACGTCGCCGCCGATGACGACGAGCCGCTCGCTTTTCAGCTCAATAGACTCGGGTCGGCGGGCGAGGGCGCGAACGCTGTAGCCGGCCTCGAGAGCCTGGGTGAGTACATGTCGGCCGGTCTTGCCGGTGGCTCCGAAGAGGGCGATGGTGTGCGGGATGGTCGGTGCCGGTTCAGTCATGCACATACTTTAGCAACTAAAGTACTTGCACAGCTGCGCTCTCCGCCGCAGTGGGTCTCAGACGGTACCGTGAGGGCATGAGCCGAGGCCGCGCCATTCTGTCGTCTGTTCTCGTCGCGCTCGGCGCGATTGCCTACGGCATCTCGCCGATCGACGTGATTCCCGAATTGTTCACCGGCCCGCTGGGCTTGACCGACGACCTCGCGGTGCTCGTCGGCGCGGGCTTCGCGATCTGGAAGCTACTGAGCGGAAGCAATCCCGGCCCCGGGGCTACCCCGCCCAGGGCTACCCCACCCGGAGCTACCCCGCCCGCCCCTTAAGGCCGCACCGGGTAAGGTTTGCCCATGAGCCTCACCGTCACCCACGAGCCCGACGCCGAGCGCTACGCCGTCTACGACGGCGACGAGTTGCAAGGGTGGATCATCTACGACCACCTCGGCTCGACCCTGCGCCTGTTGCACGCCGAAGTGCCGCCGCTCATGCGCAACAAGGGCGTCGGCGGCGACGTGGTGCAGGCGATTCTCGACGACCTGCGCACCTCGAGCACCGACCGCGTGCAGCCCGTGTGCGGCTTCGTCGTGACCTGGATGCGCCGGCACCCCGAGTACGCCGACCTCACGACGCGCTGACTTCACGACGCGCTGACCTCACGACGTACCAACGACAGGTAGGCCCAGCCGTGCGTGCGCCCCACAACCGTCGCCCGCACCAACACCAACGATCAAGGCCAACGATCAGAATCGCTAGAGTTCAAGAATGCTGGCCCACCGCCTATTCTTTCTCCAGTACGGCGCTGAACGAGTGTCGAAGAGCCTGTCGCTCGCGGGCGGTCGGCACCACCTGTATTGGGAGCCGCTCTACGGAACGCTTGTAGAAACCAGTGACGGGTGGATCGTGCTCGACACGGGCATGTCACGCGTCGCTCACGAATCGTCTGACGTCTCGGCCGCATACTCCGCAGGCTGCGTGGGTGCTGCGAACATCGCTGAAGAATGGCAGCTATACCCCGAGCCGCCTGCCGACCGCTTCACTTGGGGCAAGGGAAGCAACCCTCTCGTCACTGCGCTCGCCGAAGTGGGCCTGACGCCCGCCGACATCGCCCTCGCGGCGATCTCTCACCTGCACGTCGACCATTCGGGCGGCATCCCAACGCTTGCCCGGGCCGGAGTTCCCGTGGCCATTCAGCAGCGCGAGCTCGAGTTCGTGCGCAATGGCTCCGTCAGCATCGCTGAAGGCTTCCACCAACCCGACTGGTCCGAACCGACGACTCGCTGGCACGTACTCGATGGCGACGAACAGATCGCTCCTGGGGTGTTTGCTGTGTCAACGCCCGGACACACCCCTGGGCACCAGTCGTTTCGTGTCGATCTGCCCGATACAGGCACATGGATCATGGCGGGCGACGCGGCCGACCTTGGCCAGAACTTTCTCGACAACGTGCACTGCGGGTCATATGCCGGCGGTACGAAGCAAGACGAACTTGACGCCAAGGCTTCATTCGGCAAGTTACTCGAAGTGGCGCGCGAAACTGAGGCCCACCTCATTCCGGGTCACGATCAGCTTGTCTTGAACGCCGTGCGTCATCCCACAGAGGGACACCGATGAGTGACGGAGAGGATGCCTGTTGGACACTTGTCGGGCGGATTGCGACAGGCCAGGGTGTGCCGGAGTCATCGGGTGCACTTCACCCGACCTGCCACCCCCCGTCGACGATGAGGTGCTGACCGGTGACGTAGGCGCTCGCATCGCTCGAAAAGTAGGAGTACGCGTTGGCCACCTGGTCGACGGTACCCAAGCTTCCGAGGGGGATGCGTGCCTCGAATTGAGTCCGCTCGTCGTCGACCGATTGGCCAGATTCTTCGGCCCGCGAACGGAAAAGATCACGAAGCATGCCCGTGTCGATCTGACCGGGGCACACCGCATTCACGCGGATGCTCGCTGAAGCGAGGTCGGCGGCCATGCTCTGTGACAGGCCGATGATGCCGAATTTCGACGCGGAGTAGGCGGCGTTGGTCGCGCCACCCCGAAGCCCGAACAAAGACGACGAGAAGACGATCGTTCCGGGTGCGCTCTTGTCCACGAGGCGGCGGGCGAAGGTCGTCGCAGTAATGAATGCCCCCGTGAGGTTGACCTCAAGAACTCGGGCCCAGGCGGCATCGTCCATGGTGAGCGACGATTCGAGGTGCAGAATTCCCGCGTTCGGAACAATAGCGTCGCAGACTCCCAGCGACGCCTCAATCGTGTTCGCGGCCTCTTCCACCGATTGACGGTCAGTAACGTCCAGAGCGACGCCCATGAGTACTCCGCCGGTCTGGGCGGCAATCTCGTCAGCCGTTTGCTGGCAGGCCATTTGATTCAGGTCGGCGACAGCAACGCGAGCGCCGTCAAGCGATAATCGGTGAGCGATCGCATAGCCGATTGCCCCTGCGCCGCCCGTGATGATCGCAACACGGCCCTCTAGTGGTCGCCCAGCTCGATGTTCGTTCATGGCCCTCATTCTTTCCCTGCTCGATGGAGCATCACAGCAACGACGGCCATGCGTACGGCGATCACCAGGAGGAAAGCGCCAAACAGCACCCCCGCGATTGCTGGCGGAAGGATGAACGCCGTCGCGGCGCCGCCCAAGGCCGTGAGCGCGCCTCCGCCTCCGATGATGGCCGCCGCTCGCAGGTCGACGCCTCCTCGCCTCACGCTGAGCACCGTCGCGATTATGCCCGTGGGAATGACGACAAGTAGTGATACCCCCTTGGCGACCAAGTCGCTTATCTCAAAGGCCGTGATGAGAATGGGCACCATAATGACTCCGCCCCCCACCCCGAGCAGGCCCGAGAGGGTGCCTGTCACGAGGCCGAGAGCAAGCAAACCCAGCACGAGAGGCACCGTGAACTCTATGTCGGTGGTGCGGGTTGGTGTGTCGATCGCCAATCGAATGGCGACCACGATCAGAAAGGCGACGAAGACCCACCGTAAAACCAAGTCGGGCAGGCTATGTAGTAGGCGCACTCCGGCATACGCCCCGATCGCCGAACCGAGAAAGACAATGCCGGCAACGGCAAAGTCAACGTGCCCGGCGACCACGTAGGCGATCGCGCCGACGATCGAAATCGGAACGACTGCGGCAAGCGAGGTTCCATTCGCTCGACGTTGAGCAAAGCCGAGCGCCAGCACGAGCGCGGGAACGATCAGAACGCCTCCCCCCACGCCAAACAGGCCCGAGAGGTATCCCGCCACAAGACCAATCAGAATAAATCCGAGGAGTCCTGCACGAGGGCCGAAAGGGCCGGAGGCCTTCAACGACTCTGTCAACGGAGGGTAGCTCCGTGCGTGCGGCGACGCTCACCTGCCGATGTCGCGACCTCGATCGGATCGAGGGAAGTGACGTCAGAAAAATTGTGCGGGTCTGTCGCGCCCTCCGTGTTGATGACGATCACGATCGATTCAGAATTGAGCCCGATCTGCTCGGCGTGGCCGGTGTCGACCATCGCGAGCAGGCCGCCGAGAGCCGCCGCCCCCGACTCTCCGGCGACGATTCCGACCTCGGCCAGTAGCGCCATGGCCTCGAAGGCCCAGCCGTCGTCAATGCTGATGAACGAGTCGGCGAGCGCATAGACGATCGGCCACGCGACCACTGAGGGCAACCCGCAGTTGAGCCCGGCCATGGTCGAGTCGTGTGGCCCCGGCGCCTCGTCGAGCTGGCCAGCAATCGCGCTTCGCTGCAGGCAATTCGCAGCGGTTGGTTCCACGATGGCGATGTGCAGTTCGTCTGCTCGCCGCGTGCGACGAGCATGGCTGAGTCCTGCTGCCGCAAACGAGCCGACGCCTGATTGCAGCACCAGGTGAGTCGGCGATGGCGTGTGCACGTCTGACAACGCCGCGTCGATCTCTCGAAACAAAGTCGAGTAGCCCTGGATGACATCGATCGGTGTTTCGGTGTAGCCCTCCCACGACGTGTCGGAGATGATGAGCGTGTTGTCATCGGCCTCTTGCGCTGACCTCACGATTGCGTCGTCGTAGGAGCCCTCCACGACCTGAACCTCAGCGCCTTCCGAGGCGATGTCGTCGATTCGGGAACGGGCGGTGCCAGCGGGCACGAAGATCATGCAGTCGAGGCCGAGGAGTGCCGCCATACGCGCGACACCTCTGCCGTGGTTTCCGTCGGTGGCTGCTGCCAGGCGGCGGCGCGGCCCCGACAGCACAGCGTCGCGAATGGGCTGCAAGTCGAGATCTGACCCCAGCTCAGGATGCCACGTTCGGGCGATCGCCCGTGCGGTTGCCCACGACGCTCCCAGCATTTTGAACGAAGGCAGGCCGAGCCGTCGGGATTCGTCTTTGACGTGAACGGCTCGAACGCCGAGCCGAGCGGCGATGCTCGGCACCTCGATAAGCGGGGTCCGCTCGTATTCGGGCATGCGCCGGTGAAAGGTCAGCGGATCCGCATCCGACGGATCGAGCCCGACACCCGATGACGAGAGGGTCGTCGAGAGATGAAGTAGTGACGCACGAGACATGTATCTATGCTCCTTTTATACGGCCGTGAAGCCGCCGTCGATGACGATCGACTGACCGGTGATGTACGACGATTGCGACGAGGCGAGAAACAGCACAGCACCGGTCACGTCGTCGGGCACGCCCTGTCTTTTGAGGGGGATGCTCGACTCGAGCGCCACACGCGCTGCGTCGGGGTCTGCCTGGTGGCTCCAGTACGCGTCGTTGAAGGGCGTGTCAATCCAGCCGGGCAGAATCGAGTTGACCGTCGTTCCGTCGGTCGCCAATTCGTCGGCAAGCGATCTCATGAGTCCCAGCATTCCGGCTTTCGACGCGTGGTAGGCGGGCATACCCGCGTGGCCGCGTAGGGCGCCCGTGGACGAGGTCAGAATCACGCGGCCGCGAGGCGATCGGGCGAGCGCTGACCTCGCCGCTTGCACAGCGAAAAAGGGGGCCGTGAGGTTGACGGCGAGCGAGCGCTCCCACGCGCTTCGGCTCCAGGCGGCGAGGGGCATCGCCTCGAGCAGCCCCGCGGTGTAGACAAGGTCGTCGAGCTCACCAGTGCTGAACTCTGTTGCCGCAACCACGGCATCCTCCGACGCAGAATCGTTTTCAAGGTCGCAATGGACGAAGAGTGCCTGGCTGCTACCAATGCTCTGAACCAGCTCGCGCCCGGCCTCGGCATTGCGATCAGCAACCACGACTCGGTCACCTCGGGCCGCAAGAGCACGGGCGATCGCACCACCGATACCGGTGGCTCCTCCGAGCACGAGCGCGGTCGTCACGGCTCGACGCCGAGCCCAACGGACTCAATGGCCGCCATCGCGCAGTCATGGTCGATTGACGAAGCGGCGCCGCTGACACCGATCGCTCCGATCAACTGGTTGTCAATGACGACCGGCACGCCGCCGGGAATGATCGAAGCTCGACCGCGCAGGCTGCCGGTCAACCCCCAGTCGGCCCCTCCTGGCTGCGATGAGTTGGTCCACCGTGCAGTCGGCGACGCAAACGACGCGGCGGTGAATGCCTTGTCTTCGGCCAGCGATAGAGCACCTAACTGGGCTCCATCACTTCGCAGGCTGGCGACCACGGTGCCCGAACGGTCGACAACCACGAATGCGAGCGACACGCCCCGAGAAACAGCCGCCTCGTATCCAGCATCGATGAGCTCTCGGGCAAGGCCAGTTGACATGTCGAGCACGGTGTTAGGCGGCGTAGGCACGGTTCTCTCTCTCACTGCGTGGTGTATTTAGTATACAATAAGCGGTCATGAGTCAGCTGGTCAATCATGGTGTCGTTTCGGCCGCGCATCCCCTGGCGGCCGACGCCGCACGCGACGTCATGCGCAATGGCGGTAATGCGGTGGATGCCGCGATCAGCGCGCAGGCCGTTATCGCGGTCGTCTTGCCCGACGCAGCGGGCCTCGGGGGTGACCTCCTCGCGCTGGTGCGAGAGCCGCGCGGCGCCGTAGTCGCCATCAATGGCACCGGCCGAAGTGCGCGCGAGGCACCCTCTGCCTGGACTCTCGACGGCGGAGCATCCGTCACCGTTCCTGGGCTTCCTGACGCCTGGATCGCACTGCACTCTCGTTGGGGCAGTCTGCCCATAGCCCGCCTGCTGGCCCCCGCTATTCGACTCGCTCACGAGGGCTTCGTCGTCGATGCGTCACTGAGTCATGCGGTCACCTCGCAACGGGATCGCCTTGCGCGGTATGGGGGTAAGGAGTGGTCATTGCTTGCCCAGACCGATGGGGAGCACGGGGCCGACGGCACCCTCTTCGCGCAGCCGGAACTCGGGCGCCTGCTCGAACACTTCAGCGAAGTCGGAGCTGCCGCGGTCATGGGTGGTCAGGGTGGACGCGCGTTGGTCGCCGCGGTGCGCAGCGCCGGTGGGGCGTTGCGCGAGCGCGACCTTCTTGAGCACCGCACAACCGTCACGGCCGCAATCGCCGGGCCGTGGAGCGGCGGTCGTGTGCACGTGCAGCCACCTGCGTCACAGGGCGTACTGCTGGCGATGGCCGCACGCTGGTTCGAGTCGAACACCCCGCGGTCGATCGAGCTCCTTGACCACCTCATGGTCGAGGCCACGGAGGCAGCGTTCGCCTACCGTGATGATGTTGCGGTTCAGGGTGCTCGATTGCTTGAGCTCGAACTCTCGGTTGATGTCGAACGGGCGGGTCGGCGGGGCGGCCCACGCGGCTATCTGCACACCGCCGGCGTGGCCGTCGCCGACTCGAGCGGGCTTGTGGTCTCGTCACTGATGAGCGTCTTCGACGACTTCGGGTCGGGAGTGTTCGTGCCCGAACTCGGAATCGTGCTGAACAACCGCGCCGCAGGCTTTACGACGGGCAACAATCGCCCTCGCCCGGCGTCCCGCCCCGTGCACACTCTTGCCCCCGCAATCGTTGAGACGCGAGAGGGGGGTGCGGTCGCGCTCGCGACCCCCGGTGCTGATGGGCAAGTTCAAACGCTCCTGCAGATTCTCGCTCGGGTTCGCTACCGCAAAGAGAGCCTTCGAGATGCGATCGCGTCTCCGCGTTGGCGCAGTGAATCTGGTGAGTTGCTCATCGAAACCGGGCACCGGTCTATCGCCGACCTTCGCGAGCGCGGCCACCTTGTGCGTGAACTTCCCTTTGCAGACCCGGTATTCGGTGGAGTCGTCTGTGCCGGAGTCGGAGCCGGAGTCGGAGCCGGAGCCGGAGCCGGATTCGACAGCGGCGAGTTGATTGTCGCCGCTGATCCGCGACGAAATGTCGCTGAAAGGAGTACCTGATGCATTCGGTTCTACCCACGGGAGACGTTCGAACTCACTTCGAGGAGCAACGTCTGGCAATCGTTGAACTCTGTGCCCAACTTGTTGCCGCGCCGAGCGTCAACCCGCCGGGCGACACTCGCGCGGTCGCCGACGTCGTGCACACCTTTCTCACCGACAACGGTCTGTCTGCGCAGCTTGAAAGCACAGATGCGATGATGCCGAGCGTCGTCGCGGTGGTCGACTCGGGCCGGCCCGGGCGCACGCTGACGCTCAATGTGCACCTCGACACGATGCCCCCCGGACCCCTCGAGTCGTGGTCGGTCGATCCGTTCACGCTGACGGCCGTCGGCGAGCGGCTCTATGGGCTCGGAATGGGCAACATGAAGGGCGCTGTCGCCGCGATGTCTTTTGCGCTGGTCGAACTAGCGCGCCGACGAGAAGAGTGGAACGGCAGAATCGTGTTCACCGCCGTAAGCGATGAGGTGGTCTTCGGCGCGAACGGAGCCCAGCACTTGCTGAGCACCCTGCCCGAACTGCCGGGCGATGCTCTCATCTGCGGGGAGGGCGCCGGATTCGGTCGCCTCGCGGTCGGTGAGAAGGGTGTGCTGTGGTTGGAGATCTCGACACACGGTATCGCGGGGCACTCATCCGCTGTGAAACGAGACACTTCTGCGTCTGCGCGCATCGCCTCGGCTGTGTCGGCGATTGATGCACTGACGGGATTCGCTGTGCCCGCCGACCCCACCATTGTGGATGCGGATTCGGCTTTTACGCTCTCCGCCAACGTCGGGGTGATCGAATCGGGCTCGTTTATCGGCCAAATCGCCACCTTCGCGCGCGCCGAGGTCGATCTGCGCATTCCTCCGGGTCTCACCCTCGATGTCGTTGAAAACATGGTTCGAGAGCGAATAGACGCGGCAGTTGGCCCCGGCATCGTCACTGTACAGCGACTGAAGGGGTGGGATCCGAACCAGACTGACATGTCAATGAGGCTCGGTCGATCATGGCTACGTGCATCTCACGAGGCCGGATTAGGAGAGCCGGAGTTAGCCATTCGGCTGCCTGCGAGTGACGCGAGTCGTTGGCGACGGGTAGGGGTTGACGCACTGTGCTTTGGGCCCCAGCCGTTTCTGTCGGCGGGCGTCGACGATTTCGCCTACGAGAACGACGTGGTCGACTGTGCCGTCATGTATGTGCTTGCCGCTCTCGCCTACCTGGGGCCGAACGGCGAGCACGGTGAGCAGGGAGAGCAGGGAGAGCAGGGAGAGGGTGAGATGGACGATAATGGGCAGACCATGAGCGGAGATCGACGTGACAGATAGTGGTCAGCCTCCCGTCTTGACGTCGGGGTCTCTCGCCACCCAGATCTACGGGTCGATGGAAGAAGCGATCATTGACGGACGCTTCGCTCCCGGTTCTCGCTTGAGAGCGGGTTCGCTCGCCGAGTATTTCGGGGTGAGCCGCATCCCAGTGCGAGAAGCGCTCAGCGCTCTTGGAGAGGCAGGGTGGGTCGACCTCCGGCCGCGCTATGGGGTCTACGTGCGCGAGCGCTCGCAAAAGGAACTCGCCGAATTGTTCGAGGCCCGACAGGGAATCGAATCGGAACTCGCTCGATTGGCCGCCACTCGGGCCACCGACAGCGACCGCGCATCGCTCGCATCGATCGTGGCGATGAGTCGTGACGCCGCCAAGCGGAATGATCAGGCGGCAATCTCTCGCTCAGCACGAGAGTTCAACGCTGAGGTGCGTCGCGTTTCGGGCAACCGCGTGCTCGCCGTGATTGGCGAAACGCTGGAAAAACGCGCTCGCTTCTACTTTCACCCAGTGGCGACCGAATTGGGGGCCGACTGGGCTCACGGTCAAGACAGACTGCTCGGTCTCTTGCACCACGATCGCCGCGACGACGCCGCTGAATCAGCGCGCTTGCACATCGGCGAGACTGGTCACGCGGTCATGCGCCTATTGCCGGCGGAAGCGTTCAGCGAGTAGTGGCTCGGATGGTCAGGTCTGACCATCGAATCCAGTGAGTGCGCCACCAGTAGGTTGTCGCCAAGCTCGGCCAGTTTTGGGTGTTGCGGCCCCGCGCCGACAGGTACCAGTTGGTGCACCCGGTCATCCAGATGCTGCGCGCGCTCTTTCGATCCATTTGCTCGCGAAAGCGCTCTGTCGCCTGTTGCGTTGCCTCAATGGATGCTCCGCCGGTGCGCTGCCAGCGGGCCGCCATCTGCGCCACGAATGTTGCTTGTGCTTCGAGCATGAAGAGCACGCTGTTCCACGCCGGGTTCGTGTTCGGGCCGTACAAGAGAAACATGTTCGGAAACCCCGGAACGGTGATTCCCAGGTAGGCGTAGGGCTCGCCGCTCCAGACGTCGGTAAGTCGCTCGTCGCCGCGGCCACGCACATCGATACCGTCGAGAAACCTGGTTGTGTGAAAACCTGTGCCGTACACAATGACGTCTGCCGGAATGCGCTCGCCCGAGAGGGTCACCGCGCCGTCGGCCTCGAGCCGTTCAAGAGCCTCCTCGCGAACCTCGACATTCTGTCGTCGAAGCGCGGGGTACCAAGCGTTCGAGACCAGGATGCGTTTGCAGCCGTATCGATCACGAGGCTCGACCACCTCGTGCAGTCGTGACTCGGGAACCCAGGTCGACAATTCTTGGCGAAAGCGACGCTCTGGGCCTCGCACCAAGCGTGGCCATCGAATCAGTCGCGGTGTTCGCAGTTCTTTGCTCCAGTAGCTGCGATATCGTCGCCACTTTGTGGCCAGACGCGACTGGTTTCGCGGTGCCGGCCCATTGTCTTTAGCCAAGACGTATCCCGGGCTGCGCTGCAGAATCGTGACCTGAGCCGCGACCGTAGCGATCTCGGGAACCACCTGGATGACGCTTGCGCCGGCGCCGACGACGAGCACCTTCTTGCCCGCGAGGTCGAGGTCATCGGGCCAGCGAGCCGTGTGAACTGCACGGCCTTCGAACAGTTCAGCGCCGGCAACGGGCGGCACCGCGGGAGTGCTCATCTGGCCGCACGCGTAGACCACCATGTCAACCTGCGTGGTGTGAGAGTTCGCGAACTCGAGGCGCCACTGTGATTCGTCGTCGAGCCAGGTCGCCGCGTTCAATTCGTGGTCGAACCGCATGTGGTCGAGAAGGTCGAAGCTCGCCGCCGTGTCGTTGAGATAGCGCAGAATCTCGGCCTGGCCCGCGTAGCTGCGGCTCCAGTCTGACTTGGGAGCGAACGAAAACGAGTAGAGAAATGACGGCACATCGCACTCTGCACCCGGGTACCGATTGTCGCGCCAGACGCCACCCAAGGCAGCCGCCCGTTCGTAAATTGTCACGTCGGCACCGCGGGCACGTAGCCGAACAGCAGCCGCAATTCCCCCCATCCCGGCGCCGATTACGGCAACTCGAAGTTGATGAGGAGCAGGCGCACGAGACATACAGTATACAATATGCTATCTGCGCGCGGTGAAGCAAACGGAAGAACGACTAGCTGATCGCCGTGAGCAGGAGCCGGGCGTGCTGACCGCGCCTTACAGGCGGATGCTGCCTCCGTAGCCGTCGCCAGCATCCGGATCGCCTTCGGCTTGGATCACGCCGAGATCGCCGTTACCCGCGACAGGCGCCGGGGCAGGCAGTGCCGTCTGCCGGTCGAGCTCGAGTGCCGCTTCGTGGCGCGTGGGGTTGAAAACCTCATCGCCAATGCCGACGAGCCCGCCTCCCGAGCCGCCACGGCGGCCGCCGCCTCGCAGGTCGATGAGTCGAAAGCGCTGCGCGAGCACGCCGAGAACGACGACGCCAACGCCGATGAGCACCCAACCCCACCACTCGATCACGGGTCTACCCTACCCGCCCTGAAGAGAGCAATACTCAGTCACGTAAGGGCAGAACGATCGGGCGGTCGGATGCTCCGAGTCGGTGAATCTGCACCTCAAGCCCGTAGACCCGCCCGACGCGGTCGGCCGTCATGACGCCGAGAGGCGTGCCGACCGCGTCGAGCCGACCGTGATCGAGCAGGGCGATGCGATCGGCGTACGCGCCCGCGAGCGAGAGGTCGTGCACGACGACGACAACCGCGCGTCCGTCGGCGGCGAGATGACGGGCGAGGCGCATGATCTCTTCTTGGTGTCGAAGGTCGAGAGAAGCCGTGGGCTCATCAAGAAACACGATGGGCGTGGTCTGCGCCAGCACGCGGGCAAGCGAGACGCGCGCTTGCTCGCCGCCACTGAGGCTCGTAAATCGGCGGCCGAGCAGGTGCGTGATGTCGGTGACCTCAATGGCCGTCATCACCGCTAACTGGTCTTCGGCGAGCTCGGCGGTGCGCAGCCACGGGCTACGACCCATCTGCACGATCTCGATGACGCGAAACGGAAAGCTGACGGCGTTGGCCTGGGTGAGCACGGCGCGGCGGCGAGCCAGCTCAAGCGCTCGATAGGCGCCAACGGGCCGACCCAGCAGTTCGACGGTGCCGTCGTTCGGCTTCAGGTCGCCACTGAGTACCGACAGCAAAGTGGACTTGCCAGCGCCATTCGGCCCCACGAGCGCGAGCACCTCGCCCGCGCGCACGTCAAGGTCGATCTCGGCGAGAATCTCACGCTCATCGCGGCGCACGCGAATACCACGGGCCGTGATCACGGCCTCGCCCGCCGCCACCGGCACGACTCCAGCCCGCTCAGCGGCGCTCATGCCCACCCCCCGCTGCGGCGGCGCTGCCGGTAGAGCAGCCAGAAGAAGAACGGCCCCCCGACGAGGGAGGTGAGCATGCCGATCGGCAACTCAGCGCCCGCCACAAGCGTGCGGGTGAGTAGGTCGGCGAGTACCAATAGCGCGCCGCCGCCGACGGCGCTTGCAAGAATGAGACCACGGTGGGCGGGCCCGATGACCATGCGAATGATGTGCGGCACGACGAGCCCAACGAACGCGATGATACCGGTGAACGCGACCGCCACGCCGGTGAGTAAGGCGACGAGAACGATGGAGCCCAGTCGCAACCGCTCAACATTGACGCCGAGATGCCGCGCGTTACGTTCACCCAGCGCGAGCAGGTCATACGGGCGGGCGAGAGTGAAGGCGAGCATCACACCCGCAATCGTCACCACGGCGACGACGAGAACTTGGGGCCAGAGGGTTCCGCCAAGCGAGCCGAGCTGCCAGAACACGATTTGCTCGCGGCTGGAGGTATCAGCGACGAACAGGACGAACGCGATTCCCGCCTGAGCGATGGCGTTGACGGCGATGCCCGTGAGCAACAGGGTGACGACTTCGGTGCGTCCGCCCGCGCGCGCGACCCCGTACACGAGCAGAGTGGCCACGAGCGCGCCAATAAACGCGAAGAGTGCCACGCCAACCCCCCCAAGAACGGATGCGCCCAGCACGATCGCCGTCGCCGCCCCGAGAGCAGCTCCTGATGAAACGCCTACGACACCCGGCTCGGCGAGCGGGTTACCGAAGATGGCCTGCATGACCGCGCCCGCGACGGCGAGCGCCGCACCAACGGCGAGACCCATGACGATGCGCGGAAACCGCACGACCCAGAGCGTGCTCTCGACGATCGGGTCGGTGGGCGCCCACGAGGTGTCAATACCAATGGCGCGCAGCAGTGAGCCGGCGACCTCGGTGGGCGTAATCGGCAGCTGGCCCGTGATGGCCGACAGCACGATGCCGCCCACGAGCACGCCAGCGAGCAGCAAGACGAGGGCGATGGCCCGGATGCGCGGAGTCACGGAACGCGGTGCAACCACTCGGGCGTGCCGAACTTGTCGGCCGCGAGCGTGTCAGCCCTCGCCTGCTCGGCGGCGGTGATTGCGCCCTCGGTCAGGCCGTTCTGCGATCGGAACGTGTCGATAAGCCGGTCGATAATTGCGTCGCGGCTCAGCCCGGTCTGCGACTTGAGCGGGTCGACGCGCTTGTTGGCACTCTTGATGCCCTTGTCGCTGAGCTTCTCGCGCCCGATGCGCAGCACCTCGACCATCCGGTCGCCATCCATGTCGTACGCCATCGTCACGTGGTGCAGCACGGCACCCGTGCCGAGGCGTTTTTGCGCGGCGCCGCCGATCTTACCCGCGGGGCTCGTGATGTCATTGAGCGGTTGATAGCTGGCCTCGATGCCCAGCGCCTGCAGAGCCGAGATGACCCACGCGTCGAGAAAGGCGTACGAGTCGGCGAAGCTCATGCCCTGCACGAGCGCGGCTGGAGCGTAGAGCGAGTAGGTGATCGCCGAGGCGGGTTCGATGAACATGGCCCCGCCGCCCGAGATGCGGCGCACCACCTCGAAGCCGTACTTGTCGGCGTTGGCCTGGTCGACCTCATTGGTGATCGACTGGAACGAGCCGATCACGACGGCCGGGCTCTTCCACTCCCAGATGCGCAAGGTCGGGCCACGACGGCCCTCGCCCACCTCTTCGGCCAGCACTTGATCCATGGCCATTTGCTGCAACGGCGCGAGTGCGGGGCCGCGGAGCAACTGCCAGTCGTAGTCGGCGAAACTTGTCGCGCTCGCGAGCGCACGCCGAATCGTCGTTGCGACGGCCTCCGGGCTGAAGCCCAGCAGGACGGCGCCGTCAGGAAGGGCATCCCGAATCGCAGAGGTCAGCGTCGCGGCATCGGTGTCGGCGGGCAGCCCGATCACGGCGGCCTCGATGGCGCCGATCGTCTCGTCGGGCTCGACGAAGAAGTCGCCGGCAAGACGGAACGCGCTGACACGACTCTCGGTGACGTCGAGGTCAACGACGACGAGCTTGCCGCCGGGCACCTTGTATTCACCGTGCATTGCTTCACCGTGCATTGCTTCACCGTGCATTGCGTCACCGTGCATAAGGACAACCTTAGTTGGCGGTGGCAACCGGCCTGCTGGGGTCAGCGGCGTACTGCGACCACGATCCGGGGTAGAGGCGTCCGGATGCGAACCCTGCGTGCTCGAGCACGAGGAGGGTGTGGCACGCGGTCACGCCCGAGCCGCAATAGCTGATCACGGGCTTGTCGGCCGCACCGAGCGCGGTCAGGCGTTCCCGTAGTGCGTCGGTCGCCAGCAGCGTTCCGTCGACGGCCACGTTGTCGCGGCACGAAAGACTCTCGGCGCCGGGAATATGGCCGGCGCGTGCATCCACCGGCTCGGTCTCGCCGCGGTAGCGGTTGAGGGTGCGGGCGTCGAGCACAAGCGCCGTGCCGTCGGCGGCGGCTGTCTGCGTTTCGTCGATCGTGGCGAGTAAGGAAGGCGGCCATGCGCGTTCGGTGAAGGATGCTGCGCGCACGTCGCGCACGTCGCGCACGTCGCTCGGGCCGGTCTCGAGGGCCACGCCCGGGTGCGCGCTCTGCCATGCCACTATTCCACCGTCGAGTACGGCGGCCTCGTGCCCGAGAGCTCGGAGCATCCAGACGAGTCGCGCGGCGATCACTCCCCCGGCGTCGTCGTAGACCACGACTGTCGAGTCGTCGCCGATGCCGACCGCGCTCATGCCCCGCGCGAAGACGCGTGGCTCGGGCAGGGGATGCCGCCCGGCGGCCGGCGAGGGTTGGCCAGCGAGCCACGCGTCGAGGTCAACGAACACGGCGCCGGGCAGGTGAGCTGCGGCGTACGCTTCGCTGCCCGACCGGCCGTCGAGGTACCAGCGCGTGTCGACGATGACGATGTTGCCGGCGCGGTCGCCGGCGCCGCGAGCGTCGGCTGCGAACAGGCGATCGAGTTCGGCGACGTCAATAAAGGGGGCGATCATGTCGATCAGCGTAAAGGCTCGGCCAGAGTGCGACCGGCGAGCGCCGCAGTCACGGCTGCGGAGACCAGGAGCGCGACTGAGGTTCCCAATATGGCACCCGCGAGCACGTCGGTACTCCAGTGCACGAGTAGGTAGGTGCGACTCATGGCCATGAGCAACACCCAGACTGCCGCGGTCATCCACACCCACACTCGCCGAAACGCGAGGGCGAGCGCTACGGCGAATGCGGCAGCGGTGGTGGCATGCCCGGAGGGGAACGAGTTCGTTGCCGCGGCGACGATGCCGTCGTCCGGTCGCGAGTGAGCAATCAGGAGCTTGATGATCGTGGAGAGTCCGGATGCGAGGGCCACCGTGAGTCCGATGGTGATGCCGACCCGCCAGCGCTTGGCGATGAAAAACACCGCAACGGTGGCGATGGTCACGAGTGTCATCGACGTGGTTCCTCCGACCACATTGAGCAGCCGCGCGACGGCGTCGATGGCGTCGATGGCGTCGGCACGTTGCGCGGCCATGAGGTCATGCCACCACTGGTCGACCGCAGTCGGCCGGTTCTGCCCGAGGAAACGCAGGGCGAGGCCGCTCAGCACGACCAGAGCAATGCCGAGCACTCCGATAACGCCTCCGGCGACAGGGACTGAGCTAGAGCCGGAGCCGGAGATGCCGGATTGCTGCCGAGTAGTGATCGCGCTGCTTCCGTTGATGGCGAATGGTGCCGGTGCCGACCAGCGTAGGGTGCGGGCATGGACCCAATCGCGCTTGACCTCAATCGCATGGCCGACCACCTGCTCGCTCAGGCAGCCGAGAACCCGCACGGCCGCGCTTCCCAGCGCATCGACCTCGATCAGCAGCACTTGCGCATCACAGCGATCGGCTTCGTTGCCGGCGCCGAATTGCCCGACCACAAGAACCCCGGTGAAGCCGTGCTGCAGGTAGTGCGCGGGCGCATCCGCCTCACCGATGAAACGCGTTCGATCGAGGTCGAGATAGACACGATCGCGCGAATTCCCGATGGCGTTCACAGCGTTGAAGCGCTCGAGCCCAGCGTTATCGTGTTGACGGCAGTGACGCTTCCCGACAGGGAGCCGTGACCGGGGGCAGTGACCTTCGGCTCCCTTCCAAAAATGCGGAAGAAAGAGAACGAGAATCGCGTTGTTCCGCATTTCTGGAAGCCGCCGAGATGCGCAGGCTTGCCTAGCTCGCTGCAAACAGCCGATCGTCGAGCCAGGCGATCAGGTCAGCGCGCACTTCGGCCTGGTTGGTCTCGTTAAAGACTTCGTGCCGGGCGCCTGGGTACACGACGAGCTCAACGTCGGTCAGCCCGCCGCGGCCCAGGTAGGCATCGGCGAGCTTCTTCGCGCTCTTCTCCCCGCCGAGCGGGTCATCGTCACCCACCATGATGAGCAGCGGCACGGGCGGCTGCACCCGGCGCGGTCTGCCAAACAAGCGCAGGCCGTCAACGACGCCAAACAGTTGCAGCACCTTCGCATCGGTCGTGAGCGGGTCATCCGCGAACGTGCGCGACACAGCCGGGTCGCGGCTCAGCCACTCGGCACCGGTGTCGCCGAGGTGCTTGTGGCGCGCGTTGAGGTCGCCGCCGTTCATGTCGAGGGGGGTGCGCAGCGCGGTGCCGGTGAGCACGACCGCGTTCCACGGGTGCGGCCCCTCGCGGTTCAGCAAGTTTTGCACCATTAGCGAGCCCCACGAGTGGCCGAGCATGACGAACGGCACGGCCGGATGCTCCGCCTTCGCCAGCGCCGTCAACTCGAGCACGTTCTGCTCAGTGGCGCGCAGCCCGCCAACACCCAGCTTGCCGATCTTGCTCAGGTCGCCCTTCCAGTACTCGACTCCCGTGGCGCCGTGGCCGCGGTGGTCGTCGGCATACACGGCGTAACCGGCGGCGACGAGGGCCTGCGCGAGCAGCTCGTACCGCAGGGCGTGCTCGCCGACACCGTGGGCCAGTTGCACGATGGCCTTCGGCTTGGCGGGAGCCCACACGTAGTGGTGCACGACAACACCGTGGTCGTCGGTGAAGGTGCGGTGCTGGCGCTCGGCGGTGAACTTCGGCATGAGGGGCCTCCTGGCTCGATCCTAGATGCGTGCTCAGCATCCTCGAATTTATCGTTAGCGCGGGTAATGAGCTAGGCTAATTACGTGAGCGTCCGCGAAACCGACCCCGAAGAAGAGTTGCGCGTCCTCATTCAAAAGGTCGCTCGTCGCATTCGCGCCGAGCGCGCCAGCGAGGGAATCAGCGACAGCCAACTCGGCGTGCTGTGGCGCCTCGCCAGCGAAGGGCGCTGCACGCCTGGGGGCCTCGCGACCGCCGAGAAGGTCAGCGCGCCCTCGATGAACCGCACACTCAATGCCCTCGAAGCCAGCGGGCTCGTGCAACGGGCGCCGAGCGACGACGACGCGCGCATGGTCTGGGTGACAATCACCGCCGCGGGCGAGCACGTCATCGCCGAGACGCGCCGGTTGCGTCAGCAGTGGTTTCACGCCCAACTCGAAGCGCTGAGCCCCGCCGAGCGCATCGCTCTCGAGGAGGTGCGGCCGATTCTGCGACGACTGGCCGATTCGTGAACGCGATGTTCCGCTCGCTCGCCGGGGTCAACTACCGCATCTGGTTCGCCGGGGCACTGATCTCGAACATCGGTACCTGGATGCAACGCACGGCCCAAGACTGGTTCGTGCTCACCGAGCTCACCGACAACGATGCGGCCGCCGTGGGTGTCACGATGGCCTTGCAGTTTGGCCCGGCACTCGTCATCGGCCCCCTCGCGGGCGTCATCGCCGACCGGATGCCCGTGCGCCGACTGCTTGCCATGACGCAGATCGCCCAAGCCCTATTGGCCCTCATGCTCGGCCTCATCATCGTTCTCGGCATCGCCGAACTCTGGATGGTCTACCTGCTCGCCCTCGGCCTCGGCATCGCCACGGCCGTCGATGCGCCCGCCCGCCAGACGTTCGTCGGTGAACTTGTCGGCACCGCCGACCTGCCCAATGCCGTCGCCCTCAACTCAGCCTCGTTCAACACGGCGCGCCTGATCGGCCCGGCCGTCGCCGGACTGCTCAC
>JBBRWT010000017.1:0-29259 GCA_038249035.1 Actinomycetales bacterium
AACCAGCCGAGATGAACCCAGGCCAAAGATCGCGCCCGGGTAGCTCGGGCCAGCACTCTCGGTCTCAAAGACGAACCCGTTCGCACTAGCGAAGCGGCTCATGCGTACTCGGTCGCTCCAGACTGACCTCGAACCCCGCAGAAAGCGAACCACCAGCACGATCACGGTCATCGCGATGATGATGGGTGGAACAACTAACACCAGCTCGCGAGGATCTGCTCCGGACACGACCCCTGCCGCGAGCACGACAAGAGGCGGAAGCAGGAATGAGGCGAGAACGACCGTGCCCAGAATCGCCGACACGATCGTGATCACGATCGCGGTGATGCGTCGGCCTTCGGCCGCGGGATTCCGTAGTCGTTCTGCAGCCCGATACGCGTTCACGTCGCCGGCCGACACTGCAGCGATCAGGCCGCGGTAGTCAATCTCTCGTTCCATGGCTTCATGCTGGCACGGTGACGGGCCGGTGTAGAGAGCAGACTCGCCGCCCAGTGGCGGGGCGATGCCTCCGGCGCTCCTGGGCGGCGAGTTGTTCTTCATCCAGTGTGCGCCTGGCCCACACCGCCCGTCAATGGGGGGAGGCCGTGTCGCCAGCCGCTTGCTAGCCTGTCGAGCGTCGAGCCGCGTCCCGAAGCGGTCGAAGGCCTGAGGAGTGACCGGCGATGCAGACCTGTTCAGTGTGCTCGGCGCCGGTGCGCCCGGGTGCGCGGTTCTGCACCCGGTGCGGCTCGCCCGTGCATGCAGCGCCCGTGCCCATGAGCTCCATGGATGCGACCCCCGTAGCGGTCGCGGATGCTGAGCCAGCGAACCCGGTTCCGTCGCGCATTCCGGCCCGTGGCCGAACAACCCCACCGCCCGCTCGCAGCACGGCAGCCACCTGGGCGCTCGTGACGGGCATCGCGCCGCTGATCGTGTCGATCACGGGCAACGTCATAGCGGTGCAACTGGGGGCGGCCGCGCTCGCCCAGGTAGCTCAGGGTGACGCCCAGGGGGCGTGGGCACCCGTGCTCGTGACCCTGGCGCTGGTCTTCGTCGCCAACGCTGGGCTGTTGACCGTGTGCACGATCACGGGTGGGCGGGGGCTGCGCGAGACTGCCAACGGCATCACCCGCGGTCGCGGGCTGGCGGTAGCCGGGCTCGCTGCCGGCGGAGTCAACCTCGTGCTGTGGGTAGCGGGGCTTATCGCGAGCATCAGCGGCCTCGGGCCCGTACTGGCATAAAGAGCCACTCTCGGCCAACTGCCAGGTTTAGGCGCATCCAAAACCCCTCCTGCGGCAGAAGTAATGAGTGAAGGCACTTCCGCCTGACGCCCCGAGAGGGGATCACCCCCTCGGGGGGCCTACCAAGGAGGAACCATGCGCAACCGTATTCTCGCGGGGCTGGGCGTTGCCGCCCTCGCCACCGTCGGCCTCGCCGCTCCGGCGACCGCACTGAGCAGCACCACCGCCGACATTTGGGTCGTGCACGCCGTTCCCGGTGTGACGGTCGATGTGTACATCAACGGAAACCTGGCGCTCGATGGCTTCACGCCGGGCTCGGTCGAGCCGCTCGTCGATGTCCCTGCGGACAACTACGTCGTTGACATCGTGCCCGACGCGACCCCGTCAGCTGACACGATCACACCCGGCACTGGACTCTTCGGCACGGGCGCCGCTGGCGTTGACGTCGCTGCTGGCGTCTCGTACACCCTCGTGGCGCACCCCAGCGAGAGCGTTGACGGTAACCCGCTCCTCCTCTCTCCGTTCGTGAACGACCTCGACCCCGTGGGTGCTGGCGAAGCGAGCGTGACCGTGCGACACACGGCGAACGCTCCTGAGGTCAACGTTGTCGTGGCGCCGAGCACGCCAGTCTTCTCCGGACTTCAGAACACGGATGAGCAGACCGGGGCGGTTGCCGCAGGTACCTACAACCTTCAGGTTCAGGTTGCCGCGGGTGGCGCGGTCGCGATCGACCTGCCCGGCACTGTTCTTGCCGCGGGCACGCACTACTTCATTCACGCCTTCGGACCGGCGGGCAACCCTGCCGCGTACTCGCCGATCGTCTTCACGATCGGTGACGCTCCTGCTGGCGTGCCTGCCGGCTCAGCTGGCCTCGTCGCTGAGAACGGCGTGAACCCGGCGCTCTTCGCTGGTGGCGCAGTTCTACTGGCGCTGCTCGCTGGCGCCGGTGTGCTGGTTGCCCGTCGTCAGACCGTCAAGGCCTGACGCTAGTCGCGAAAGCGAAAGGCAAAGCATCATGAGCAGCAGGTCGACGTCGATAGTAGTTCTCGCCCTCGTCGGCCTGCTGCTGCTTTCTGGATGCGCTGCTTCCGCCGATCCTGCCGATGGGCGTGAGCGGGGCGCCGTCCAGTACGACCCCTTCCGGTCGGCCCGAACGGACGACTTCGTCTCGAGCACCGACACTCTCACGACGGTCAAGTCGGCGCCGACCCAGCTCGTGGTGGGTGCCCTGGGCATTGACATGCGAATCGATACCAAGGCGCTTGAGCCCAACGGCGACATGAGCTTGCCGGTAAGCCCGTTCCGCGCCGGATGGTATGAGTACGCGGCGGCACCCAACAGCCCCAAGGGAGCCACCGTTCTCGCCGCTCACGTCGATTCGTTGGCAGAAGGCAAGGGCCCTTTTGCCGAGTTGCGTACCGTGCAGCCGGGAACCGAAGTCTCACTCGTCGATTCGGCGGGCGTCACTCACACCTACATCGTTTCGACGGTAGAGCGGATCACCAAAGGCGAGGTGCCATGGGGGCGCTACTTCTCGCTGGCGGGAGACCCGCGATTGGTGCTCATTACTTGCGGGGGCGAGTACGACCCTGGCTACAACGGGGGAGTTGGGCGGTACACAGACAATTACATCGTGACCGCCGAGAAGGTGTCATGACAGCCTCACCGGCTACGATGATCGGCACGGATGCCCCGAGCATCCGCCGGTCTTCGAATCGAGGGGGTGTCGAGAGGGTGACAACGGCACTCGACGACGCTTCCGAGTTGGCGCGCCGTTTCTCAGCGGGTGACGAGCGGGCAGTAGCTGAGATTTACGGGCAGTGGTCGTCGCTCGTTTACTCGCTCGCAGTGCGCTCTCTGGGTGACACGACCGATGCCGAAGACGTGACCCAAAAGGTCTTCGTCGCCGCGTGGCAGGGTCGCGGTCGCTACGACCCCGAACGGGCGTCGCTCTCGGCGTGGCTCGTTGGAATCACTCGACACACGATCGCTGACACCCACCAGGCCCGCAGTCGTGAGCGCTCGATCACCGTGCACGTGGCGGCGATTGCGGGTGATGACACAGCGCCGGCACCCGAGGTAGATCTGGCCGACCGGCTGCTCATCGCTGACGAGATGGCCAGGCTCGAACCCTTACCCCGGGCCGTGGTTCGACTCGCATTCTTTGACGACCTGACACATCTGCAGATCGCAGAGCGGTTGCAGATTCCGGTTGGCACGGTTAAATCACACATCAGACGCAGTTTGAGCAAATTGAGAGGACGCCTGGAGGTGAGTCATGGAACACATTGATCCCGAAGCGCTCGCGCTGGTGGCGCTCGGCGAGCCTTTGACCGACCCCATCGTCGTCGAGCACCTCTCGAGCTGTGAGTCTTGTTGGCACGAAATCGAGGCTCTCCGCTCGACCGTCTCTGTCGCGCGGTCGGCAATCGGTGAGGCAGAGCTCAGCGCTCCTCCCGCTCGAGTCTGGCAGTCAGTGCGTGCTGAGCTCGGTCTCGCTGCTGACCTCGAGCCGCCGGCACCCGTCGTCGAAGAGATCGCTGTGACCTCCGCGCGCCCGATAGTGCACCTTGAGTCGGCGAGACGTGATTCGGTGCGCGAGCGCCGGGCGGGCATCCGTCGTCTCATGATTCCCGTCGCCGCGTCGGCGGCGGCCGCAGCACTCGTGGCCGGGGGCGTGCTGTGGTGGGGGGCGACCGCCCCGCGCGACGCTGGCCAACTCATCGCGGCGGCGCAATTGGATGCCCTGCCCGATTGGCCCGCGGCGAGTGGTCAAGCGACCGTGGCCGAGCGTTCCGACGGCGAACGCGTGGTGACGGTGTCTCTCGACGCCACCGTCGGCGACGGAGTCGTGCGCGAAGTGTGGTTGCTGACTGAGAACATCGACGGGCTCATCAGCCTGGGGTTGCTCACGGGCAACTCGGGCGAGTTCGTCGTGCCGGCTTCGATCGACCTGTCGCAGTTCTCGGTCGTCGACATCAGCGCCGAGCCGCTTGACGGAGACCCCACGCACTCCGGTGATTCCATCGTGCGCGGGTCCCTCGACGTCTGATCCCGATTCGTGTGCTTGAACCGACTGCGCTCGGTAGCCGATTAGCCTAGAGCCGCGCGGGCTCAGGGCCGAGTGAAAACCGCCGCCCGGCGAGTTCGCTCGGCCAAATGCGTACCCACCGGTACTTCAGGGTCGGAATCCACGGGTTCAATCCCAGCTGCTCAGCAGCATCCATTTCGCTCTGCCGTTCGACGCGCTCGGCACGCCCTTTGAGCACGACGCTCCACGCTTCGTGTTCGTCATGATCGTCGATCTCAAAGGCGACTCGGTCGTTGATGGCAAGCTCGAGTAGCTTGGTGCCCGGCGCTGTGCGGAACATGATCGTCTCGCCGTCGACGGCGTAGTTGATCGGAAAGATGTCGACGGTACCTGCCGCGCTCGCGGCAATTCGCCCGAGATCGTGCGAGCGGAGCAACTGCCAGCACTGGTCAGGCGTCAGCTCAGTAATTCCCCCGAATCCCATGACCATGGCAGCTCTCCTCTCGACCCCTCCATTTCAGCGCTCGAACGGGGTGTGGCAGTAGGGCCGAAGGTCCCGATGCCTAGGCTGATGGCATGACCGTTACATCTCGCCCGTCCCGCGCCGTCATGTACTCCGCGTTTGGCGGCCCCGAGGTGCTGACGTTGCAGGCCATCGTGGTGGGGCCTCCCCACCAGGGTGACGTGCGCGTGCGGTTCGTCGCGGGCGGGCTGAACCCGGTCGACGCGAAGATCCGCGCCGGGCGCTCCCGCATGCAGTTGCCCCTGCCGGTTGCCGTGGGCCGCGAGTTCTCGGGTGTCATCGAAGCGGTCGGGCCCGACGTCGACGATCTCGTTATCGGGGATACCGTTTTCGGCTCGATACCGCAGGGCGCCTTCGCCGACTGGGTCGTCGCCCCCGCTGCCGTCGTCGCCCGAGTGCCCGACGGCGTGCCGCTCGGGGTGGCCGCTGGGCTCGCCCTTGCCGGCCAGACCGCGTGGGACGCCCTCGACTCGCAGAATCTACTCGAGGGCGACGTCATCGTCGTGAGCGCCGCCGCGGGAGGAGTGGGTCACATGCTCGGTCAGCTCGCGGTGGCCCGCGGCATTCGCGTCATCGGCACCGCCAGTGAGGCCAACCACGACTGGCTTCAGTCGCGCGGCGTCGAGCCTGTTCTCTATGGCGAGGGGCTTCGTGAGCGCCTCGCCGCGGTCGCACCCGACGGCATCACTGCCGTCTTCGACCAGTTCGGCCCCGAGACCATCGAGGCTGCGCTCGCGCTGGGTGTATCGCCCGAACGCATCAACACGATTGCCACCGACGCGACCGTATACGGGGTGCGCAACGTCGGGCGCGGGGCGGTTCACCCGCCGACTCTGGATGCTCTCGCGGCGCTCGTCGCCGACGGCACCCTCGACGTGCCGATCGCCGCGACCTACCCGCTCAGCGAGGTTCGCGCAGCCTTCGAGTTTCTCGAGGCCGGGCACCTGCGTGGCAAGGTCATCGTCACGGCCGACGAAGCCCTCTGACTCTCGTATCGGGCGGTAGTGTCGTGCTCGTCAGTGACGACAATTCATCGGAGGCCCGCATGACTCTGCCATTCAGTGCACCGCGACCGGTCGAGTACGCCCCCGTGCCGCGGCCCGTGCGCACTCGTCGCGCTGCCGGGCGCGACTTGCCGCCTGGCCCGCGCAGCTTTCCCGGTGGGCTCACGGCGCGGTTCTTGCGCGACACTCCCGCTTTTGTGCTCGACCTGCACCGGCGGTACGGCGACGTGTCGAGCTTCTGGCTCAACGGCCAACTGTTCTACGCGTTCTTCTCGCCCGACGGTGTGGTCGATGTGACGGTGAAGAAGCAGCACTCGTTCATCAAGGGCGTCGGCTTCGAGCGAATGGCCAAGGTGCTCGGCACGGGTCTGCTCACAAGCGAAGAGCCCATTCACCTGCGCCACCGTCGCATGATGCAGCCGCCCTTTCATCACCACCAGCTGGCCGAGTATGCGGCCATGATGCAACGCATCACGCGCGAGCATCTCGACGGCTGGAGCGAGGGCGACGAGGTCGACGCCAACCACGAGTTCATGCGGCTGACGTTTCAGATCGTGGCCCAGCTACTCTTCGGCACCAACATCGACCGCTATGCCGAAGGAGTGCAGCACCACATGGGTGTGGCGATCGACCGCATCGAGCGCACCATGTTGCCCGGGCTCGACCGCTTCGACCAATCGCGCTTGCCCTACTTCGCGGCCTTCCGCGAGTCGGCCGACTACCTGGCGACGGTTGCCGACGACATCATTGCGCGGCGGGTGGCGGATGCGGCTGCCGGGGTTCCTCTCGGCGACGACCTGCTCGGACTGCTGCTCGCGGCCCGCGATGCCGATGACGGCAGCGCCCTCAGCCACGACGAGGTGCGCGATGAAACCCTCACGCTGATTCTCAGCGGCCACGAGACCACGGCCAACGTGCTCACGTGGGCCGTCTGCTACCTGCGCGATCGAGACGATCTATGGGTGGCACTTGCCGACGAGGCGGGGGAGTACCTGCCCGAGGGTGAGGCGCCCGACTTGCGCCGCATTCTCGCCGCACCAACGGCTCACGCGATCATGAACGAGGCCATGCGACTCGCGCCACCCGTGTGGGTTGCCCCCCGGCGCGCGCTCGAAGAGGTCGAAGTCGACGGAGTGGCCGTGCCCCGCGGTGCCCACGTGCTCGTGTCGCAGTATGCGAGTCATCGCAGCGAGCGGTTCTTCGAGCATCCCGATGCCTTTATGCCCGAACGCTGGACGCCGGAGTTTGAGGCCAGCCTGCCCCGCGGCGCGTACTTTCCATTCGGTGCCGGTTCGCGCAAGTGTCTCGGCGATCAGTTTGCCTTGCTTGAGTCGCACATCATTCTCATGGAGCTCGCGCGCATGCGACGGCCCCGGCCGATTGCGACGGCGCTTCCGAAGGCCGAGCCGCGGGCGACCTATCGGCCGGCGGGCGGCGTGCGCTCGGTCGTCGTGGGCGCGGCAACGTTGACGACGAGCGTCGCCTAGCCCAGGCTCGAGCCGGCGGCTCCCGTGAGGTAGGGCACGAGCCAGATGCCCCACACCACCACCGAGAACCGGTGAAAGCTGTGCTTTTCGGCGTCGCGATTGCGCACGAGAACGACAATGGCCCACGCCAAGTGAACGGCCATGAGCACGAGTGCGATTAGTCCAGTGACGGCCATCACTTGGTTCAGGATGCTGGGCTCAGCACCCGCGGCCCGATTCTGGTCGGCGATGAGGCTCATGAGGTACGTGCCGCTCGCGTCGGCCGCAAGTCCCAGCCCGAAGAACGCGGTGTGCCAAGGCTTGAGAACTTTCTGCACGCGTTCGCTCCACACGCCGATCGTGTAAAAGACGAGGGCAAGGGTGATGAGAATGATCGCGGGCAACAGCATGGGCCCAGTCTGCGGGTCTCGCGGCGCGAGCGTGAGCGTATGAGCGAAGGTCAGGACAAAGGTCCTGTGGCGACGAGGGTGTTCAGCGAGGGCCCGCGACGGTCAGCCCGAGTTCGGTGGCAGCGGTTGAGTAATCTCCGCGGTTGACATCGAAGAGATCGAGCCGATCGAGCACCGACGTCGGGGCAGGCATCATTCTCATCAGCGACACCTTGCTCGGCCTCGACCGCTTTCTGCCCGGCTTTGCGCTCGGCGGCGCCGCGGTCGTCCCCAGCAACTCCCGATCAATCCGCCACCTCAAAAGGCGTAATGCGCCAGCACCCGCGGCGCAAGGATGCGCGTGCGTGCTATCGCGGTGCGCTCGGCGCGTGACCACGTTGCTCTCGAGCACAGGGGGTCCTCGGCACAGTCACCCCCATGATCGTCATCGTTGACGCCCGAGAGGTGACGCACGGTAAGAAAGAACCGTGCGTTGCGATGATGTCGCTGCCCCGCATGGCGAGATGGTGACGTCGTAAGCCCGCCACACTGAGCGCTCAGCAGGTCACTGAACTGTCGGACACCGTGGGCTGTTTGTCGACCTGGCGCAGCCAACTTCCGGTGGGCCTTTTAGACCACGAGGTGCTCGAACGGTATCGCCGTCCCCGTACGGGGGCGTCGTCGACCCGAGCCTGCTCCTGGAAGACGCGGGCTTGGTCTTCGAAGACCCGTTCATCGGCCTATCGCCGACGGCGCTGGGCCATTCGTGCCGGCGCCGGATCTTCCACGACACTTCCAGAAATGCGGAGGTTTATGAGCAGGATTTGCGTATTTCCGCACTTTCGGAAGCCGTCGGGAGGGTAATCGCCGGGCCCGTCCCAGAAGAAGCCATGAAAAACGCCATAAGCCGCTGGAATCACCCGGGGTGTTCGGCACGGACCGACTCCCGGGCGCGCTCGAGTTCTGCGACGGCTGGTAGTATCTGAAGGTTGCCGTCCAACGGCCGCGGATAAAGAGAGCCCGAGCATCCCGCCCCGGGCGCCGCGCAACGAGCAGAGAGGGGATCCCATCTATGGCACTCGAATCAGACGTCAAGAAGGCGATCATCGACGAATACGCAACCCATCCCGGTGACACTGGGTCCCCCGAGGTACAGGTGGCGATGCTCACGCGTCGCATCCTTGACCTCACGGAGCACCTGAAAGAGCACAAGCACGACCACCACTCACGTCGTGGCCTGCTTCTGCTCGTCGGCCAGCGCCGCCGTCTGCTGGGCTACCTCTCAGACATCGACATCGGGCGTTACCGCTCGCTGATCGAGCGTCTGGGACTGCGCCGCTAACACCTGCCGCTCGCAAGAGCCGCGCGTTAGCGCGTCGTCGAGAGACACCGCGAACTTCTTCTGCGAAGGCCGCCCCCGACTTATCGGGAGGCGGCCTTCGTGGTCAAGTCGCGTAAAGGCCAGGCTGTGACACCGCCATCGACTGTGAGGTCACTATCAGCCCGCTCAGCGCGAGCCGTGGCAATCTGAGGGAATGCACGAACGCGACGTCGCGCGCCCAGCTCGGGTTGCCCTCGCGCTTGCCCTCGCGGCCGGTGTCGTGTTCGCCCTCTCCGGGTGCGCGCCTCCGGCACTAGCGGCGAGTCCTTCATTGCAGCGCACGCTGGCCGAGCGCGATTCAGCGGCGGCTCTGGCGCACAGTCAGAATCTTGAACGCTCTGCCGTGTTTTTGAGAGACAAGTGGGGGCCGGTGGCGCTGCCCGATGACCCGATCGAGCGCTGGGTCGCCGCGAGTTCGTGGGGCACGACGGTGGCCCGCTGTCTGAGCGATGCCGGATTCCCCGGTGTCGCGGCGGCCGACGGCGGAGAGAGACTCGACTACAGCGGCGTGCGGATTACCGAGGCGCGTGAACTGTTCGAGATCGACGTGGCCTCATACCGCTGCCAGTCGCTCTACCCCGTGCGAGCGTGGTTCGAAGATGAGGTGCGCGACATCGAGGCGCCATGGGCGGCTGCATACACGCGAGCCGTGCTCGTGCCGTGCCTGCTCGCCAACGGTTACGAGGTGCCGCCCGCGCCCGACGACGAGGCCTTTCGTGCCGTCTGGCGCACCGACGCAGCTTTCGACTCTTACGCGCTGGTCGGCGATAGTGTGAGCGACCGATCGCGGGCTCAGGCCCGGTGCCCGGCAGCTGAGACCGTGCTCGACGGTGCGCCGTGAGGCGCCCATTGCGCCTTGCTGCCCTCGCGGCATTCGCCGGTCTGCTCGCCGGTTGCGCCCCGGTGTCGAGTTCGGGCTTCGGGCTTGATGCGGTCGCCAATGAACGTGAGACCCGCGCCGAAGCGCGTGTCGCCACCCTGCTCGAGACCTACACCGACTACTTGACCTCGCGATGGCCGGGCATCCGGTTGCCCGAGACGACGATCGAGGCCTGGCTCAATTCCGACGTTTGGACGGCGGCTTTCGAGAACTGTGCGTCTGCAGCGTCGGGCCTCACCGTGCGCGTTGACCCCACGGCGGGGGTCTTCGCTATGCCCGCGCCGCAAACCGCGGGCCAACTGCGCGACTTCGAGACCTCCATCTACCTCTGTCAAGGTCGCTTCCCGCCACCCACCCTCGCGATCAACGAACCAGGACCGGTCGAGATCGCGTGGGTCTCGCAATATCTGCAGAATGCTCTTCCCACCTGCCTGCGCGTGCAAGGCCTCACGGTGGAGCCTCTGCCCGACGACCCTTTCGCCATTCTGTCGGGCGGTGCAACCCCAGGGTGGGATCCTTACGCGGCCGCCCGCGGCGACGCGCCTGAACTGCGCCGCGTGCAAGCTCTCTGCCCGCTCGCTTCCGAATTGCTCGCCTCGATGTCGCCAGTGGGCGAGCCGAGATGAGTCGCGCGGCGACAAAGACTCTGACGGCACTCGCGCCCGCTGTGACGGTCGCGCTGGTGGTCACGCTGAGCGGCTGCACGGCGTCGCCTACCGCTCCGAGTATCGACGCCGTGAGCAACGAACGCTCGTTCACGATGACCGCGGCGTGGTTGCGCGCGGCCGCGGCCGCCGAGCAGTACATCGAGCGCGATTGGCCTGAGGCGGTCTATCCGCCGCTGAAGTTCGAGCGTTGGGTTGACCAAGATCGAGCGCTCGCTGAGGTGGCGGCGTGCATGAACCGCATTCTTGGCCGCACGGCCGGGGCAATCTCGCCGAGCGGCATTCTGACGTTTGCCCCGCGGCCGACGAAAGAACCAACCTGGGCGTTGCCGGTTGCCCAGCAACGGTGCTCATTGCAGATCGTCCCGTGGTCCGGACTCTACCCCTTCGGCGGGCCCATCGAGCAAGAGTGGGTGCGGCATCAGCTCACGGTCGCTCTGCCCAACTGCGTGCGGCACTGGGGCGCCGAGTTGGTCATCCCGAATCTTGATGCAGCCGTCGACGCTTCGATCTACCCGACGTCGGCCGGCCGTTCGGTGGGCGCGACTCAGAGTGTGTGGCTCGCGGCTGAGTTGCGCTTCGTCGACGATGCCACTGCGCGGCAGATCCGCGCCACGTGCCCTGACCCGGGTCGTACGCTCGTACAGCTCGGGCCCGCAGAGATTCGTCCCATCGAAATCGGACCCTCGGGTGACGGCCAGACGGGCGCCGATGGATCGTCGGTGGACCAGTGATGCTTCAGACAGCATGGGCGCGCACTGGCGCTTTCACTGGGGTACTGATGGTCGCAATGCTCAGCGGATGCGTTGCCGCCCCCGCACTGCCCCTCACTCTCGACGACGTCACCGCCGAGCGCGCTGCCGCCCGAGAGCTTCCAGAACGCCAACGATTCGCCGCCTTCATCGAGCAGTCGAGCGGTCGACTCGCCGAGCTGGGCTTACCGGTGCCCGAGTTTCAGGGCATGGTTGCACTCGACGACTGGGCTGACGCGATGGTGGCGTGTATCGATCAGACTGACCCTCGGCTCTTTCTTTCTGCGGTCAGCGGAGGGTTCACAGTGAACTACTTCGGGGTTGTCGGCGACGATTACGAGCGCTCCAACTTGACCATTGAGAGCTGCCAGGCCCAGATCGGCGTCGATGATCCGGCCGTCGAGCTCACGCCCGGTGTGGTCGAAGTGGCCTGGCGATATCAGGATGCGACGCAGCGAGTGCTGCCTTGCCTTCGCGGCATCGGCGCTTCGGTGCCGAGCCCGCCCGGTGCCATCAACTTTGCTGAGAACCTCGGCACCGGCCGAGAATGGAGCCCGTATGCGATGGTGGGCGTCGACCCGGCCACCCTCGTGCGGGCCGTGGCACTGTGTCCGCCGAGCGCGACGGTGCTCGAGGCGCACCTCAACGGTCTCTACGGGCCGCCCGGCACGACCGGGCTGACACCGCCGCGCTACTCAGAGCTCGTTCCGTGAGCGGGCCAGGTTCTGCCGACAGGCCCGAGAGCGGAGATGCACTCTGGCCCGAGGCGGTCGTGCGCGCGCGTGCGGGTCGCTGGGCGCGGCGCCTGGCTCTGGCCGTGGTGATCGTCGTCGCCGGATCGTGGGCGCTGCGTGCCGAGGTGGTCGCGCATGGCATCCCGCAGATCGTGATCAGCCTGCTCGTGCTGGCGGCGTTTGGCGTGTTCGTCGTCTGCGCACTCACCATCACGTTGCGCTGGCGCACCTCGCTGCGATCAGACGGCCGGGCGCTCGTGGTGCGCGATCCGCTCGGTGCGCGCGTGATGCCTCGGCACGAGCTGCTCGCCCTCGGGCGATGGCTTGATGCCCGCAACCGCCCGGTGCACTGGCTGCTCAACGACGGTCGACTGGCCGTGCCTCTGAGCCCCGAGCTTGACGCCGTGGCTCTCGAGGCCTTTGCGCATCGCGTCGGGTTGCCCGTGATCGACCTCGACGACGCGCCGCGCACCGGCCGCGCACTAGGCCGCGACACGCCGGGCTGATACTCTTGTCGCGGCGCGATTCCTCGCGCCATTCAAGTGAATACCGCACGGAGCAGGCCGGCTCGAAGCTGGTCACCGGTGGTGATCTCCCGATTCTCAGCGCTCAGCGCCCCGAAGCTCAGCGCCCCGAAGCGGTGGATGTCTACTGTTGGCCAGAAACAGACGTCGAACGTTGACACCGTCCCTTCCTGCCCGCTCCTGCTCCGCGTGCACGCGCGCGCTCTCATACGGAGGGCCTACGCACAGACGTAAAGGAGAGAGACCTCGTGGAAGGTCCTGAAATCAAGTTCGCCGAAACGGTGCTGGATAACGGCAAGTTTGGCAAGCGCACCGTTCGTTTTGAAACTGGTCGACTCGCGCAGCAGGCGCAGGGCGCTGTCGCCGCCTACCTCGACGAAGAAACGATGATTCTGAGCGCGACCAGCGCCGGAAAACACCCGCGTGAAGGCTTTGACTTCTTCCCGCTGACGGTCGACGTCGAAGAGCGTTCGTACGCTGCCGGCAAGATTCCCGGCTCGTTCTTCCGTCGCGAGGGTCGCCCCTCAACCGAGGCGATTCTCGTGTGCCGCCTCATCGACCGCCCGTTGCGCCCGACCTTCATCGAGGGGCTACGCAACGAAGTGCAAATCGTCATCACGGTGCTCAGCATCGCCCCCGACGAGTTCTACGACGCTCTCGCCATCAACGCGGCGAGCGCCTCGACCCAAATCTCTGGTCTGCCCTTCAGCGGCCCGATCGCTTCGGTGCGTTTGGCACTCATGCCCGACAACGCCGGTGGCGGCCAGTGGGTTGCGTTCCCCAAGCACAGCCAGCTCGCCGAGGCGGTTTTCGACATCATCGTCGCCGGCCGTGTCGTGACCAACGCTGACGGTACCGAAGATGTCGCGATCACCATGGTCGAGGCCGAAGCGACCGAGGGTGCCTGGAACCTGATTCAGGGCGGCGCCGTCAAGCCGAGCGAAGAAATTGTGGCCCAGGGCCTTGAGGCCTCCAAGCCCTTCATCATGCAGCTCGCCAAGGCTCAGGCTGAGCTCGCCGCTCAGTCGGCCAAAGAGATCCAGGACTACCCGACATTCCTGTCGTACAGCCCTGAGCTCTACTCGGCCGTCGAGCAGTCCGCACACACTGAGCTCGCCGCGGTGTACCAGATTGCCGACAAGGTCGAGCGCCAGACTGCTGACGACGCCCTCAAGGCTCGCACCAAGCAGGCCATTGAGGCCAAGGTCGCCGCGGGCGAGCTGCCCGATGACTCGCTGAAAGACTTCGGTGCCGCCTACAAGTCGGTCTCGAAGAAGATCATGCGCACGCGCGTGCTGACCGAGGGCATCCGCATCGACGGCCGTGGCCTCGCCGACATCCGTGCGCTCGACGCCGAGGTGCAAGTCATCCCGCGCGTTCACGGGTCGGCGATCTTCCAGCGCGGAGAGACGCAGATCCTTGGCGTCACGACGCTCAATATGCTCAAGCTCGAGCAGCAGATCGACTCGCTCAACCCCGTGAAGAGTAAGCGCTACATGCACCACTACAACTTCCCGCCCTACTCGACCGGTGAGACCGGCCGGGTGGGTAGCCCCAAGCGCCGCGAGATCGGGCACGGCTTCCTCGCCGAGCGCGCCCTCGTGCCGGTGTTGCCGAGCCGTGATGAGTTTCCCTACGCGATCCGTCAGGTCAGCGAGGCGCTCAGCTCGAACGGATCGACGTCGATGGGCTCGGTGTGCGCATCGACGCTCTCGCTGCTCAACGCGGGCGTGCCGCTGAAGGCGCCCGTCGCCGGCATCGCGATGGGCCTGATTAGTGACGTGGTGGATGGTGAGACCCGCTACGCGGCCCTCACCGACATTCTCGGCGCCGAAGATGCTCTGGGCGACATGGACTTCAAGGTCGCCGGTACGAGCGAATTCGTGACAGCTATCCAGCTCGACACCAAACTCGACGGTATCCCGTCGTCGGTGCTCCAGCAGGCGCTGGGTCAGGCGAAAGATGCCCGCATGGCCATCTTGAGCGTCATGAACCAGGCGATCGACGCTCCTGACGAGATGGCGCCCACTGCACCGCGCGTCATCAGCGTGCAGATTCCGGTCGACAAGATCGGCGAGCTGATCGGCCCGAAGGGTAAGACGATCAACTCGATCCAAGACACCACAGGCGCGCAAATCTCGATCGAAGAAGACGGCACCGTCTACATCGGCGCCGTCGACGGCGCGTCGGCCGAGGCGGCGCGCCTGCAGGTCAACGCGATCGCCAACCCGATCAACCCCGAGGTCGGCGAACAGTACCTGGGCACGGTCGTGAAGATCGCCGCCTTCGGTGCGTTCGTGTCGCTCATGCCGGGCAAAGACGGGCTGCTGCACATCAGCGAGGTGCGCAAGCTCGCCGGTGGCAAGCGTGTCGACAACGTCGAAGACGTGCTCTCGGTGGGTCAGAAGATCCTTGTCGAGATCACGAAGACCGACGACCGCGGCAAGCTGTCGCTCGCTCCCGTTCTCGCCGAGGGTGAGGGCGGCGACGCCCCCGCCGAAGGTGAAGACGGCTAACGCTCCGACACTGCTCAGACGACGGATGCCCGCACTCCTGCTGGAGGGCGGGCATCCGTCGCTCGCTGGGGCATCGTGCGTGAGCAACGCACGACCCGCCCATCCCGTTGTGCCGATGACTCCCTGACCACATTCGGGGCACTTGTGGCAAAGTTTGCCAGCGAATCTCCAGCAGACCCACAGCGTTTTTGTGCCGAAATGTGCGGCAGAAACGGGGCAGACACCGTAGGGTCGTGCGCAACGCGCTAACGATGAGTCCCGATCCCCATTTCTGAGGCGCAGAACAGAAGCGACAACTCACACACCCCACTAGTCGGCAGCAGATCCGCGGCCGACCTGACACGATTCGAAGGAGAATTGTGGACTTCCAGATCGTCCAAGCGTTTTTCATGCTCGGTTTCGTCGCCATGGCGGCCGGCACACTGTGGTTCTATCTCGAGCGCAATGACCTGAAGCCGGAGTTGCGTTCGATCGCAACCTACGCCGCGGTCATCACGTTCGTGGCGTCAATCATGTATTACGTCATGAAAGACGTCGTCAAGTTCCCCGGTGGGGACATCACGGCGGCTGACGTGGAGGCCACTCTCCCGTTGCGGTACATCGACTGGCTCATCACCACGCCTCTGCTGCTCGTGTCGTTTGCGCTCGTCGTGGCGTTGGCAGGGCCGCTGAAGAAGGGCCTTCTTGCCAAGCTGATCATTGCCGACATCATCATGATCGTTACCGGCTACCTCGGCGAGATCGGTGAGCCCGGTTCGGCACAGAACTACCTCTTCTTCATCGTGTCGACGCTCGCCTGGCTCTACATCGTTTACGTCGTCTTCGGCGTGAAGCTGCCGGGTGCTGAGGCGCACATTCAGCGCGCTGTGACGGCCATGAAGTGGTTCGTCATCGCTGGTTGGGCCATCTACCCGATCGGCACCGCCACGCAGGAGTTCATCGAGCTGGGTGGCGGCGACGCAGCCCTCGCGATCAGCATTGCGGCGATCATTTACGTCATCGCCGACGTGCTCAACAAGGTGGGCTTCGGCATCATTGCCGTTCGTGCAGCCAAGATCTCTTCTGGCCACGACGTCACCATCTCCGACGGCACCAGAATCAAGTAGCTCCAAGAACGTCGCGGCGCGGTCGTACCCCTCGGGGTGCGGCCGCGCTGTTGTCGTTGACACGGTGCGCGTTGCTTCGCAACACATCCCGATAACGATCGCGCGCCGTAGCAGGGTCGAGCACTTGTCACGCAGTACTCTCCTGGCAACCACGATCGACCGCCTACCGGTCGCCTGAAGAAAGTGATCTCGTCCCCGTGAACGACCCCGCGTCCCGCAGCGGTACTGCGACTGGCGATACAACGCTCGCCACAGCACCCGTCGCCATTCCGCGGCGCATCGGGCCAAGCGACCTTCGCGTGTTCCCCATCGCGCTCAGCGGCACGGTTTTCGGCTGGACGGCTGACGGCCCCACGACCACGGGCATCCTCGACCGCTTCGTCGAGCTCGACGGCACGTTCATCGACACGGCCGATTCATACGCCGGCGGACGCAGTGAGATCATGATCGGTAACTGGATGCGCGAGCGACGCAATCGCGACTCCCTGACCATCGCCACCAAGGTCGGCAAGAGTCCTGATCATCCCGGGCTCTCGGCGTCGGCAATCCGCTCCTCAGTCGAGGCTTCCTTGCGCCGCCTTCGGGTCAACCACATCGATCTGCTCTTCTTGCACATCGACGACGTTACGGTCTCGTTTGATGAGACCTTGCTCGCCGTCGACGAGCTGATCCGCGCAGGGCTCGTCCGCTACTTTGGTGGCAGCGATCACACGGGTGATCGCCTACTCGAGGCTCGAATCGCCGCGGGGCAGCTCGGGGTAGCGCACATGGTGGCTCTGCAAAAGCACTACAACTTGGTGCACCGCGACGAGTACGAAGGCGGCCTTGCGCGCGTCTCGGCACAACTTGACCTGGGCGTGCTTCCGCGCTTCGCTCTCGCGGCGGGTTTCCTCACTGGCAAGTACCGCACGCGCGCCGATCTCGTGCGCGAGCGCCGGGGAACTGAGGCCTCGCGGTATCTCAACCGGCGGGGCCTGCGTATAGTGAGCGCCCTCGACCGCGTCTCGGCAGAGACGGAGTCAGAGGTCGCTACAGTGGCGCTGTCGTGGCTGTTGAGCCGGCCTCGAGTGGTCGCGCCAGTGGTTTCTGTCAGTGCTCCCCATCAACTCGATGCCATCATGGCCGCGCCCCGCACTCCGCTCAGTCGGCACCAGTTGACCGAGCTTGACCGTGTCAGCGAGTGATGTCACGCTGACGGTGCCAGTTCAGGAGGCGGAGAAGTCGTTGAGCACCCGATCAACGCAGCGACGGAACGCGACCGAGGCGCCAATCGGGTCACCCACGTGACCCCACGAGAGGGCGCCGACGTAGGCCACCATGAGCTGATCGGCTGCCTCGCCGGGAAGAGGGTGGCCGATGCGCTGCACGAGTTGGGTGATGCGGTTCACGATGGTCTCGTGGTGTTCGGCGATGATCACGCGCACCGGGTCGCGTGGATCAGGGAACTCGGCAGCGGCGTTGATGAACAACGAGCCACGAAAATCATCGTCGCGCAGGGTATTTTGCACCGAGTCGACGATCGCGTAGAGGCCCGCGCGCGCTGAGTCTGCAGAGTAAATCAGCCGGTCCAGCTCGGTGAGCATCTCGTGTGAGGCCGCACTCAAGTAGTCGCGGATCAATCGGTCTTTCGAGCCGTAGTGCTTGTAAAACGTCGCCTTCGTCACCGATGACTGCTGGATCAGCCGGTCGACGCCGACCGCGCGAATGCCCTCACTGGAGAACAGGACCGTCGCTGTCTCGAGAATACGGAGCTTGGCAGGCGGCATGCCACGGGCGATCTGAACGGGGGGTGCGACCGACACGCTCGACTCCAGCTTGACTGCGGCGCTGGACGACCATCGAATGAGGTTGCTGCGACCGTTCCCGTAAGCGTACCAGGGGACAGACAGCACTGTCTGTCCTTTTTGTGTCCCCCAATCGAGGTGTGGCGTCCAGATGGCCTAGGCTCGTGCGCGGTGAGAAGGAGCGTGGACTCGTGTCTCGGTACGTCTATCTCGTACGGCATGGTGAGCAGCAGGATGCTGAGCAGGGGCTTCCCGATGGGCCACTGAGCGGGCGCGGCCAGCGGCAAGCCACTGCCATCGCGGAACGCCTCAGCGGAGTGCCGTTCGCGAGCGTTCACACCTCACCGCTGCAGCGCGCGGTCGAAACTGCTCGGCTCATGACCGAGCGCATGCCGGCCATTGAACCAGAGCTTTCGGCGCTGCTTATGGACTGCATTCCGGCCGGGCCATCTCGCGACATGCCTCACGCGTTCGAGCCCTTCTTTGGGGGCATTACGGCTGAAGAAATCTCGGCAGGCGAGGCGCAGATGGCCGACGCGACCGCCGAGTGGCTCTCACCCTCGCGCGACGATCGCCACGACCTACTGATCACGCACAACTTCGTCATCGCATGGTTCGTGCGAGAAGTGTTCGGGGCACCCGCCTGGCGCTGGATGGGCGTCAATCAGGCCAACTGCGGACTCACCATCATCCGAGTGCGAACCGCGAAGCCACCCGTGCTCGTGACGCATAACGATCTTGGTCACCTGCCAGCTGAACTGCGCACAGGGCTCCCCGTCGAGCAGCCGTTCTAGGCGGTCGACCGTTCGGCTGCGGCGAGGCGGTCGAGGCGCAGGTGCGTGTAGCGCAGGCTCGACGACTCCGAGCCCAGCAGCAAACGCATCCAGCTCAGGGCCAGCCCGGTCAGGGCGATCGCGGGCCAGCGCGGGCGCCGCAGGCCGAGCATCGCGCGATATTGGTCGGGGAGAGAGGCGACGGCGCCGGCGAAGAGAACCCGGTAGGCGGGGCCCACGCCGCGCCCCAGGGGCGGGCTTTTCAGCCATCGCACGGCCTCGTCGACACGCTCGTCATGTCGCAATACCGGCAAGTACGAAGCGATCGCCGCATCGAGTTCAGCACGGGTTTTCGGAGGGTTCTGCATGCCCATGAGTTCACCGGCTTTGGCCCACTCGAGCACATACTGGTCTGAGCCGCCCGGCACCTGACCGCCCCAGGTCTCGTGGCTTCCGATGAAGGCTTCGGCGAAGACGCAGTGCACCCAGCCGATGAGATCGGCATCGGCGGCCGCATAGGGGCGCGAGGCACCATCGGTACCGGCGTACTCTCCCTGCACCTTGTCGTGCAGTCGTGAGACCCAAGCGCATCCGGCTGTTGCCTGTGCACGATCGGCGAACGACGTGGTGAGTACCCAGCGCACCGTTCCGGCAAGGCGTCCGAGCGGGTCCTCCCGGTAGCGGGAGTGGTCGTGCACGCCGGCCATGGCGCCCGGGTGCAGCGTTTGCATGAGTAGCGCGCGGATGCCCGCCACAACCGTCGGGATGCCGCTGTGTACCTCCCACACGGCCGAGCCAGGACCAAACCAGCCCTCGTCATCGCCCGTCTCGAGAGCGCGCACCCAGGCAGGGGTTCCGTCGGGGTCACCCGAGAACATCTGCAGAATGCGGCCGCGTGCGCGGGTGATGATGGCCGGACGATGCATAATGAGACTGTCGCACATCGTGCTGAGCCCGATTCGAGAGACCCCTGAGAGTGCCGACTGCGCGGCAGCTCGCCACACTGGTGTTAATACCCCCGGGGGTATATACTCGCGGAATGACTTCACCTCGCACCTACGTCATCATCGGGGGCGTCGCCGGCGGCATGTCGGCCGCCACGAGACTGCGCCGCCTCGACGAGACCGCTCACATCATCGTGCTCGAGCGCGGCGAGCACGTCTCGTTCGCCAACTGTGGTCTGCCGTATCACGTCGGTGGCGTGATCACCGATCGCGACGCCTTGATCCTGCAGACACCCGAGTCACTTGGCGCTCGATTTGCGCTTGACGTGCGTGTGCGTACCGAAGCGGTGGCCATCGATCGCGACCTGCGCACCGTCACGGTGCGTTCAGTCGATACCGGTGACGAGCAATCAATCGCCTACGACGCGCTCGTGCTGAGCCCGGGAGCCTCTCCGATGCGCATCCCGATTCCCGGCGTCGAACGAGGCTTCGTGCTGCGCGATGTGGCCGACATGGATCGGATCATCGAGGCGGCGCACAGCGCTCGACGCGTTGTTGTTGCCGGTGCTGGCTTCATTGGCCTTGAGCTCGCTGAGAACCTGCGCCACCGCGGCCTCGAGGTTGCCGTTGTCGAGATGCTGCCGCAGGTGTTGCGGCCTTTCGATGTTGAGATGGCTCACATCGTGGCAGAACGGCTCCGCGCGAGTGGCATCGAGCTGCACCTCGGCACCGCCCTCAGCGGCATCGCCGACGACCACGTCATGCTCGACGGTGGGGCATCGTCGTTGCCCGCCGATCTCGTCGTGCTGTCGGTCGGAGTGCGGCCTGAAAGCTCGCTCGCGCGCGACGCGGGGCTCGAGCTCGACACGCGCGGGTACATTGTTGTCGACGCCGAACAGCGCACGTCCGACCCGTCGATTTACGCGGTGGGCGATGCGGTCGTCAAGCAACGCTTCGACGGCGACCCGTCTCCGGTTTGGCTCGCCGGGCTCGCGAATCGCCACGGCCGACTCGCGGCTGACGTCATTGCTGGTCGCCCGCACGCCGCTGTGCCAGCACTCGGCACTGCTGTCATCGGTCTCTTTGGCCTCACAGCGGCCGCCGTCGGCCGTACCGAGCGTGAACTGCGAGACGAGGGGCGGGCGATCCGCGTCATCCACACGCACCCGACCAACCACGCCGGCTACTACCCCGGCGCCGAGCAACTTTCGCTCAAGCTCATGGTCGATGCCGAAACCGACGCCATCCTCGGCGCCCAGGCTGTCGGCGGCGGGGCCGAAAAGCGCATCGACATCATCGCCACGGCTATTGCCGGGGGAATCCCCGCACGTGGCCTCGCCGACCTCGAGCTCGCCTACGCGCCCCAGTTCGGCTCGGCGAAAGACCCGGTCAATATGCTCGGCTATGTCGACGACAACCTCATCGACGGCGAGCTCAGCGTGCAGTGGCACGAGCTGGCAGACCGGCAGGCCAAAGGTTGGCGACTCATTGATGTGCGCACGTCAGATGAAAACGCTCTCGGCGCGATTCCCGGCAGCGAACTCATCACACTCGACGCACTGCGCGAGCACGCCGAGAGCCTGCGCGGCCAGCGCGTCATTGTCACGTGCAAGGTCGGTCAGCGCGGCCACACCGCCGCATCCCTTTTGCGGCAGTACGGTGTGACCGTGGCGAACCTCGATGGCGGATACACGACGTGGCTAGCGGGCACCTCGGCCGTCGCCTCGGTGCCAGTCGCCCCGGTGCCAGTCGCCCCGGTGCCAGTCGCTGCGGTGCGTGTCGCTGCGGTGCCTGTCGTCGCGTAACCCGACCGACCGAACTGACACAACTGATCCAACTCACCACACCAACCAACTCCGCCGACCAGAAGGAGACCGCCGTGGCAGACGAAATCACCGTCGACCAGCTCGTGATCGAGTGTGAACGCGGGGCAACAGTCGTCGACGTGCGCGAGGTCGACGAGTACATCGACGCCCACGTGCCCGGTGTGCGACTCGTTCCGTTGGGCACGATTCCCGATGAACTGGATTCTCTTCCGCGCGACGAGACCCTGTACGTGATCTGCCGCTCGGGCGCGAGGAGCCTGCGCGCCGCCGACTTCCTCGTTGCCAATGGGTTCGACGCGGTCTCGGTCTCGGGCGGCACGATGGCGTGGATTCAGCGTGGACTCGACTATGAAACAGGAGATGACCGATGACGACGATTCCCGATACTGAGACGAAGAAGATCACTAACCGCCTGCGGCGTGCCCAGGGTCAAATCGGAGCCGTGCTCGCAATGATCGAAGAAGGCCGGGACTGCCGCGACATCGTGACTCAGTTGAGTGCCGCATCCAGCGCCATCGATCGGGCGGGGTTTGCGATCATTGCCTCCGCGCTCAAAGAGTGCCTTCGCGACGGCGAGAACGGCTCAGACCCCGTCGAGGTTGCCGACCTCGAGAAGCTCTTTCTGAGCCTCGCCTGAGCCTCGCTGCCCCGGCAGCAGCATCCGCTCAGAGCACACGACCGAGCCAGGTCGTCGCGTTCGGGTTGTCGTTGTACGGCGCGATGGGCGTGAAGCCGAGCGATCGGTACAGTGCTGCGGCGGCGTCGAGGTTCTCGTTGGTGTCGAGCACGAGCTCGGTGGCACCCAGCTCGCGAGCGCGCCGCGCCAGTTCGTTCATCAGCGCGCGCCCATATCCCAGGCGCCGCGTGTGCGGCTGCACCCAGAGGTGCTTGACTTCGAAGCGTGACCCGTGAGGTCCGTCGTCGATGCGCCGCACACCGCCGCAGCCGACATCGGCGGGCTCGCCCGACAAGTTCTCGCCCTCGACCAGCACGAAGACGCCCGCGGGCGGCGAGAACTCGGCGTCAGACGGCACTGTGCGCAGGTACGCGTCGGGCCCGGCAGGAAAACCGTGGGCACGTGCGGCGAAGTATTGCTCGAGTAGCGCGAGAGCGGGTTCATCGCTCGGTAGAGCCGTGCGCCAGGTGACCATGCGCTCAGCCTAAGCGCCACCCGGCTCGCCGTAGACTGAGCGCATGATCACTCGGGTCTCCGTCGTCGGTGCGAGCGGACGACTCGGGTCGCTCGCCTGCACGCTCATTGAGCAGCAGTCTGATCTCGCACTCGTCGCGCGGCTCGACTCGCGATCGGACCTCGGCGAGATGCTCGGCGCCGATGTCGTGCTCGACGTCACCGCTCCCGGGGTGTCGCCGACTGTCGTTGACCACGCAGTGCGGGCGGGCCTCAAGGTGCTCGTGGGCACGAGCGGCTGGAACGAAGACCGCTTGCGCACGCTGCGCACGTTGCTGCAGGCGCATCCGGATGCGGGGGTCGTCGTGATCCCGAACTTCTCGGTCGGCAGCGTGCTCGCGACGCACTTTGCGACCATCGCGGCTCGCTACTTCGAGTCGATCGAAATCGTCGAGACCCACCACGCTGCCAAGGTCGACTCGCCCTCGGGCACCGCCGTGCGCACCGCTGAGCTCATCGGGCACGCGCGCGCCGAGCTGGGCCCTGTCGTCGCGCCGCACACCGACCAGCGTGCGCGCGGCCAGCAGGTCGCGAGTGTACCCATCCACTCGCTGCGCCTGCAGGGTGCTGTCGCGCGGCAAGATGTGCACTTCGGAGGCACGGGCGAAGTTCTGACGCTCACGCACGAGACCCTGTCGGCGAGTTCGTACGAGGCCGGAATTCTGCTGGGTCTGCGGTCCGCACTCGAGACCACGGGTTTGGTCGTCGGGCTCGACGCGCTCATCGGCCTCGGCGCGCCCGCACCCGTCGGCGACAGCGTCGTCAGCGACCCCGGTGCTAACGACCCCGGTGCTGGCGACCCAGGTGCTGGCGACCCCAGCGCCGGCAACCCGGCATGAGCCGGGCCCGCTGGGCCGTCTTCGGCATGGCGGCACTGCTCGGTCTCTACCTGGTCGTCGTACTCGGCTACGCGCTGCGGCTCATCGCCGACCCGCTGCCCATCGTCCAGGGCATGGGTTGGGCACTCATCGTTTTTCCGCTGCTGGGGTTCTGGGCACTCATTGTCGAGCTGAGGTTCGGGTTTCGCGCCGAGGCCCTGGCCCGCCGTCTCGAGGCCGCTGGCGGCCTTCCCGATGACGAGCTTCCGACGCGGGTGAGCGGTCGGGTCGAACGCGACGCTGCCGACGCGATTTTCGCGCGATATGCGCTCGAGGTGCAGCAGCATCCTGAATCATGGGCGCACTGGTTTCGGCTCGCGCTGGCCTACGACGCCAGCCGCGATCGGCGGCGCGCGCGCTGGGCAATGCGTGAAGCGATGCGGCTTGAGCGGGCAGCGCCGCCTGCCACGCCTACTACGACGCCGACTACGACGCCGTCGGCCTGACGAGTTCTTCGATGGCCTGTTCGACCGTTTCATGACGAAACCGGAACCCGTCGGCCAGTAGTTTGGCCGGAACCTGGCCTTGGCTCGCGAGAAGAAGTTCGCGGCCGGCATCTCCCATGGCCGCACCGATGAGCCCCGCAGGCAGCGCCAGCAGGTGCCAGCGGTTCATTGCCGTGGCGAGGGCGCGCGTCATGTGGTCGCTTGTCGCAGGGGTCGGACCGGCCAGATTGACCGGCCCACGCACGCGTGAGGTGAGCAGGTGCCTGATCGCGGCAGCCTCGTCGTAGAGGCTGATCCACGGCCAGTGTTGGGCGCCTGAGCCAATGCGGGCCGCGGCGCCGAGCGCGGTGAGCAGGCGCAGGGGGGTCATTGCCCCGCCGCGTCCGACGACAAGCCCGGTGCGCAGAAACACGGTGCGCGTGGCCTCGGGAGCGAGCCCGGCAGCTTCTTCCCACGCGGCGACGACGTCGCTCAAGAATCCCTCACCTTTGTTCGCATCCTCAGTGAGCCGCTCTGACGGCCGGTCGCCGTAGTAGCCGACCGCCGAGCCGCTGAGAAATATGCCGGGGGGCGTGTTCGCCTTTGCGATTCCCCCGGCGAGCGTGCGCGTGGCCTGCACGCGCGACTCGAGGATCTGCTTCTTGTAGCTGCGGGTCCACGGGATGCGCGCGATCGACGCTCCGGAGAGGTTGACAACCGCATCAGCCCGCTCGAAGACCGAGACGTCGACCTCCTGTGCCTCGGGAGCCCACGCGAACTCGGTCTCGGTGCGCGATGGTCGGCGCACGAGCGTCAACACGGTATGACCGTCGGCCCGCAGCTGCCGCTGCAACTCGGTGCCGATCAGTCCAGAGGCACCGGCAATGAGTACCCGCAGGGGAGTGGAGGCAGCCACTAGGCGAGTGACGCTTCGAGCGTGATCGGAATGCCAGCGAGCGCCTTCGAGACCGGGCATCCGGCCTTCGCTTCGTCGGCGAACCTCGCGAACTCTTCGCCGCTGAGGCCCGGAATCTTGGCGCTCACCAGCAGATGGCTACCCGTGATGCCCTCACCCGGCACGAAGGTGACGGCAGCGGTCACCTGCAGGCTCTCGGGCGCATGGCCAGCTTCGCTGAGGGCGTTCGAGAGCGCCATCGAGTAGCACGCCGAATGGGCGGCACCGAGCAACTCTTCCGGGTTCGTGCGGCCCGCGACGCCCTCTGACCGAGCGGCCCAGGTGACCGGAAACTCGCCAGCGTCGGACGAGTCGAGAGAGGTCGTACCCGAGCCTTCGAGCAGGGATCCGAACCAGAGGGTGGTTGCTTCGCTGGTGACGGCCATGGCGGTGCTCCTGACGACTCGTGGGGGCTTCGGAACTCCAGCTTAAGCGCGTGCGGCCGTGCGGCGGATGATTCCGGTGCGAACCAGCAGCACGTACAGCTGGCAACCCAGGCAGTAGGCGAACACCGCATTGAGGAACGCAGCGACGAAGGCGGCGCTTGCTGCGACGACCAGAGCGCCCGGTACGCCCAGCAGGTGCAACACGAGCCCGGTTGCCGTCACGAGAAGACCGATGAGCTGCGCGAACGTCGGCGGGGCCGGATGCTAACGCTCGGTAGGCGGGGCCAGTCGCGGGGCGACGAGGCGTCGGTACAGGGCACCGTAGGGGTGCTTCTGGATGCCCGCGAACGCCCCCCACGCGAACAGTGCGACGAGCGCTGTGAGCAAGAGTGCCGCCGGCTGCGTCGCGCGCGCGACAAAGTTAGCGCCTAACGACTCGGTGAGTCCGAGCAGTACGACGATCAGCAGCAGAACCGATGTGATCGACGCGCCGAAGCGGGGCCCTCGGGGGTCAATGCCGAAGGGCGTCGCGGCAGCACCTGTGGGCTGCACGGCCACGCCCTCGGGCGGCGGCGCGCTCACGCGTGCACCAGTTCTGTGCGGGCGGCGTCGATGGCGGCGCTCACGTCGGCGGGTTTCACGGCACCGATCAGCCGTGACCGCACGTGCCCCTCGCGATCCAGCACGAGGGTGGTCGGGGTCGAGTAGACGGAGTGTCGGCGTGCCACCTCGGGCTCGTCAACGACGTCGATCTCGCGGTGTGCCACCGTCGGGTCGGCCGCCACCAGCTCGGTGGCCACACGCCGCATCGCCACGCACGCCGAGCAGACTGGGCTCGAGAGCTGCACCAGCGTCACCTCGGCGCCATCCACGGCGAGCTGGTGCTCATCGGCACCGCAGCCCGCGACGACTCGGGTACTGCGGGTGCGCAGCGTGAGGCCTAGTGCGGTCGCGAGGGCGATGAGCGCCACGATCACGATGAGGGCGGTGAGAGCATCCATGCTCATGACAATACGAAACCTGCTTCATGTATTCCGCAGTGTGACGTTCTGAGACCGAGCCGCCGCCCGGGTAGTGTGACGAGCGTGACCGAGGCCGCCGAGATTCAGTTCCGCTCCGATGTGACCGTTGAGCTCGTTCGCGCGAGCGCCCACGACAGCGACGTGCTGTTTGCAGCTCGCGTCTCGACGCAGGGCGAGCAGACGCTCGAGGCCGCAGCGGCGGGCAACGAGGCCACCTCGCGCGACCGTGGTCTCATCAACTACCTCATGCGCGACCGCCACGGCTCGCCCTTCGAGCACAACTCGATGACGTTCTACGTGCAAGCGCCCATCTTCGTGTTCCGCGAGTTCATGCGGCACCGTATCGCCTCGTACAACGAAGAAAGCGGCCGGTACCGCGAGCTGTTGCCCGTGTTTTATGTTCCCGGCCCCGAGCGCAACCTGGTGCAGGTCGGCAAGCCCGGCGCCTACGATTTTTTGCCCGGAACCCCCGAGCAGACCGCCCTCGTTGACGCGGAGGTGCGCGCTGTCTGCACGGAGGCCTACGCGTCATACCAGCGGATGCTCGACGCGGGTATCGCGCGTGAAGTAGCCCGCGCTGTCTTGCCCGTGACGATCTACAGCTCGATGTACGTCACGATGAACGCTCGCTCGCTCATGAACTTTCTGAGTCTGCGCACCAAGCGCGAGGGCACGCACTTTCCGTCGTTCCCGCAGCGCGAGATCGAAATGGTCGCCGAGCTCATGGAGCACCACTTCGCCGAGCTCATGCCACTCACCTTCGAGACCTTCAACGAGAACGGTCGCGTCGCGCCGTAGCAGCGGGTCGCCGCGCGGCGCTGGCGTCGGCCTGCCCACCTGCCCGCCGGCCTGCCCGTCCACCTGCCTGCGCCGGCGTGCCCGCCTGCCGGCGTGCCCGCCTGCCGGGGCGCCCACCTGCCCGCCCGTCCAGCTGCCTGCGCGCCCACCTGACTGCGCGCCCACCTGCCTGCGTGCCCACCTGCCGGCGCGCCCACCTGCCGGCGTGCCCGCCTGCCTGCCTGCACCTGCACCCTGCTCGAGCACGCGCCGGCGACCCGCCTGTCTGTGGCACCGACAGTAGTTCTCCGAGGGTGGCGTGTTGCGTGGCTGTACCCGCGTGTTGCTCGTGCCTGTCGGTGGCGCAGACACTGCTCCTCCCAACACGACGGCGCATGCGCGCCATCCACCTTTCGAGCCACTCGACGCGCGCAAGACGATGCAACCAGCCACCCTCGCCCCATGCCCATGCCCATGTTCGTGCCTGCACCGTCACTCGTGCCTTTGCTGCGAAGTTGGAGCGGCATCGCTTCTGTGCGCGAGCTCGAGGCTACGCCTTCTCAGCAGCGCGCTCTCGCACGCGCAGCTTCTCGGGGCGCGCTTATTCGGGTGCGCCAGGGTGTGTATGCGGTGCCGGATGCCCACCCCGAGCTCCTCCGCGCCGCCACCATCGGCGGCCAACTCACCGGAGTCTCAGCACTCGACCACCACGGGCTGTGGGTGCCACCCCGGCACGGTGACCGCACGCTACACGTCGAGGTGCGTGTCGCCATGACTGTCAGCCCGACGCCCAGCGGGCACGGTAGATGCCGCGTGTACTGGACGCGCGAGCGAACCGCCCCGCAGTTTGGTCTCGCCCCGCTTGAGGCCGTGCTTGCCCGGGTCGCAGAAGCCCTACCTCTGCCGCACGCGGTTGCAGTGCTCGACTCGGCGTTGCGGTGCACGCCCCTTACGCCGGTCGGTTTGCAGCTGCTCGCGCACGACTGGCAGCCAGCCGCTCGCGCCGCCGCGGCGCTCGCCGATGAGCGCTCAGAGTCGGGAACGGAGAGCGTGCTTCGAGTTCTGCTGCGCGAGGCGGGCATCCACGCCACGCCCCAACCGCCACTGCCTCTCGGCGATCACGAACGAGCCGACCTACTCATCGGCGACCGCCTCCTGATCGAGTGTGACAGCGAGGCGCACCATTCGAAGCCGGAGAACCGGCGCGCCGACTTGCGGCGCGACGAGGTGCTCGTCTCACTCGGGTATTTCGTGGTGCGGCTCGACTATCGGCAGGTGCACTCCGACCCGGCGGGGGTCATCGCGACGATCGCCGCGATCGTTGCACGCGGTGATCACCTGTCTGCGAAACCGACACTTTTGCGGTGACACTCGTCGAGCCGCCGTCGGCAACGGCGTGTAGGCTCGCGCTGTCGGTGTGGCAGACACCACCACCCCCACGCGCGGCTACAGGGAGCGACACCCACCTCCCCACCCGCGACCCGATACCCTGAAGCACGTGTCTGCGAACAATCCCTTCGGCCAAGTGCTTGTCGCGCTCGTCACGCCCATGCTGGCGGACGGCGAAGTTGACTGGGCTGGCGTCGAGAAGCACATCGATGACGTCATCACCGCCGGTGCCGACGGCATCGTCGTCACGGGTACGACCGGTGAGACCAGCACCCTGACCGATGCCGAAAAGGTTCGGCTGGTTGAGGTCGGCAAGTCGGTGAGCGCCGGTCGGGCATCCGTCATCACCGGTGGCGGCTCCAACGAGACGGCGCACGCCATCGAGCTCTACAAGGCGAGCGCGAAGGCCGGTGCCGACGGCGTCATGATCGTCACGCCCTACTACAACAAGCCGACGCAGGCCGGCGTGCTCACGCATTTTAGGATGGTCGCCGACGCGACTGACCTGCCGGTGATCTTGTACGACATTCCGGGCCGAGCCGGAATCCCGATCATGTTCGAGACGATTCTGCGCGCGGCCAAACACCCGAACATCCTCGCCATCAAAGATGCGAAGGGCGATCTCAGTGAGATCAGCCGCGTGCTCAACCAGACCGACCTGATGTATTTTGCCGGCGACGACGCCAACGTGCTACCGACGCTCGCGATCGGCGGCACGGG
>JBBRWT010000018.1:0-28076 GCA_038249035.1 Actinomycetales bacterium
GCCTGCAAGGCACTGTGCTTGTTCCTACGCCTGCAAGGCGTAGAGCGCGACGGCGCTCGCGGCTGCCACATTGAGCGAATCCACCCCGTGCGCCATGGGAATCGTCACCACGACATCGGCCGCCTCGAGCGCCGCGCTGCTGAGTCCGTCACCCTCGGTGCCGACAACGACGGCCACTCGCTCCGGCGCCCTCGCTGCAAACTCGCGCAGCCCCACTGCACCAGCAACCAGCGCGAGGGCCGCGATCGTGAACCCGGCGGCGTGTAATTGCGGCACGGCCTCATCCCATTCGGGCAAACGAGTCCACGGCACCTGCAACACCGTGCCCATCGAGACGCGCACGCTACGGCGGTAGAGCGGGTCGGCGCACCGCGGCGTGACGAGCACGGCGTCGGCGCCGAGGCCCGCCACTGAGCGGAAAATCGCGCCGACGTTGGTGTGATCAACAACATCTTCGATGATGACGACGCGCCGAGCATCCCGAAGCACCGTCTCAAGCGGAAGCGCCGCCGGGCGATGCATGCTCGCGAGCGCGCCGCGGTGAAGATGAAAGCCGGTGAGTTCTTCGAGCAGGCCTGCCGCACCGACATAGACGGGCACGTCGAGCTGCCCGAGTAGCGCCTCAAGGTCGGGTATCCAGCGTTCGGTGGTCAGCACCGAGCGGGGCACGTGCCCGGCGCGAAGTGCACGCCCCATGACGGTGATCGATTCGGCGATGTAGAGGCCGCCCGCGGGCTCCGTCACCTTGCGCAGTGCCACGTCGGTGAGGCGCGCGTAGTCGGCGAGGGCGGGTTCGTCGAGGGTCGTGATGTGTTCGATGTGCATGGATGCCCTCCTGAGGGCGACGCAAGCGTGAGTCGCCCTGCCAGCCTCCGGAAACATACCCGAAACCAGAGGGTTCTACCCTTTGAGAGAAGCTCTGACGGAGGCCCCATGTCGATCGCCGCACCGCCCGTGCAGCTCGACGCGGCCGCGCGCGCCGTCGTCGAGCGGGCGATCGAGCTGTTGCGCGGCCGTCGCATCGCCGTGCTGACCGGTGCCGGCGTGAGCACTGACTCGGGAATTCCCGATTACCGCGGTGCTGGTGCCCCCGTGCGTACTCCGATGACCTACAGCCAGTTTCTCGCCGACGAGCCGTACCGCAAGCGCTATTGGGCTGGCAGCCACCTCGGTTGGGAGCGCTTTGCCACCGCGGCCCCCAACGCCGGCCACCGCACCCTCGCCGACCTCGAACGCGGCGGCCTGGTTTCGGGCGTTGTGACTCAAAACGTTGACGGGCTACACGTGCGCGCCGGCAGCCGCCGAGTAGTCGACCTCCACGGCAGCATGGACCGCGTCACCTGCCTACACTGCGGGCAAACCTTCGACCGCGGCGCCATCGCCGAGCGCATCACCCGTATGAACCCGTGGCTCGATCCGGCCGCCGAACACCGAATCAACCCCGACGGCGACGCCGAGGTCAACGACGTGTCGCGTTTTCACGTGCCCGAGTGCTCGGTCTGTGCCGGAACCCTCAAGCCCGACATCGTGTTCTTCGGCGAGTTCGTGCCACCGGTCAAGTTCGAAGAGGCCCGCGGCATCGTCGCGAGATCCGATGCCCTGCTCGTGCTCGGCTCCTCCCTCGTCGTGAACTCGGGCATTCGGCTCGTCGGCCTTGCGACCAAGAAGCGCATCCCCACGATCATCGTCAACCGCGGCGAGACCAAAGCCGACGGTCGCGCGGCCCTTAAGATCGATGCGGGCACGACCGAGACTCTCGCGGCACTCAGCGAGGCTCTGCTCGGCTAATCGCATGGACTGAACCACGCCGTACAGAACGCGTCAGTGGCTACGTCAGTTCCATCAGTCCACCCAGGGTGGGCTGGAAGCCGCAGGCGTCGATATAGAAGGGCCGAAGGTCTTCTTCGAATCCGACGTGGAGAAATTCACACCCGGAGGCCTTGGCTCCGTTGGTGAATCTCAACATTCGTGAATGGCTCGCGCCACACATACGTGATGGTTGCTTCGACCATTGGAGCTCCTGGATTGTGGACGATTGTTGCCCGTCGCTGTGCATCGACGCTACAGCGGTTGCGAGAAACGGAGGAGGTAGCCATCGGGGTCCTGCACCAAGAACTCTCGCTGGCCCTACTGACCATCATTGACCGCGTACCAGGTGTCGTGCAGGTGCGTCACGTCTTCCACCTCGATCTGCAGGTTCATTCCTCGCCCACGTGGGTACTCCAATGGCGAAGTGCGCCAGGCCGACTCGTCATCCGCCTCGAGCATCAATTGAGCGCTACCGAGAGACAGGTATGCGAAGTCAGGGTCCTGACGAGTGAACAGCACGTCGAACCCGAGCACGTCGAGATAGAAAGCGCGACTGCGCTCGAAGTTCGAGACAAGCAACTCGGGCGCCATCGGGTTCCACTCCTGCACACGCCGTGTTTCGCACGAATTCCAAGATTTCGGCCCTGTGGTTCACAACAGTGCGATATTCTCCTTACACGAAGTAAGGAGGAGACATGGCGTCGACCACCGTGACCAGTAAGGGTCAAATCACCATCCCCGTCAGTATTCGAACAGAGTTGGGGCTTCGGCCAGGTTCGCGGCTTTCCTTTGTCCCCACGCCTACAGGAGGCTACGAAATCAAGGTTGACGGGGCTTCAGTTCGCAACCTGAAAGGCGCCATCGCGCCACCGTCAAAACCTGTGACCCTTCGGCAAATGGACGAAGCCATCGTGGCGGGCATTACTGAGTCTGAGTCGTGATCGGACTCGATACGAACGTTGTCGTTCGCTATCTCGTGCAGGATGACCTGGAGCAATCAGCGCAGGCGTCTGATCTCATCGACGCACTCACTGAGAGCGACCCGGGCTATCTCAGCCTTGTCACCATTGTTGAGCTGTATTGGGTGCTGCGCACGGCCTACAAGGTCGATGCCGTGCGATGTGCGAACATGATCGAAGGTTTGCTGGATGCTCGCGAACTTAGAGTTGGCGACGCCGCTATCGCGAGGGTGGCCCTGATCAACAGCGCGAACGGCCCGCATTTTGCCGACGCTGTCATCGCCGAGCTGGGTCGGGTGGCCGGATGCACCCACACCGTAACCTTCGACCGACACGCCGCGCGATCCGGTGAGATGCACCTTCTGACCCATGCAGGTTCCGCGGATCTGGCTGCTTCGGAACCAAGAACGTGACTCTCGCCAACTGCAGTTCCTAGAGACACGGGCTCCTAGTATTGACACTGGCAGTACCGCGTGGCTCGCAGTCGTTGACGAGGCACTGGCGCCCACATCGAGCCGCCGACCGTCGGGGCCCGCGAAAGGTAAACCTCATGACGGTGTTCGCACTTGTGCGCCACGGCGAAACCGACTGGAATCGCGAGCGGCGCGTCCAGGGCTCCACCGATATTCCGCTCAACGATCTCGGGCGCGGGCAAGCCAGCGCAACCGGCGCGTTGCTTGCCAGCCGGCGCTGGACGGCCCTCGTTGCCTCACCCCTATCGCGCGCGGCCGAGACCGCCCGTCTCATCGGTGAGCACGTTGGCCTGGGTGAGCCTGAGCTCGAGCCCCGTCTCGCCGAGCGCGACTATGGCGCGGCCGAGGGCCTGACGGGCCCCGAGATCGACGCGCTGTTTCCTGACGGCGCCGACGTGCCCGGCCGCGAAGCTCGCGAGGCCGTCGCCGAGCGCGCTGTCGCCGCGCTGCACGACCTCGCAGTGCGCCACCCGGGCGAGGCGGTCATCGTCGTCGCACACGGCGGCGTGATTCGCAGTGTGCTTGAGACCGTCGACCCTGGGCGACACCGCGAGCAGATCACCAACGGCTCGGTGCACTCGTTCCGCCACGCCGACGGCGCCCTCGCGCTCGTCGCCTTCGACGACCCCATCGATGAGCAGTCAATCTTTCCGTTCGCCGACGACTTCGAGCAGCAGAATGCTCTTGCCGAGCGCGAGCTCCGCGGTGAAGGCGAGAGCCGCTGATGGCGAGCGGCCCCGAGCGCTTTCTGGCGGCGACGTCACACCTGCCAATTACCCCGCGCCGGATGCCCGACTCAACCCACACGGCCGCCGAAGCCGCGGCTGCCGTCGGCTGCGAGGTTGGTGCGATCGTCAAGTCACTCGTCTTTGTCGCGGTGCACGAGCCGGCCGCGGGCGGTGACCCCGATGAGCGGCCCCGCCGCGAGCCGGTTCTCGCGCTTGTGTGTGGAGACAATCGAGCCGACCTCGATGCGCTTGCGGGCATGCTGGGAGCCCGCGTCGAGAAGGCTGACGCCGCCACCGTCAAACGGGCGACCGGCTACTCGATTGGCGGCGTGCCCCCGCTCGGGCATCCGGCACCGGTGCGAACCGTGATCGACCGAGCCTTCTTGCGGTTTGAGACCGTATGGTCGGCGGCCGGGAGCGCCTACGACGTGTTCCCCGCATCCCCCCAGCAGCTCATCGAGTTGACGGGCGGCGAACTCGCCGACATCGGCATGCGCTAACTGCGGCCAAGAAGTCGCTCAGAACTCCTTCACTTCGGGAGTCCCCGAGAACAGACGGCCGCATACGAGCGGTCAGCGCCGCGACGAGCGCCCGAGCGCGGCCTGCTCGCGCAACAATTCGAGCAGCACAGCAGCCGACCGGGCCCAGTCGAAACGCGCCGCCTCGGCGAGAGCAGCGGCCGAGCGGCGCTCCCACTCCCCCGGCGCTATGAGCTGAGAGATGCGCGCGGCAAAGGCCTCGGCGTCTCCCACCGCCGCATACAGCGCCGTGTCACCGCCGATCTCGCGAAAAATCGGGATATCGCTGACGACGACGGGGGTGCCGCGACCCATTGCCTCGACGAGCGGGATGCCGAATCCCTCGTCGCGCGACGCGGTCACGAGCGCCGTGGCGCCGTCGAGGAGCGCTTCGTACTCGTCGTCGCTCACACCGTCATGCACGACGAGCGCCCCCGCCGGAGCTGCCGCCTCAAAGCGCTTGCGGTCGGCCGGCCTGATGCGGCTCAGCAGGTGCAGCCGCGCGCCTGGCAGCCGGTGCAGTGCGGAGACCAGCGTGTCGACTCCCTTGTAGGGCATGAATGACCCCATGTAGACGAGATCGATGCCCTCAGGCCGGCTTCGCGGCGCAACAGTCGCCGGACGCTCCGCCGCATTCGGCACGACCGTGATGCTGCGACGGGTCAGCCGCCGCACAAGCATCAGCGCGCGCGTCGTCTCGCTCACCGTCACGATGGCGTCAGCGCGGTTCAGTAACACGCGCTGCGGCCACCACGCCAGGTGGTACAGCCGCCAGCCGACCCGCACCGGCCACGGCAGATCTCGCGGCGGCGTCGGATGCGAGTAATAGATCAGGTCGTGCAGGGTCAGCACGAGCGGGTAGCGCCGCCCGAACGCGCCCATCGTCTGCATGGGGCTAAAGACGACGTCGGGCGACACTCGATTCAGGTGAAGCGCCACGAACGGCTCACGCGGGCTCGTGGGGCCGCTCATAAGGTGCCACGGCAGCCCCGTCGGCAGCATGGCGAGCTGACGCTCGTCGCTGATCAGCAGTTGGAGCGACTCGGAGTCGACGAGCAGGGGCCGCAAGGCTCCGACCAGGCCGGCAGTAAAGCGGCTGATGCCATCGTGGCGCGGAAATCGCACGTAACGGCAGTCGATGACGATCTTCATTTGGCGAGTGTCCCTAGACCAAGAACGTGCGGATCGCCGCCGCCGCCTCAACCGGCTTCTCGTAGTGCACGAGGTGCCCGACGCCCTCGATCACCTCGAGGTGAGCATCCGGAAACAGCGTGACCAAGTGACGCTGGGCCTGCAGAGGGGTGATGTCGTCTTCGTCAGCGACGATTAACAGCGTGCTGGGCGCAACATCGGCCGCGAACTCCGACACATCCCGCGAGACGGATGCCCGAAATGCCTCGAGCAGACTGCGCCGGTTCGCGAATGCCGAAAAGTATCGATCGTGTTCCTCGTGAATCCACCGCAACAGCGCCTTGTCGTCAGTCTTTGCCATCGTGACGCTCATGATGCGTGTCACCAGACTGCTGCGCAGCAGCGCGAAACCGAGCCACTCGGGCAGCGCTGCCCCCATGCGGTAGAACAGCACGGCGAGTCGGGTCAACACGCCGCGCGGCCCCGCGAGTGCGTTCTGCCCGATCGGGTTGATGAGGATCACGCGCGGCGTCGGCACACCACTCGCAACGGCCGCCGAGACCACGATCGACCCGAATGAGTGGCCCAGCAGAACGGCAGTGCCATGCACGCCCGCCGCGTGCAGAAACGCGTCGAGCCACGCGACGTAGCCCTCAATGTCGTGCGGGCGGTCGGGTAGCGGCTCACTTGTGCCGAATCCGGGCAGATCAGGGGCCAGAAACCGGATGCCCGGCAATTGCGCCACGACTGGACCCAACCCGTGGTGATCGCCGCGAAAGCCGTGCACGAGCACAACGGTGCGATCGGCATCAGGCGGCCCGTACTCGACGAGGTGGGTACGCGCACCGAGCACCTCGAGCACGAGGTCGCGCGCGGGAATGCGGGCAAGCGCGTCGGAGTACGGAGAGGGGGCGGTCATCGTGATTAGTCTAGGCAGGTGTCGTTTACCGCCCCCATCACCCTGCCCGGACTCGCCCTCGACCCGCAGTGGCATCGCCGCAGCGTCTTCTATGAGGTCATGGTGCGCTCGTTCATGGATTCGAACGGCGATGGTATCGGTGATCTCGCCGGGCTTATTCAAAAGCTCGACTACCTGCAGTGGCTCGGCGTCGATGCGCTGTGGCTTCCCCCGTTTTTCCAAAGCCCGCTGCGCGACGGCGGATACGATGTGGCCGACTACACGGCGGTGCTCCCCGAATTTGGCACCGTCGAGCAGTTTCGTGAGCTCGTCACGAAGGCCCACGAGCGCAACATGCGCATCGTCATCGACCTCGTTATCAACCACACGAGCGACCAGCATCCCTGGTTTCAGGCATCGCGTGACGACCCTGAGGGCCCCTACGGCGACTATTACGTCTGGAGCGACACCGACAAGAAGTTCGAAGATGTGCGCATCATCTTCGTCGACACCGAAGAGTCGAACTGGGCGTTCGACCCCGTGCGCCGCCAGTTCTATTGGCACCGCTTCTTCTCGCACCAGCCTGACCTGAACTTTGAGAACCTCAGGGTGCACGACGAGATCTTCGACGTCGTGCGGTTCTGGGCCGACCTCGGGGTTGATGGTTTTCGCCTCGACGCCATCCCCTACCTCTATGAGTCCGACGGCGGCACGGGTGAGAGCGAGCCGCCCACGCATACCTTCATCGCCAAGCTGCGCTCGATGATGGATCGCGAGTACCCCGGTCGCGTGCTCATTGCCGAGGCCAACCAGTGGCCCAACGAGGTTGCCGAGTTCTTCGGCACTGCAGAGCAGCCCGAGTGCCATATGGCCTTTGACTTTCCGGTCATGCCTCGCATTTTCTACGCCCTGCGCTCGCAGCAAGCCACCGAACTTCAGCGTCAAATTAGTGAAGAGGTGGCCGCGCCCGAGGGCAGTGCGTGGGGCGTGTTCTTGCGCAACCACGACGAGCTCACGCTCGAGATGGTGAGTGAGGAGTACCGGCAGGCGATGTACGGCTGGTACGCCTACGACCCGCGCATGCGTGCCAACATCGGTATTCGCCGCCGGCTGGCGCCGCTGCTCGATAACTCGCGCGCCGAGCTCGAGCTGGCGCACGCGCTACTCTTCAGCCTCCCCGGCAGTCCCTTCTTGTACTACGGCGACGAAATCGGCATGGGTGACAACATTTGGCTGCCCGACCGCGACAGCTCGCGCACGCCCATGCAATGGACCCCCGACCGCAATGCCGGCTTCTCGCACGCCGACCCCGGCAAGCTCTTCTTGCCCGTCGTGCAATCGCTCGTGTACCACTACAACCAAATCAACGTTGAGAGCCAACTCGCGCAGTCTCGTTCTCTGCTGCACTGGGTGCGCAACGTGATTCACGTGCGCAAGGCGCACCCCACCTTCGGCCTCGGTTCGATGCGCGTGCTCGAGACCGACAACGAGTCTGTGCTCGCCTTCGTGCGGGAGTACAGCGGCACCGGTACGCACTTGGGCGACTCGCCCGAGCGCATCCTGTGCGTGTTTTCGTTCGCGCACAACCCCGTCTCGGCGCGCATCACGGCCACCGGGCTCGAGGGCGCGACGCTGAGTGACCTCTTCGCGGGTGCTCCGTTCCCCACCATTGCCGGCGACGGCAGCGTCACCCTCACGATCGGCTCGCAGAACTTCTACTGGCTGCACGTCGGCGACTCGAACCTGGCCGTGTCGAGCGTCGGTTCACAGGTTTAGGCTGAGCGGTGTGACCCTGCTGCAGCGCGACCTTGCCGTCTTTGACCTCGAAACGACGGGGGTGGATGTTCGCACGGCCCGCATCGTCACCGCCTGCGTCGCGCTGCTCGACTCCTCCGGCGCCGTCGTCTCACGCCGTGACTGGCTCGCCGACCCCGGGGTCGATATTCCGGAGGGCGCCGCAGCGGTGCACGGCATCACTACGGAGCGCGCTCGTGCCGAGGGCCGCCCCGCCGGCGAGGTCGTCGCCGAGATCGTCGCTGAGTTGCACGCGCACCTCGACGCCGGAGTGCCGCTCGTGGTCTACAACGCCCCCTACGACCTCTCGCTGCTGAGGTTCGAGGCCGAGCGGCACGGCGTCGCGCCGTTGAGCAACCTGCACCCCGTCATTGACCCACTCGTCATCGACAAGGCCGTCGACCGCTACCGCAAGGGCAAGCGCACGCTGGTCGCCGCGGCCGAGCACTACGGGGTCACGCTCGACGGTGCGCACGATGCCGGGGTCGACGCGATTGCCGCCGGGCACGTCGCCCGTGCGATCGCGATTGATCACGCGGCGGCGATGCCCGCCACAGTCGACGACCTGCACGCGGCCCAAGCCGCCTGGCACGACCAGCAGGCCGACGGTTTTGAGAGCTACATGCGTACCCAGCGGGACCAGCACTTCACCGCCGATCGCGGCTGGCCCGTGCGCGACTAGTTGCCGAAGTTCTTGAAGCGCTGGTTGAACTTCTCGACGCGGCCGGCGCTGTCGAGAATGCGCTGCTTGCCCGTGTAAAACGGGTGAGACGCAGATGAGATCTCAACGTCGATGACCGGGTAGGTCACGCCGTCGAGCTCGATGGTCTTCTCGCTCGACACGGTCGAGCGGGTCAAGAAGGTCTCACCCGATGCCAGGTCGCGAAACACGATGGCGTTGTACTCGGGGTGAATGTCAGTCTTCATGAGCGGTGTCCTTGAAAGATATAGGGCGAGAGATGATCGGCGAAACCTCGCCGGGGCACGATTTCGGGGCTAAGCCCAACGGTCAAGAATAGCAGAGGCTCAGGCGTACCGAGGGTCGCTGGCCTCGATGAGCCCGACTCGCACGAGGGGTCAAGCGGCGCGGGCCGTGAACCGCGCGCCATCGCGCGCGACGACGAGACCGAGACCGAAAGCGGCGGTGAGGTGCTGGCTTGTGATGACGTCGTCCAGCGGCCCCAGCGCGGCGATCGAGCCCTCCCGCAGCAGCATCGCGTGCGTGAACCCTTCGGGAATCTCTTCGACGTGGTGCGTCACCATCACCATGGCAGGCGAGCTAGTCTCGCTCGCGTAGGCGCCCAGCAACTGCAACAACTCTTCGCGAGCGCCCAGGTCAAGGCTGGCAGCGGGCTCGTCGAGCAGCAACAGTTCGGGATCGGTCATGATCGCTCGTGCGATCTGTACGCGCTTCTGCTCGCCATCGCTCAGCGTGCCAAAGAGGCGATCTTCGAACCCGTTGAGGTGCCACTCACGCAACACGCGTTGCGCGCGGCGGACATCCACCTCGTCGTACTGCTCGTTCCAGCGGCCAGTGACCGAGTACGACGCCGTCATGGCGACGTCGAGTACGCGTTCGTTCGCGGGGATGCGGCGCGCAAGCGCGGTGGATGCGAAGCCGATGCGCGGCCTCAACTCGAACACGTCGGTAGCCCCTAGTGCCTCGTCGAGCACGACTGCCCGGCCCGAACTCGGGTGCATAAACGATGCGGCGACCTGCAGCATGGTGGTCTTGCCAGCGCCATTGGGCCCGAGCACCACCCACCGCTCGTCAGAGTTGACCCGCCACGTGACGTGGCTGAGGATGGCCGTGCCATCACGGGTCAGAGAGACATCGTCAAACTCGATAACACTGGCCATGGTTGCTCCAGCCTAGAGCAGTCCCCGGTACAGCTCGGTGGTGCGCGCGGCGATGCGATCCCACGAGAACATCTGCTCCGCGCGGGCACGACCAGCTACGCCCATCGCCAGCGCGGCGTCGTGATCGCTGACGACCTCGGTGAGAATCGTTGCGAGGTCAGAGATGAACGTGTCAGGGTCCAGCGGCGTGCCCGAGCCATCGTGCACTTGGTCGATGGGCACGAGGCGGCCTGTCACGCCGTCGTCGACCACCTCGGGAATTCCGCCGGTGTTCGTGCCGACGACGGCGACGCCGCAGGCCATCGCCTCGAGATTGACGATGCCGAGCGGTTCGTAGACGCTCGGGCACACGAAGGCTGTGGCGGCCGACAGCACGGCCGACAGTTCGATCGGCGAGAGCATGCGCTCGATCCACACCACACCCTTGCGCTCAGTCTGCAGGGCGGCCACTCCGTGCTGCACCTCGCGGAGAATGTCGGGGGTATCGGGGGCGCCAGCGCACAGCACGAGTTGCACCTCGGGAGGCAACTGCCGAGCCGCCTGCAAGAGGTACGGAAGCCCCTTTTGGCGCGTAATGCGGCCAACGAACACAATGGATGGCCGGTCGGGGTCAATGCCCAGTGAGCGCACGGCCTCGTGGTCGATCGTGCGCTGCCATCGATCGAGGTCAATGCCGTTGTGGATCACCGTCACGCGCGATTCGTCGATTTCTGGGTAGCAGCGCAGAATGTCACGCCGCATGCCGTCGCTCACGGCAATAACGGCATCGGCCGACTCAAAGGCGGTCTTCTCGATCCACCTCGAGACCCGGTACCCGCCGCCGAGCTGCTCGGCCTTCCACGGACGCAAGGGCTCAAGGCTGTGCGCGGTGACCACGTGCGGGATGCCGTGCAACAGTTGGGCGAGGTGCCCGGCAGCATTTGCGTACCAGGTGTGCGAGTGCACGATGTCGGCACCATCGACATCGTCGGCGATCGCGAGGTCGACACCCAACGTCGCAAGGGCAGGATTCGCTGAGCTGAGGGTGCCCGGTACGAGGTAGGCGTGTGTGTTCGCTTCGTTGCGCGGGGCGCCGAAGCACCGCACACGCACGTCATGCTCATCGCGCAACGCACGCACAAGCTCTGCAACATGCACCCCCGCTCCCCCAGAGATCTCGGGCGGATACTCACGGCTGATGACGTCGACACGCATGGCCACGACGCTAGTACAGGCGAACCTGTTTGACGTCACCCGCTGCTCGCCTAGGGTTGGGCCATGTCGACTCCCAAGATCTTCGGAATCGTGCTCGCCGGTGGTGAAGGCAAGCGGCTCATGCCCCTGACGATCGACCGAGCCAAGCCCGCAGTGCCGTTCGGGGGCGTCTATCGGCTGGTCGATTTCGCGCTGTCGAACCTCATCAACTCAGGCATGCGGCAGCTCGTTGTTCTCACGCAGTACAAGAGTCACTCGCTCGACCGCCACGTGTCGCAGACCTGGCGCTTGAGCGGGATGCTCAATTCGTACGTGGCTTCTGTGCCCGCCCAGCAGCGCCTGGGCAAGCGCTGGTTCTCAGGTTCAGCCGACGCCATTCTGCAAAGCCTCAACCTGATCCGCGACGAGAAGCCAGACATCGTCGTCGTGGTTGGCGCCGATCACGTGTACCGCATGGACTTTCGCCAAATGATCCAGGCGCACATCGCCAACGGAGCCGGGGTGACCGTGGCGGGCATCCGTCAACCAATCGGACTCGCCGATCAGTTCGGAATCATCGAGACAGACACGTCGAACCCGCACCGGATCGCCGCGTTCCATGAGAAGCCGACACATGCGGTCGGGCTGGCGGATGCCCCGCACGAGGTGCTCGCGTCAATGGGTAACTACGTTTTCGATGCCGACGTGCTCGTTAGTGCGGTCATGAGCGATGGCGACGACCCCGACAGTGAGCACGACATGGGCGGGGACATCGTGCCGGCGTTCGTGCGCGCAGGCGAGGCCTTCGTGTATGACCTCAATCTCAACGAGGTTCCCGGCTCAACCGAGCGCGACCGCTTCTACTGGCGCGACGTGGGAACGATCGAGTCGTTCTTTGACGCCCACCAAGACCTCATCTCTGCGCTGCCGGTGTTCAACCTGTACAACTCGCAGTGGCCGATCTATTCGCAACAATTGAACTCGCCGCCTGCGAAGTTCGTTCGCGACGCAGCAGGAGTGACGGGCAACGTCACTGACTCGATCGTGTCGCTCGGCACTGTCATTTCGGGATCCCATATCGAACGCAGCGTGCTCGGCCCTTGGGTGACCATCGAATCGGCGACCGTCACCGACTCAGTCGTGTTCGAGCGCACCGTGATCGGTGCGGGCGCTGTCGTGCGAAGGGCTATTCTCGACAAAGAGGTGTTCGTGGCCCCGGGTGCCCAGGTCGGCATCGACCACGATGCCGACCGAGCTCGAGGCCTCACGGTCACTGAGACGGGAATCGTGGTCGCCGGCAAGGGCGTCCGCATCGAGTAGTGCGGCTGAAGCCGCCCCGAGCCGCGCAGGAGCATCCCCCGCCATGGCCGCCTTTCTGGTTGTGCTCGATGTTGACTCGACCCTCATCGAGCAGGAGGCCATCGAACTTCTTGCCGATGAAGCAGGATCAGGTGCTCAGGTGGCTGCGGTCACCGCGCGTGCGATGGCGGGCGAACTCGACTTCGCAGCCTCCCTTGCCGAGCGAGTCGCGACTCTCGCTGGTCTCGAGGTGGGCGTGATCGATCGGGTGATACCGTGCATGACGTTGACGCCGGGGGCGCGCGATCTCGTGGCAGGCGTTCACGGCGGGGGCGGTCGTGTTGCCGTCGTCTCGGGGGGCTTTCACGAACTGCTTGACCCCATCGCTTTCGACCTCATGCTCGACGCACACCGCGCAAACCGCCTGGCCGTCAAGGGCGGCCGGTTTACCGGAGCGACCACGGGGCCGGTCATCGACGCGATCGCCAAGGCCGATGCCCTGCGCGAGTGGGCCGAGCGCTTCGAGGTGCCGCTGCACCGCACAGTAGCTGTCGGCGATGGTGCGAATGACCTGGTGATGATGGCGGCGGCGGGGCTCTCGATCGCTTTCGACGCGAAACCCATGGTCCGCGCCGCCGCGCATGTGACCCTGCCAGCGCGCGACCTCTCGGCCGTGCTCGCCGTGCTCGGCCTGCGCGGCTGACCCCGCGTCAACTCGCAGTGCGATGCGCTAATGCCCCATGCCTAAACCGCCGTCAACCGGAATCACAGCGCCGCTGATGTAGGCGGCATCATCGCTCGCCAACCACGCCACAACCCGCGCGACCTCGAGCGGAGTGGCGAAGCGACCCGCAGGAATCGCCTGCTGGTACGCCTTCTGCTGCTCTTCTGGCAAGGCTGCTGTCATGTCTGTCTCGATGAATCCGGGCGCCACCACGTTGGCCGTGATGCCGCGGGCGCCGAGCTCGCGCGTGAGCGAGCGGGCCATGCCCACGAGTCCAGCTTTTGACGAGCTGTAGTTCACCTGCCCCGCGCCGCCGTACAGCCCCACGACGCTCGAAATCAGGATGATGCGCCCGAATCGTGCTTTCAGCATCCCTTTTGACGCGCGCTTCACCGTGCGGAACGCGCCCGTGAGGTTGGTATCGATGACGTCTGTGAAGTCTTCTTCTGACATGCGCATGAGCAGGGTGTCGCGCGTGATGCCCGCGTTCGCCACGACGACCTCAACCGGGCCGAGCTCGGCCTCGACGATCGTGAACGCCGCGTCGAGCGAGGCAACGTCGGTGACGTCGGCGATCGCCGTGAGCGAGCCCTCTGGCCCCGAGCCAGAACGAGCGGTAACCGCCACGCGGTGGCCCTGAGCCACGAACTCTTGAGCGATCGAGTACCCGATTCCGCGGTTGCCGCCGGTGACAAGAACAGTGCGCTGAGAGCTCATGGCTCCCCAGCATATGCGCAACGTCGAGGCATACGATGAGGGGGTGTCAAAGCAGCCCTCTAGTGCGATCACCAGCCTGCCGCGCTCGCCTGACGAAGAGCGACGCGCCCGCATGATCAAGTACGCCGCCGCAATGGGCGTGCGCATGATCTGTATCGGCGCGTGCTTCATCACCCCCGGCTGGTGGATTCTCGTGCCCGCGCTCGGCGCGATCGTGTTGCCCTACTTCGCCGTCATCGCGGCGAACACGGTGGTCAACACTGGGGCGAACGCCGTGGAGCGGCCCGGAGCCCTGCTGCCCCTGCGGAACGAAGACGCGTGATTGACCTGCCCGGTTCGATCTCGAGCACGCGCTGCTCGCGCGCCGGATGCCGCGAGAAAGCGACCTGGGCCGTCAATTGGCGTAACCCGCGTATCCACACCCCCGATCGGGTGAAGGTGTGGCTTGCGTGTGAGGAGCACCGCGATTACTTGTATGACTACGTCGACAGCCGGGGATTTCCCGTGACCATCACCCCGGCCGGCGTGGTCGTCGAGCGGGTGCCCGAGCCGGGAGAATAGCCCGTTGTGAGCATCCTCTCGCTGGCCCTCAGCCGCCGCTGGCTCGGCTGGCTTGCGTTCACGACCCTTTTCGCGGTCATCTGCGTCGGCTTGGCCCAGTGGCAGTGGGCGCGACGGCTTGAGGCGGTTGCCGAAATTCGCGTCGTTGCGCAAAATTGGGATGCCGCTCCGGTAGCCCTGCGCGAGGTTTTGCCCGGCGACGCACCGCTGAACGCCGATGCGGAGTGGACCCCCGTCGTTCTCCAGGGCGAATATCTGCTCGACGAGCAACTACTGGTGCGCACCCGCCCGTTCGCTGGTCGTCCAGGGTTCGAAGTATTGACCCCGTTGCTGCTCGACTCCGGCGAGGTGTTCATCGTCGACCGTGGTTGGGTACCCACGGGTGAAGCGCAAGACTTTCCTGACGTCGTGCCCGCGCCGCCTACGGGGACGGTAGAAGTACTCGTAAGGCTCAAGCCCGGCGAGCCGACCATCGCTGGGCGCGGCGCCCCCGAGGGGCAGATCGCCACGATCCACCTACCCGAGCTTGTCGAGCGCGTCGAAGGGGGCCCGGTCATCAACGGCGCGTATGGCCTGATGGACAGCGAATCGCCTGCGGTCACGGAGCGCCCTACGGCTGCACTCCGTCCCGCTCCTGACGAAGGGCCGCACCTCAGCTACACCTTTCAGTGGTACTTGTTCGCGCTGCTCGGCTATATCGGGTACGGCTGGGCGCTGAGGCAAGAACGCCGAAGCCTGCTCGCCGAACTGAGTGGCGAACCGATTCCCCAACGCGTGCGTCGGCGCCCGAGCGACGATGAGATTGAAGACGCCATCGTCGATCGTCAGGCGAGTGAGATCAACTCTGCGTAGTCAGCAGTCCACAAGTCTTCGACGCCGTCGGGCATGATGAGCACCCGCTCGGGGTTGAGCGCCTCAACGGCGCCCTCGTCGTGGCTGACCAAGATCACGGCACCCGAGTAGCTCGCGAGCGCCCCAAGAATTTCTTCGCGGCTGGCCGGGTCGAGATTGTTCGTAGGCTCGTCGAGCAGTAGCAGGTTCGCCTTCGAGACCACCAGCGTCGCGAGCGACAGGCGCGTCTTCTCGCCCCCCGACAGAACGCCGGCGGGCTTCTGAACATCGTCGCCGAGAAACAGGAACGAGCCGAGCACACTGCGCGCCTCGCGCTCAGTAATGGCCTCGCTCGCGCTCATCATGTTCTCGAGCACGCTGCGGTGCACATCGAGGGTCTCGTGTTCTTGCGCGTAGTAGCCGATGCGCAGGCCGTGTCCCGGCTCAATGATTCCTGTATCGGGCTGGTCGACCCCCGCAAGAATGCGCAGAAGCGTGGTCTTGCCGGCACCATTAAGGCCCAGGATGACCACGCGCGAGCCGCGATCGATCGCGAGATCCACGGCCGTGAAGATCTCAAGAGAGCCGTAGTTCTTCGAGAGGTTGTGGGCTTGCAAAGGGGTTTTGCCGACGGCAGCCGGCTCGGGAAACCGCAGCTTAGCCACGCGGTCGACCGCGCGCACCTCGTCGAGCCCCGAGAGCATCTTCTCGGCTCGGGCGACCATCTGGTGTGCGGCAGCCGCCTTAGAAGCCTTCGCACCGAAGCGCGCCGCTTGCAGCTGAAGCGAGGTCGCCTTCTTCTCGACATTCACACGTTCTTTCTTGCGGCGCTCTTCGTCGGCCTCGCGTTGGCGCAAGTAGTGCTTCCAGCCCATGTTGTAGATGTCGATCACCTGGCGGTTACCGTCAAGATAGAAGACGCGGTTGACGGTCTCTTCAACGAGCTTCACGTCGTGGCTGATCACGATGAATCCGCCCTGGTAAGACTTCAAGAACTCCCGTAGCCACACAACTGAGTCGGCGTCGAGGTGATTGGTCGGTTCGTCAAGAATCATCGTCTCGGCATCGCTGAACAGGATGCGGGCGAGCTCGATACGGCGCCGCTGACCACCCGACAGCGTGCTAAGAGGCTGGCTGAGAATGCGGTCGGGCAGGCTGAGGTTGCTCGCGATCGCGGCGGCCTCGGCTTCTGCCGCGTATCCGCCCAGTGCCTGAAACCGGTCAGTGAGGCGGCTGTAGCGCGCCATGGCCTTCTCGGCGACGACAGCATCGGTGCTACCCATCTCGACTGTGGAGCGCTCCATGTCAATGACGATCTGGCCGAGATCACGCGCGTCGAGAATGCGGGTGCGCGCCAACTGCTGTGGGTCGCCCGCGCGGGGGTCTTGAGGCAGATAGCCAATTTCGCCCGTGCGACCAATCGTGCCGCCACTCGGCTGGCCCTCCCCCGCGAGTGCGCGCGTCATGGTGGTCTTGCCCGCACCATTGCGACCGACGAGGCCCACCTTGTCGCCCTTGTCGACACGAAACGACACGTTCTCCATGAGCAGGCGCGCCCCGACGCGAATCTCGAGGTCTTGCACAGCGAGCACAGCGAACGTCCGTTTCTTTGGTGGGTTTCGACCACCCCGACGACGGGGGGCCAGCCCGATAGTCTAACCCTGTCCCCTGCATCCGACTTCTCGTGAGGAAGCCATCACCGTGACGATCGCCGCCACCCCCCTCGTTCGCCCCACCCTCGTCGATCGCGTCGTCACGCGTACCTGGGCCAGCGACATTGCCCTCGTGGTCGCGGGTACCGCACTGGTTGCTGTGCTTGCCCAGGTCGCCATTCCGCTGTGGCCCGTTCCCATCACCGGCCAGACGCTCGCCGTGTTGCTGGTGGGCGCGAGCCTGGGTGCTGCCCGCGGTGCTGCCGCACTGTCGCTCTACGCAGTTCTTGGCGGCATTGGCCTTCCGATTTACAGCGACGCGTCGTCGGGGTGGAGCGTTCTGCTCGGCCCAACCGGCGGATACATCATCGGGTTCATCGCCTCAGCGGCAATTGTCGGTTGGGCTGCCGAGCGGGCGTGGGACCGCGGCTGGTACAAGCCCATCGTTACCTTCATCGGCGGCTCGCTTGTCGTGTTCGCCGTCGGGCTGCCCTGGCTCGCGGTGTCACTCGGTCAGCTCGGCCTGGCCAACGACCTGCAGTCGGTGCTCGTCGCGGGCTTCTACCCGTTCCTCATCGGCGGGCTCATCAAGGCTGCCGTCGCAGCCGCAGTCCTGCCAGCCCTCTGGGCCGCAGCTGACCGCTCGCAGCGTCGTCCATAACCTCTCAGATGCTGAAGCCCGGCCGCCTGTCGGCGGAGCGCTCGGTATTGACGGTCCACTGGACCGTCAAATACTGAAACCGAGCGCTCTCATCATGTCGCGACCGTCGTCGGTGATCTTCTCGGGGCCCCACGGGGGCATCCAGACCCAGTTGATGCGAAACTGCTCAACGATCCCATCGAGCGAGTTTGCGATCGACTCCTCGATGACGTCAGTGAGCGGGCAACCCGCAGAGGTCAGGGTCATCGAGATGATGAGCGCATCAGACTCGGAGTCCCACGCAAGGTCATAGACCAGGCCGAGGTCGACAATGTTGACGCCGAGCTCGGGGTCAACGACGTCTTTCAAACCCTCCTCGACTTTGTCGAAGAGCTGGGGCTCAAGTGCAGTGGGCATGCGTCTAACCTACGTTCGAACCGGACAGGTAGCGGTCGTAGCCCTCGTTTTCCAAGCGCTCCGCCAGCTCGGGGCCGCCCTCTTCCGCGATCTTGCCGTCAACGAAGACGTGGACGAAGTCAGGCGTGATGTAGCGAAGAATCCGGGTGTAGTGGGTGATCAGCAGCACTCCAAGACCCGTATTCTCTTTGACGCGATTAATGCCCTCAGACACGACCTTGAGCGCATCGACATCGAGACCAGAGTCAGTCTCGTCGAGAATCGCGATCTTCGGGCGCAACAGTTCGAGCTGCACAATCTCGTGGCGCTTCTTCTCGCCGCCCGAGAAGCCCTCGTTCACGTTGCGCTCGGCGAACGACGTGTCCATGCGCATGGCCTCCATCGACCCGCGCAGGTCCTTGATCCACGAGCGCAGCGGCGGAGCCTCGCCATCAAGTGCGGTCTTTGCGGTGCGCAAGAAGTTCGACACCGTCACGCCGGGAATCTCAACGGGATACTGCATGGCCAAGAACAGCCCTGCACGAGCGCGCTCATTGATATTCATCGCAAGCACGTCGACACCGTCGAGCGTGATTGTGCCGCTGTCGACCGTATACCGGGGGTGCCCAGCGATTGTGTAGGCGAGGGTCGACTTTCCAGAACCGTTGGGGCCCATGATCGCGTGGGTTTCGCCAGACTTGATCGTGAGGTCGACGCCGCGCAGAATCTGCTTGGCACCCTGGTCGGTATCGATGCTGACGTGCAGGTCGCGAATCTCAAGAGTAGGCATGGTGCGGTTCATCCTTACGGGGTGTGGGCCGGGTTGGCGACGTTCAGGGCCACGTCCACGAGCACGTCGCCGTTCTCGACGGTAACGGCGTAGACGGGAACCGGCTCGTAGGCCGGAAAGTTGCGGGGCTTGCCGGTGCTCAGTTCGAACTTCGAACCGTGCGCCCAGCACTCGATGGCATCGTCTTCGACGAAGCCCTCACTCAGCGAGATTTCACCGTGGGTGCAGGTGTCGCCGAGTGCGTGTACCGCTCCGGACGAGTCCATGACGACGGCGACGGGAATGCCGTCAACGACGACCTTCTTTGCCGAGGCCGGGCTCAGGTCATCGAGAGAGCAGACGCGTGTTGCCGTCATCTCACATCACCTCGACGGCGTCGAGTTCAGCCTCGACTGCGGCAATGAGCCGCTCTTCAAGCTCAGGAACGCCAATCTTCTGCACGACATCAAGCAAGAAACCGAGTACCACGAGTCGGCGCGCTTCTTGCTCATCAATTCCGCGAGAACGCAGATAAAACAGGTGCTCGTCGTCGAATCGGCCGGTGGCGCTCGCGTGCCCGGCGCCAGCAATGTCACCTGTCTCGATCTCGAGATTCGGGATTGAGTCGGCACGGGTACCGTCGCTCAGCACGAGGTTGCGGTTCTGCTCGTACGAATCGGTGCCGGTCGCGCCGCGCCCGATCAGCACGTCACCCACCCAGACGGTTCGCGCTCCAGCGCCGTTGAGCGCTCCTTTGTAGGTGACACGACTGATCGTTTGCGGGGCGATGTGGTGCACATAGACGCGCTGCTCGAGGTGCTGGCCCGCATCGGCGAAGTACAAGCCAAGCAGCTGGCCGTCGGCGCCAGAGCCCGCCAGGTGCACCGAGGGGTTCACCCGTACGACCTTGCCACCGAGCGAGACAACAACGTGCTTGAGGCGAGCGTCTTTCTCGACGCGCGCAAACTGGCTAGACAGGTGCACCGATTCGTCGTCCCACTCTTGCAGGCTCACGACCGTGAGGTCGCTGCCAGCCTCAGCGACGATCTCAACGTTCTCACTCAGCCTCGCGCTACCCCGGTTGTCGATGACGACGAGCCCGTGCGCGTGGGGCGCAGCGGTGATGACGACGTGGGCGGCGCGCGCGGTGCGGTCGACACCGGTGCGGTCGATCGTGACGGCCACGGGCTCTTCGCTCGTAAGAGTAACGGCCAGAGCCACGTCGACGCTCGACCATGCATTGGCTGCGGCGCGCTCCTCAGCGAGGCCAGCTGATCCGATGCGCACATCGTCGCGGCCGATCCACTCCACGACGACTCCGGGTGCGCTCGATACCGTGGTCGGAAAAGCCGAACCGTCAAGCTCACCATCGATAAGGTCGCGAACCTTGTCGACCGGTGTGAGCTTCCATTCCAGCTCGCGCCCGGTCACTGCCGGAAAATCGTCGTGAACGGCCGAGGCGAAACGGCCCGAGCGCGTCTGCACCGGCACCGGCGAGCCAGGACCGTGAGGGTGCTGTTGAGTGTCTGTCGTGGCAGCCTCTGTCGAGGCAGGTGCTGCGGGGGCGAAGCTCATCTAGCCGACACTGCCTTCCATGCTCATCTCGATGAGCTTGTTGAGTTCTAGTGCATATTCCATGGGCAGCTCGCGCGCGATGGGTTCGATGAACCCGCGCACGATCATGGCCATGGCTTCGTCTTCTTTGAGCCCGCGCGACTGCAGGTAGAACAACTGCTCTTCGCTGACCCGCGACACGGTGGCTTCGTGGCCCAACTGCACGTCGTCGACCCGAATGTCGATCGCGGGATACGTGTCTGAGCGCGAGATCGTGTCGACGAGCAGAGCGTCACAGCGCACGGTGTTAGCCGAGTGGTGCGCAGTGGCGTCAACGCGAACCTCGCCGCGGTAGCCGGCACGACCGCCGCCGCGCGCGATCGACTTCGAGATGATCGACGACGTCGTGTAGGGCGCCATGTGGATCATCTTCGCCCCCGCATCCTGGTGCTGACCGGGGCCAGCGAAGGCAACCGAGAGAGTTTCGCCCTTGGCGTGCTCGCCCATTAAGAAGATCGACGGGTACTTCATCGTCACCTTCGAACCGATGTTGCCGTCGATCCATTCCATGGTCGCGCCCTCGTGGGCGACGGCGCGCTTGGTGACGAGGTTGTAGACGTTGTTCGACCAGTTCTGAATTGTCGTGTACCGCACACGGGCGTTCTTCTTCACGATGATCTCGACGACCGCAGAGTGCAACGAGTCGCTCGAGTAGATCGGCGCCGTGCAGCCTTCGATGTAGTGCACGTAGGAGCCTTCATCAGCTATGATCAGCGTGCGCTCGAACTGGCCCATGTTCTCGGTGTTGATCCGGAAGTAGGCCTGCAACGGAATCTCGACGTGCACGCCCGGCGGCACGTACACGAACGACCCTCCTGACCAGACGGCCGTGTTCAGCGCGGCGAACTTATTGTCGCCGGCGGGGATGACTGAGCCGAAGTATTCAGTGAAGACCTCGGGGTGCTCGCGCAGAGCCGTGTCAGTGTCCATGAAGATCACGCCTTGCTCTTCGAGATCTTCGCGAATCTGGTGATACACGACCTCAGACTCGTATTGCGCTGCCACGCCCGCGACCAAGCGCTGACGCTCTGCCTCAGGAATTCCGAGCTTCTCGTAGGTGTTCTTAATTTCTTCCGGCAGCTCTTCCCACGTCGTGGCCTGCTTCTCGGTGGAACGCACGAAGTACTTGATGTTGTCGAAGTCGATACCCGACAGGTCGGCGCCCCAAAGCGGCATGGGCTTCTGGCCGAAGAGCTTGAGGCCTTTCAGGCGCAGGTCCAGCATCCACTGCGGCTCGTCTTTCAACGCCGAAATATTGCGCACGACGCTGTCATCGATGCCGCGACGAGCGGTGGCACCGGCCACGTCAGAGTCAGACCAGCCGAATTCGTACTGGCCAAGACCTTCGAGTTCTGGTCGGTCGATGAGTACGTCAGACATGATGTTCCTCTTCTCTTCATCAACCCCAACCGCTATTGCGGCGGGGGAATTCCTCGGGCTCGTTCTCGGCGGAACGCGGGCGATCTCATCGGTCGCGACCCCGGGGCCGCTCGGCAGATTTTCACCCAGCGCATCTACACTGGCGGCATCTACATGGGAGCACTGGGCACCACTCGTTGGCGGCCAAGCTGCCCGTGAACCCGCGATCGACACTGATGGTGAGCGCCTCTGATTCTACAGGGCGCGGCCGCAAACAGGAGGATGCAGGCTGTGAACCGGCTGTACCAAAGGTTGCCCATCTCGGCCACTGATCGGCGTGTCCGCTTCATCGCGTGGGCGTCCCTCGTGAGCCAGACTCTCATTGTGGGAACGGGCGGCGCTGTGCGTCTGACCGGTTCCGGCCTCGGCTGCCCCACGTGGCCCCGATGTACCGAAGACTCGTTCATCGCAACGCCAGAGATGGGTATTCACGGCATTGTGGAGTTCGGCAACCGCTTGCTGACCTTCGTTCTCGTCATCATCGCGATCCTCGCTGTCTTATTCGTGATGCGGATGCGGCGCGAGCGCCCCGAGTTGTTGCGGCTCACCGTCGCGCTAGGGCTCGGAATCCCCACCCAAGCCGTGATCGGTGGCATCACCGTGCTGACGCAATTGAACCCCTGGATCGTGGGATTCCACTTCGTGGTCTCGGCAGTGCTCGTGGCTCTCGCGGTGGTTTTCGTGCACAGGGTCTACCGTGGCCGCACCACGGGCGAACTCGCGGTACCTCCTGCGGTGCGCACGCTTGCACTGACAATGGCAGTCGTCGCCTGGTTCACGGTGCTCATCGGAATCGTCGTGACGGGATCGGGCCCACACGCGGGTGATGGTGGCGCGGCACGAAACGGTCTCGACTCTGACCTACTGCAGCACGTGCACTCGTGGCCTGCCTACATCACGGTCGGGCTCAGCGTGCTGCTACTGGGCGTGGCGCTTCGCCTCGGCAGGGTTCCGCTGCGGCGTGCGGTTATCGGTTTGCTTGCCGTCGAGGTCGCGCAGATCGCCACCGGTATTGTGCAGGCGCGGCTTGGGCTTCCCGAGCTACTCGTGGGCATCCATATGGTGCTCGCGTGTGTTCTCGTGGCACTCGTCACTCTCGTGCTCCTGACGCTGCGGCGCAGTGAGAGCGAGCTCGTCGCCGAGTCACTGACCCGTCAGGACGCAGTCGAGGCTCTCGCGCGCTGACCAGAACCGATAGCGCGGGCGCCTAAAACGGCAGTAGCGGGTCGATACCGACGGCGACAAAGAGCAGGGTCAAGTAGGTGATGCTGGCATGGAACACTCGCATAGGTGCCGCCTCAAGGCCCCGCACGGCCCGACCGTAGAGCCGGTGGCTCTCGATGATGAACCACCCGCACGAGAGCACCGCGACGGCCGTGTAGAGCGCACCCATCGGCGCGATCGGAATAAGGAGCAAGGACGCAGCAACGGTCGCCCAGGCGTAGAGCACGATCTGCACGCCGACGGTGGCGCGATCGCGCATGACCGCGAGCATCGGCACATCGGCAGCCGCATAATCGTCGCGGTATTTCATCGAGAGCGGCCAATAGTGCGGCGGAGTCCACAGAAATACCACGAGGAACAGGATCACCGGAGGCCAGTCCAGCGAGCCCGTCACGGCGCTCCAACCGATAAGCACGGGGAAGCAACCCGCGATGCCGCCCCAGATGATGTTTTGCTCGGTGCGTCGCTTGAGCACAAGCGTGTAGATGACGACGTAAAAGAGGATCGCGCCAAGCGAGAGCGATGCAGCGAGCCAATTGGTGGTCAGTCCGAGCCACACGATCGAGACAACGCCGATCGTATAGGCGAACACGAGTGCGGAGCGTTCAGAGATCTCACCGGTGACCAGCGGCCGGTTCTGCGTGCGGTTCATCACGCGGTCGATGTCACGATCGATGTACATGTTGAACGCGCCAGCGGACCCGGCCGAGAGAGCGCCCCCGACGAGAGTGGCGAGCACGAGACCGATACTGGGGAGTCCGTTCGCCGCGAGAATCATGACCGGCGCGGTGGTGACAAGCAGTAACTCGATGACGCGCGGTTTCGTCAGCGCCACGTAGGCAGAGATAGTGCGGCGGATGCTTCGCGGTCGCGTCGTGACGGCGAGATCGAGAGCGGTATCCATGGCTCCTTCTTCGTGGCGCGGAAATGCCTTCATTCTACGGGAGCCTTGTTGCGAGGGCGCCCCGATCGCGCCCCGCGGGCCTTACGACCCTCTCTATACTGGCGGGGGTCGACGACGCCCTGCACGTAGTCGTTCGTGCAGGAACAGGTGCGGCCTACATCCGACTGAAGAAAGGGCCGTACCGACGCCATGACCGACCTGACTTGGGATGACCTGGACCGCCACGCCGTCGACACCGCCCGACTGCTCGCCGCTGACGCCGTCGAGAAGGTCGGCAACGGCCACCCCGGAACAGCTATGTCGCTGGCCCCCGTCGCATACTTGCTCCACCAGAAGGTCATGCAACACGATCCCAGCGACCCGCACTGGCTAGGTCGCGACCGCTTCATCCTCTCGGCGGGTCACAGCTCGCTCACTCAGTACGTGCAGCTCTATTTGGGCGGCTACGGTCTCGAGCTCGACGACCTGAAGGCGCTCCGCACGTGGGGCTCGAAAACTCCCGGCCACCCTGAGTATGGCCACACCGACGGCGTCGAGATGACCACCGGCCCGCTCGGCCAAGGTCTCGCCTCGGCCGTCGGTTTTGCCTTCGCCGCACGCTTCGAGCGCGGGTTGTTCGACCCCGAGACCGCCGCCGGTGAGAGCGTTTTCGACCACCACATCTACGTGATCGCCAGTGACGGCGATCTGCAAGAGGGAGTGACGAGCGAGGCTGGTTCTCTTGCCGGTCACCAGCAGCTCGGCAACCTCATTGCGATCTACGACTCGAATCAGATCTCGATCGAAGATGACACGAACATCGCTTTCACCGAAGACGTTGCTGCACGCTACGAGGCCTACGGCTGGCATGTTCAGACCGTCGACTGGAAGAAGTCGGGCGAGTACGTCGAAGACGTGCACGCACTGCACGCAGCGATTGAGGCTGCTCAGGCAGAAACCGGCAAACCGAGCCTCGTGATCGTCAAGACGATCATCGGCTGGCCTGCTCCTACTAAGCAAAACACGGGAAAGATCCACGGCTCGGCGCTGGGCGCCGATGAACTCGCCGCCACGAAGACGGTCATGGGCTTCGACCCCGAGCAGCAGTTTGCCGTGAGTGACAGCGTCATCACCCACACCCGCCTGGCTATCGATCGAGGCCGCGACCGGCATGCCGCCTGGACAACCCGATTCGACACGTGGGCAGTTGCTCATCCGCAGCGCAAGGCCCTACTTGACCGGATGCTCGCGGGCGAGCTGCCCGCCGAGCTCGACGCAGCGCTGCCGGTGTTCGAGGGCGGTACGAGCGTTTCGACCCGTGCCGCCTCGGGCAAGGTCATCAACGCCATCGCCAGCGTGCTTCCCGAGTTCTGGGGCGGCTCGGCTGACCTGGCCGAGTCGAATCTCACCACGATCACGGGCGGGGGCTCATTCGCGCCCACCGAACACTCGACGCAGGAGTGGGCAGCGAACCCTTACGGTCGGATTCTGCATTTCGGAATCCGTGAGCACGCCATGGGCGCCATCCTCAACGGCATTGCCTTGCACGGTGGAACGCGCGTCTTTGGCGGCACGTTCTTGATCTTCAGCAACTACATGCGCCCTTCGGTGCGCCTCGCGGCCCTCATGCGCGCGCCTGTGACGTATGTCTGGACCCATGACTCGGTGGCGCTGGGAGAAGACGGGCCGACGCACCAGCCCATCGAGCAACTAGCCGCGTTGCGGGCTATCCCCGACTTTGCGATCGTGCGGCCAGCCGACGCTAATGAGACGGCGCACGCCTGGAAGGCCGTGCTTGAGCGTCGCTCCCCCGCCGGCATTGCGCTCACGCGCCAAAACATTCCGGTCTTTTCTCGAGGCACTGGAGCCGCCTCAGGCCAGGAACTCGCCGGGGCGCACCACGTCGCGAGGGGCGCATACGTTCTCGCTGAAGCGGCCAATGGGGCACCTGACGTCATTCTTATGGCGAGCGGTTCTGAGGTTGCGGTGGCGATGGATGCTCGCGCGCAGCTGGCAGAGCAGGGCATCCACGCCCGCGTCGTATCGGCGCCGTGCCTCGAGTGGTTCGAAGAACAGAGTGCCGAATACCGCGAGTCGGTGCTGCCCGCCGACGTGACGGCGCGCGTATCGGTTGAGGCCGGCATCGCCCTGAGCTGGTATCGCTACGTGGGTGACCGAGGTCGCACGGTGTCGATTGAGCACTTCGGCGCCTCCGCCGACTACCAGACGCTCTTCCGCGAGTTCGGCATCACCCCCGACGCCGTTGCTGCCGCGGCCCGCGAAAGCATCGCGGCACACTGACCGCGACCATTCCTCCACCCACCACCACACGTCACGATTGAGGGCCTCATGAGTTCCAACCCCACTACACAGCTCAGCAATCTCGGTGTCAGCATCTGGCTCGACGATCTGTCGCGCGACCGCATTACGTCGGGTGGTCTCGCAGCGCTCATCACCGAGCGCAATGTGGTCGGCGTCACGACCAACCCCACGATCTTTGCCGCCGCGTTAGCGACCGGCACCACGTACGACGCTCAGATCCACGAGCTCGCTACTTCCGGCGCGGACGTCACCGCTGCGGTGTTCGAGATCACCACTGATGATGTCGCCGCCGCGAGCGACATCTTCGCGAGTGTCTATGGCGCCAGCGGCGGGCAAGACGGCCGCGTCTCGATCGAGGTGGAGCCCGGTCTCGCGCACGACGCGGCAGGCACGATCGCTCAGGCCCGACAGCTCTGGAAGAAGGTCGGGCGCCCCAACGCAATGATCAAAATTCCCGCGACGCTCGAGGGTCTCGAGGCCATCACTGAGACGATCGCCGCAGGCATCAGCGTCAATGTCACACTAATCTTCAGTCTTGATCGCCACCGAGCTGTGATCGACGCCTATCTCGCAGGTCTTGAAAAGGCCCACGCAGCCGGCATCGACCTGTCGACCATTCACTCGGTCGCATCGTTCTTCGTCTCGCGTGTCGACACCGAAATCGACAAGCGGTTGGTCGACATCGGCACACCCGACGCGCTCGGTCTCAAGAGCAAGGCCGGTATCGCGAACGCGCGACTGGCCTACGAAGTGTTCGAGCAGGCCTTCGCTGGCGAGCGAGCCGCGACTCTGATGAAGGCTGGTGCCAACGCTCAGCGGCCCCTGTGGGCGTCAACAGGCGTCAAAGACCCAAGCCTTCCTGACACTCTGTATGTGACCGAACTCGCGGTGGCCCGCACCGTGAACACCATGCCGGAGAAGACGCTGCAGGCCACGTTTGATCACGGAGTGATCACAGGAGACGGCGTCACGGGTAGCTACGACGGGGCGCGCGGCGTGCTCGAAGCGCTGGCCGCGCTGGGCATCTCCTACGACGAGATCACCACCCTGCTCGAGAAAGAGGGCGTTGAGAAGTTCATGGTGAGCTGGAACGAACTTCTCGATACCGTGAGCGCCGCACTGGAGGCAGCACGATGACCGTCACGGTTGCCGCACGCGGCGCAGCACAGCTCGCGATCGACACCCATGTTCCCACCCTCGTTGACCAGCTCGTCGCCAGCCGCATCACGGCGGCAGACAGCACACTGTGGGGGCCTGATGCCGAGCCCGAGGCGAGCATCCGACTGGGCTGGACGCAAGCTGTTTCGGTCTCGCGTGCGCTCGTTGCTGACATCCTCGAACTCCGCGAGCAACTTGCCGAACGCGGCATCACGCGCATCGTGCTGTGTGGAATGGGCGGCTCGTCGCTCGCTCCCGAAGTCATCACCCGCACCGCGGGGGTGCCGTTGGTCGTGCTCGATTCGACCGACCCGAGCCAGGTCGCGTCCGCACTCGGCGAGCACCTGGGTCAGACTGCCGTAGTGGTTTCGTCCAAGTCGGGCTCAACCATCGAGACAGACAGCCAAAGGCGCAGCTTTGAGGCTGCGTTCCGCGGCGCCGACATCGACCCTGCCGAGCGCATCATCATCGTCACTGATCCCGGCTCGCCCCTCGAGCAGGCATCGTTGGCCGCGGGCTACCGC
>JBBRWT010000019.1:0-27513 GCA_038249035.1 Actinomycetales bacterium
AAGGGCTCGACGATGCGGTCGTGCACCTCCCAGGTGTCGGCGCTGATCTCATCGAGAAACCACCGGTCGTGGGTCACGACGAGCAGGGCTCCCGAGCCAGCAGGCCACCGGCGCTTCAGGTGGCCAGCGAGCCAGTGCACGCCACCGATGTCAAGGTGGTTGGTGGGCTCGTCGAGAATCACGATGTCCCACTCCCGGCTGAGCAGCGCGGCGAGGGCGACGCGACGACGCTGACCGCCGCTCAAGTCATCGACCAGAGTGTGGCCAGGAATATCGAAGATCAGGCCGGCAAGAACATCCCGAACATTACGATCGCCCGCCCACTCGTACTCGGGTCGGTCGCCCACGACGGTGTCAAGCACGGTTCGGCCCGTCGCCAGTTCATCGCCCTGATCAAGCATGCCAAGGGTGACTCCCCCGCGGCGGGTCACGCGACCGCCGTCAGGTTCTTGTTTTCCCGCGAGGATGCGCAACAGCGTCGACTTTCCATCGCCGTTGCGGCCCACGACGCCGATGCGGTCGCCGTCGCTGATGCCCACCGTCACCCCGTCGAGCACGACACGGGTGGGATATTCGACGCGGAGCTGCTCGGCTCCCAGCAGGTGGGCCATCGTTCGAGCCTACGGCGCGCGACGGCACCCTGAAGACCGGGCAGAATGGGGGCATGCATGAGCATGAGATCGAAACGCGCCCCATCGCGAAGGTTTTGCCCTGGACTCTACTGTGGGCCGCATCCGTCGTCATCTTCGACCAAGGCACGAAGTTTTGGGCCGAGGCGACGCTCGAGCTCGGCGTACCCGTGCCCGTCATTGGTGAAGCGATCCAGTGGCGCTTGATCTACAACCCGGGTGCCGCGTTCGGCATTGGCGCCGAGTTCACCTGGATTCTCAGCATCGTGGCCGCGCTCGCGGTGGTCGGCCTTGCCGTGTTCGTCTCACGCATCTCGAGCGTTCCCTGGGCACTTGCCGCGGGCGCGTTGCTCGGCGGTGCGATCAGCCACTTGGGTGACCGACTGTTTCGTGAGCCCGGCTTCGCCAGAGGCGAGATCGTCGACTTCATCGACTACTTCGGTTTCTTCGTCGGCAACATCGCCGATATCGCCCTCGTCGGTGGCGCGATCGCGATTGTGTTGCTGAGCCTGATTGGTCTCAGCCCGCGATCACGCGTGCGCCATGAACCGGACCCGTCGCCCGCAACACCGTGAGTCGCGAGGCGCTGAGCGCCACCTGCAGCTCAAGCGCAGCATCCTGATCGGCCGCCAAAAACGCGACGGTCGGGCCTGAACCCGACACCAACCCCGCTAGTGCGCCCTGCAGTTCACCCGTCTCGAGTGTGGTCGCCAACGCGGGTTCAAGGTGCAGGGCCGGAGCCTGCAGGTCGTTGTGAAGATACTCGGCTAGCTGGTGAGGGTCACCAGCGCGGAGCGCCTGCAATACCTCAATGTCGACCATCGGCTGCTCGGGAGCTGGCGCAATATCGTGCACGTGCCGTTCGCGGTGCCGATCGAGCTCGGCGTACACCTCGGGAGTACTCAAGCCGCCGTCGGCGAGGGCAAGCACCCAGTGAAAGGTTCCCTGGGCGAGGGCCGGCGACAGTCGATCTCCGCGGCCTGTGCCCACCGCCGTGCCACCCATGAGTGCGAAGGGCACATCGGCCCCGAGCTGGGCGGCGATCTCGTGAAGTTCGTCGCGGCCCAGGTCGGTACCCCACAGGTGGTCGCACGCGACGAGCGTCGCGGCAGCATCGGCCGAGCCGCCGCCCAGGCCGCCCGCGATGGGCACGTGCTTTTCGATCTCGAGCGCGACGCCACCGCGATAGTCGGCGACGCGGGCCAAGAGCCGGGCGGCCTTGATGGCCAGGTTCGAGCCGTCGGTCGCCAGCCCACTGCAATCGATCGGTCCGGTGAACCGCACGGAGAAGTCATCGGCGAGGCGGGCAAAGACCTCTTCGTAGAGCGAGATCGCCTGGTAGGCCGTGGCCACCTCGTGGTAACCGTCGTCGAGTAGCGAGCCGACCTTCATGAACACATTGATCTTGCCGGGCGCCCGCGCGTGCACCACTCGGTCGGTCGCCCCCGTGCTCATGGCTCCAGCCTATGCGAGTGCGCTGGAGCTGAGCCCCGCGCCGCTAGCCTGGGCCTGCCATGCAGTGTGACTACTTTGACGCCGGACTGTGCCGCTCGTGCACGCTCATGGGTCAGCCGTACTCCGAGCAGCTCGCCGCCAAAGAGGCGCGTGCCCGGGTGCTTCTCGAGCCGTTCGGTGCGTTCAGTGCGTTCGGTGCGTTCAGTGCGTTCGGTGCGTTCAGTGCGTTCAGTGCAGGAGCTAGCTGGCTGCCAGCCGTCGCAAGCAACGAGAGCGGATTCCGCGCCAAGGCGAAGATGGTCGTTGGTGGCACGGTCGAGGCACCGACGCTGGGCATCCTCGACGGGGCTGGCCGCGGCGTCGATCTACGGCGGTGCGGCATCATCGCGCCGGGGATTCTCGCCGCGTTCCCCGCTCTCATTGCGGGCATCACGCGCGCCGGGCTTGCGCCGTACGATGTTCCGACCCGCACGGGAGAGCTGAAGCACCTCATCGTGACCGAAGCACCGAGTGGCGACCTCATGGTGCGGTTCGTAGTGCGCGGGGCCGACACGTCAGTGGCGAGCATTCGCGCGCTGGTGCCATGGCTTCAGGATGCCCTGCCGCACCTCGTCGTCGTGACCGCGAACATTCATCCTGAGCACAAGGCGGTGCTCGAAGGCGAGGTTGAGCACGTGCTCACGGCCGAGCCGGTGTTGCGTATGCGCGTGGGCGATGTGGAGTTGCAGGTGCGACCGCAGAGCTTCGTGCAGACCAACACCGCCATCGCCGGGGCGTTGTACGCGCAGGCGCGCGACTGGGTGGACGAACTCGACCCCGCCTCGGTGTGGGATCTGTATTGCGGAGTCGGTGGGTTCGCACTACACGCGGCCGGCTCCGCCCGCACGCGACGCAGAGTCGTCGGGGTCGAGGCTTCGAGCGACGCCGTAACCAGCGCCGAGCTGGCCCGCGACGCGCGGTACCCCGAGGTGGGCGACCGTGAGCGCATCCGGTTCATCGCGGCTGACGCAACGGCGTTTGCGCTGGGTGCCGACACCGCCGCCGGTGGTGGTGGTGGCGACGCTGGTGCTGTCGCCGGTACTGACGCCGCCGCGGTGCCCGAGCTCGTGATCGTCAACCCGCCGCGCCGGGGCCTCGGTACCGAGCTCGCCGACTGGCTTCAGCAGCACGGCCCACAGCACATCATCTACAGCAGCTGCAACGCCGAGTCGCTCGCGCGTGACCTCGCTGCGATGCCGAGTTACCGGGTTCGGCGGGCGCGAGTGCTCGACATGTTCCCCCAGTCGACGCATTTCGAGGTCATCACGCTGCTCGAGCGCGCCTGAGGTCGCCCGCTAGCGGTCGCCCGCCTGCGGTCGCCCGCCTGCGGTCGAGCCCCGTGGCGTCACAAATCACGGAACTTCGAGGAGTCGACACCCTCAAACCCGCGTACGAGAGAGTTCGAGGGTCGAAAACTCCGTGATTTGTGACGGGATGCGCGGCTCGCGTGTGCCGGAGGCCTTCGGGTGCTCGGCTGCTCGGCCGCTCGGCTACTCGGGCGTGAACACGCAGCGTGACTGCGCCGTGACGCTCGGCACGACGAGGCCGTAGATGCCGAGGCCGACGATCTCGACGGCCATGCCCAGCACGACGACAAGCGCGACGACCGCGAATCCTTCGGGAAACGCGAGAGCGATCGGCAGCACGAGCAGGCCATTGCGGGCTCCGCCGCTGAACGTCACCGCTCGCACCTGAGAGATGGGCAGACCGAACGCCGTGGCGACGAGAATGCCCAAGGGCGTGAGCACGATCAGATAGACGCCGAACAGCGGCGCGACCGCCTCGAGCAGTTCGATGCGTTCGCCCGCCCGCGGGATCAGCACGGCCGCGACTAGCCCTGCCGCGATCGCGGTCGCGGGGGCGGTCAGGCTCGCGCCGCGGCGCAGGGCTGTGGCCAGCCGCGGCATGCGCACCCCCGCGAGCTGCAGCGCGGTGACAATCGCGGCCGGTGCCACAATTCCGGCAAGCACGGCCACCGGTAGGCGCGAGCCGTCGAGGCTGAGGAAGTTCTCACCCGCCGTGAGCAACAGCATGAAGCCCGGCACCGTCACCGCCTGCAATACGAGCAGTAGGGGCGCGACGCTCAGCAGTGACTCGACGGCACCGCCGGCGCGCCGCACGAACGCGGCAACGAGCCCCACGCCGGGAGCGAGCAGCATGAGCAGCAACCCGGCCTGCAAGTCAGGGTCGCGAAACACGATGCGGCTCAGCACGTAGACCAGCAGGGGTGAGATGACCAGGTTCAGCAGTAGTACCGCGACCAGAAAGCGGCGATCTAGCACGGCGCGCCCGAACGACGCCAGTGGTACATCGAGCAACGTGATGCCGATCGCCACCGCAATCACCGCGAGCAGAACCCAGTCGGGCACGCCTGCCGCCGCTGGAACGAGCGCACCGACGATCGAGCCCGCCACGATGCCGGCGAGCATCGTGACGATCGTTAGCGGCGCGCCCAACGGGTCAGTTCCCTTTCGCTACGCGGATGCGTGCGCCGCAGGTCACGTCGCATCCACCCGCGCGAGCGCCAAGAATTCGGGCAACCCGAGCTGTTCGCCGCGGGCGGTCGGGTCGAGCCCGGCCGCCTCAAGCGCGGCAGTCGCCTGCGCAGATGAGCCATAGACCTCGGCGAGCGCCTGCCGCAGCATCTTGCGGCGTTGCCCAAACGCCGCGTCGACCAGCGTGCCCATGCGCAGCCGCTCCGCCTCGGTGCCGGGCCGTTCACCGCGCGTCATGCCCACGAGCACACTGTCGACGTTCGGCACCGGCCAAAACACCTGCCGGCTGACCTGCCCTTCGACCTTCCAACGGCCGTACCAGGCCACCTTGACCGACGGCCCGCCGTAGACCTTCGAGCCGGGTTCGGCGGCGAGCCGGTGCCCGACCTCGGCCTGCACCATCACGAGCACGCGGCGAATACCCGGCTCGAGCGCGAGCAAGTGCAGCAGCACGGGTACCGAGATGTTGTAGGGCAAGTTCGCGACGAGTGCCGTGGGGCGAGAGCCGGCGGTGCCCGCGGGCACGGGTGCGTCAGGCACGCCGCCCCCGACGATGCCACCTTCGAGCGCGGGCGCGTCAGGCACGGCAGTCACGCGCAGCGCGTCGGCAGTGACCACGGCGAGCGCGGCGTTGGGCTGCAGCGCCGCAACCGTTTGGGGTAGCTGGGCGGCGAGGCGAGCATCCAGTTCAATGGCGACGACGGGATGCCCCGCCTCGAGTAGTCCGAGCGTCAACGAGCCCAGCCCCGGCCCGACTTCGAGCACCGGCTCACCGGGCAGCAACGCCGCCGTCGCGACGATGCGCCGAACCGTGTTGGCGTCGTGCACGAAGTTCTGGCCGAGCTTCTTGGTGGGGGTCACGCCGAGTAGCTCGGCGAGGTCGCGCACCTCTGCCGGGCCGAGCAGGCCGCTCACGACGGGCTCGTGGATGCGCGGGCGGCGGGCCTCACGCATACTTCAGTGCTCACGTAGAGGCTCCGCGCTCGCCCGGGTAGTGCTCGGGTAGCACTCCCCCGAGGTTGTGCGGGTCACCCGGCACCTCTTGCGCCGCCCACGGGTCACCCGGTGCGACCACGGGCTCGGCGTCCCACGAGCCGTAAACCAACTCGGTGTTCGAGCTCAGCTGCGCCGACAACATTGACACGTCGGTACCGAGGTGGTCGGCGATCGCGCGCACCGTGAAGGGCAACAAGTAGGGGCCGTTCGGCCGCCCGCGGTACGGGTGCGGGGTCAAGAATGGGGCGTCGGTCTCAACGAGCAGCAACGAGCGCGGCAGCACGTCGAGTGCGTCGCGCAGGTTGCGCGCGTTCTTGAAGGTGACGGTACCGGCGAAACTCGCGTACCAGCCGCGCTCGGCGCACACGCTCGCCAACTCGACACCGCCACTGAAACAGTGAAAGACCACCTTCTCGGGCGGGCCGACGCGCAGCAGCGTCGCCACGATGTCGTCGTGCGCGTCTCGGTCGTGAATCTGCAGGGCAAGCCCGTGCTTCTTGGCGATCGCGATCTGGGCTTCGAAGGCGGCGAGCTGCGCGTCGCGTCCGGCGCTCGACTCGGTGCGGTAGTAGTCGAGGCCCGTCTCACCGATGGCGACCACGCGAGGCTGCGCGGCCAACTCGTCGATGATGGCAAGTGCGGCATCCAACTCGCCCGATTCGGCGAGCGCCGGAGCCTCATTGGGGTTGATGGCGACCGCCGCCAACACCCGAGGCTCGCGCGCTGCGACCGCAGCCGACCATCGGCTCGTGAGCACGTCGGTGCCGACCTGCACGACGCCACGAACCCCCACTGCTGATGCGCGATCAAGGTGCTCGCGATAGTGCATCGGGTTCTCGCCGTCGGCAATCTCAAGGTGCGTGTGGTTGTCGTACACGGCCACGACGAGCGCCTCAGGGCTCGGCGGGTAGCTGAGGTCGCGCTCGGTGCCCTCCATGATGGCGCGGGCACGCACGTGCGGGTCGATCGAACCCGTGTCGAGCGAGTTCGTGTCGTTCGAGCTCGTGTCGCTAGCGTTCTGGTCACTCGAGTTATTACTAGACGCAGTCGGATCGCGTTGCTCTGTCACGGTATCGCCTCCTCCTACGACCGTACCGCGTTCGGCTGGGCGACCTCGGGCTCGGTGCCTACTCCTGCTCGATGCGCGGGAAGAGCGCCTCCAGCGACTGTGTCTGCGTGCCCGCGGGCAGCTGACCCCAGGTTCCTGCGTTCGGGATGCTCTGCTCGAGCAACCCCCCGAGCGCAGCTTCGGCGCCGAGCGCGACCCACAACTTCGCCGCGGCCTGCGGTGTCACGGGCGACAGCAGCACGGCGAGAGCCCGCAGCCCTTCGGCCGCGGTGTACAGAATGGAGTGCAGCCGCGCCTCCTGCGTGGAGTCTTTCGCGACCTTCCAAGGCTCCTGAACTGTGAGATAGCCGTTGAGCTCGTCGACGATCGTCCAGACGGCCGCGATTGCATCGTGGATGGCAAAGGTGTCGATGGCGCGCTGGGCGGTGACCACCGCATCCGACACGACCTGATGGATGCGCGTCTCGGCGTCGGTGACCTCACCCTCGGCGGGCACGACCCCGTCGCAGTACCGGCCGAGCATGGCGATGACGCGCGAGGCGAGGTTGCCGAATCCGTTCGCGAGTTCGGCCTGGTAGCGGGCGGCGAGGTCCTCCCACGAGAACGAGCCGTCTTGGCCGAAGTTGATGGCGCTCATGAAGTAGTAGCGAAACGCGTCGCTGCCGAAGACGTCGGTGATCTGACTGGGGGCGATGCCGGTCAGCTTCGACTTCGACATCTTTTCGCCGCCGACGAGCAGCCAACCGTGGCCAAAGACGCGCGCGGGCGGCTGCAGGCCTGCCGCCATGAGCATCGCGGGCCAGATGACGGCGTGAAAGCGGGCGATGTCTTTGCCGACCAGTTGCACGGCCGGCCAGCGGCGGTCAAACTGCCCGGCATTCTCGCCGGTCTCGTCGCTGCCCCAGCCAATGGCGCTGATGTAGTTGAGCAAAGCGTCGAACCAGACGTAGGTGACGTGGCTGTCATCCCACGGAATGCGCACGCCCCAGTCAAAGCTCTGGCGTGAGATCGACAGGTCGTCGAGGCCGCGTCGCACGAACGAGATGATTTCGTTGCGCAGGCTGTTGGGCTGAATGAAGTCGGGCTGAGACTCGTAGAGGTCAAGTAGGCGTTGCTGAAAACTGCTGAGAGTGAAGAAGTAGTTCTTCTCTTTGAGCACCTCGACGGGTCGGCCGTGGATGGCACACACCCGCTGGCCGACGAACTCGCCGGTGCCGTCAACGAGGTCGTCGTTTTGCTTAAACTCCTCACAGCCGACGCAGTAGTAGCCCTCGTATTCGCCCTCGGTGATGAACCCGTCGTCGTAGAGCTTCTGCAAAAACTGCTGCACCACCTTTTCGTGGCGCAGCTCGGTCGTGCGAATGAAGTCGTCGTTGGCGATGTCGATCGTGTCAAGCAGCGGTTTCCACGCCGACTCGACGAGCTTGTCGGCCCACTCCTGAGGGGTGACACCGTTGGCCACCGCGGTGCGCAGAATCTTTTGGCCGTGCTCGTCAGTACCCGTGAGTGACCAGGTGTCGATGCCCGACTGGCGGTGCCAGCGCGCAAGTACGTCAGCGGCGACTTCGGTATAGGCGTGCCCGATATGAGGCACATCGTTGACGTAAAAAATCGGGGTCGCGATGTAGAAGCGGTCGACAGCGGCCATAGTGTGCTCAGCCTACCGGCGCGCTCGCGGGTGTTTCACGGTAGCCTGATGAGCGTGAGGATCTCTAGATTTTTCGCAGGGGGTCTCGCCGGCGCGGCGGTCGTCGTCACGCTCAGCGGGTGCGTCGGCGTGCCCGCACTCACTATTTACGGTGGCCTCACCGAGCGCTGTTTCGAGACCCGCACGACCGACGACGGATTCTTCGCACTTGTCGGCGTCACCGTCACCAACGAGTCGTCCCGCACCATGATTCTGCGCGAGGCTGCGGCCATCGAGCTGGTCAACGCCACAGTCGGCGAGATCGCAATCGTTCCCGTGCCGAGTGCGTACTCGGTGTTTGGCGACGCCCCCGGCGGCCACCTGACGCCTGCGCAGCGCCCACTCTGGAACGATCGCATCGACGTCGAAGGCGCTGTCGTCGAGGCGGGCGGAACGCTCGAGGTGGTGGTCGAGTTGCAGGCCGATGACTACACCCAGTACTCGGGCCTGAACGGGCTGCGACTGAAGTACGACGACGGCTGGTTCTCGGCCACGAGCGTCGCCGACGCGACCGTCGGTTTCGTGCCGCCGTGGTCGCACTGCGGGTCGCGGGCCCGCTGATCGGCATCGCGTAGCCTGGCCGTGTGATCCCGCCCCGCACGAACCGCCCGCACCGCACGAACCGCCGACCGGCGCTCGTGACCACAGTCTTGGCGATCGGCACCCTCGCCGCAGTCACCCTGCCAGGCTGCAGCGGCCCGATCACGGATCCGCTCAGCAACCTGTCGGGATGCGTTAGCGGCACAAGCGGCACGATCGCCGTCGGAGTTACCAACTCGTCGGGCACGCCGCTCGCGATTGAGGGCGTCGAACTATCTGAGTCGAACGGAGTCGAGATCGTCGACCGCTTCATCGCCATCGATGAGGATGCCCGCTCGACGGCCGTACGTTTCGACGACGGCGGCCGCGACACACTGGGCGGTCTCGACCTCGGTCGTGCGCCCATCGAACCGGATGCGGCCGCTTTCGTGGGCGTAGAGGTCGTGCGCACCGGTGCGGCCGATGGGCGCGTGGGCGGCCTCGTGATCACGGTCGATGGCAGTGAACGCGCGGTGCCCGTGACGCTCGACCTGCGCGATAGCTGCGGCTGATTGCTGAGCTCTCGGCGCGGTTTCCGCGGGGCCGAGCGACCGAGCGGCCGAGCGGCCGAGCTTAGGTCGCGCGCCGCGCGGCGAGCGCCGCCTCGTAGAGCTCGCGCGTGCCGAGTCCGGTCGCGGCGGCGACCTCGGCAGCGGCATCCTTCAATCGCTCCCCCGCGGCGACACGGGCGGCGACCTCGGCTATGGCACCGGGCAGATCGCCCGAGCGCGCCGGGGCTCCCTCGACGACAAGCACGATCTCACCGCGCGCTCCCTCGGCGAACCGCTCGGCCAGTTCGGCAAGCGTGCCGCGCGCAACCTCTTCAAACTTCTTGGTGAGCTCGCGGCACACGGCGGCCCGCCGTTCGGGCCCGAAGGCATCACGAGCATCGGCGAGCGCCGCGGCGATGCGGTGCGGCGCTTCGAAGAAAATCAGCGTGCGCGGCTCGGCGGCGAGCGCGCGCAGGGCACCCGCGCGCCCTTTGCGCGGCAGAAATCCTTCGAACGCGAAACGGTCGGTGGGCAAGCCGCTCAGCACGAGCGCGGTCAACACAGCACTCGGCCCGGGCAGCGCCGTCACGGTGACGTCGGCCGCGATGGCGGCCTCGACGAGCACGAAGCCAGGGTCGCTCACGGCGGGCATGCCTGCATCTGTGAGCACGAGCACGTCAGAGTCGCGCGCGAGCTCGACCAGCTCGGCTGACTTCTGCAGTTCGTTGTGTTCGTGCAGCGCGATCAGCTTCGGGCGGTTCTCGATGCCGAGCGCTCGCATCAGATGCGCGGCCGTGCGGGTGTCTTCGGCGACGATGACCTCGGCATTCTCGAGCGCCTCGACTAGGCGCCGGCTCGCGTCGCCGAGGTTACCGATGGGCGTCGCCGCGAGAACGATCATGCGGTCATCCTCCCACCGCCGTGCCGGCCACCCGCATTCTGTGACAAATCACGGAACTTGCGGGTACTCAGTGCCTGCTCGCCCAGTGGTCGGCTGGCCTGCCCGCCAAAGTTCCGTGATTTGTGACACGGGCGGGCGAGGCTGAGTGGGGAGGGGCCGGCAACGAGGCACCCGAGCAGGATGCCCGGCCTACGATGGTTGGGTGAGTGAGGCTCGGCGACGCGTGCTGCAGATCGCCGTGCCGGCCGCAGTACTCGGCATCGCGGCGGCGACGCGCCTGATCGGCCTCGAGCATCCTGGTGAGCTCGTCTTCGACGAGACCTACTACGTGAAAGACGCCGAGTCGCTGCTCCAGCTCGGCTACGAGGGCCGCTGGCCTGAGGGAGCCAACGACCTGTGGGCGGCAGGAACACCCGGAAGCCCCAGCGAGATCGCTTCGTTCGTGGTGCACCCGCCCCTCGGCAAGTGGATCATCGCGCTCGGCCTCGGCGCACTCGGCCCTGAAAACGCGGCCGGGTGGCGGTTGGGTACCGCGGTGGCGGGGGTCGCCCTCGTCGGGCTCGTCATGGTGCTCGCCCACCTCTTGCTCGGGCGGCTCGTGCTGACCGGCATCGCGGGTCTGCTGATCGCCGTCGACGGCAGTGCGATCGTCATGAGTCGCGTGGCGCTTCTCGACGGGCTGCTGGCCCTCATCGTGGTGCTCGCGGTGATCTTCGTGGTGCTCGACCGCAGTGCTGCACGAGCCCGGCTCGCGCGATGGCTCGACTTTCGGCGCTCGAGCGACCCGCCCCGCGCCACCGACTGGGGGCCCGCCTCATGGGGTCGGCCCTGGATGCTCGCCGCCGGCATCACCTTCGGGCTCGCCGTGAGCGTCAAGTGGAGCGCGCTGTACCTTCTCGCCGCCTTTGCCGTGCTCACCGTGGTCGCCGACGCGATCGACAGGCGGCGGGCGGGCGTGGCGCTGTGGGCGAGCGGCACATTGCTTCGGCAGGCTCCGATCTCGTTCGTTCTCATGGTGCCGTCGGCTGCGGCCGCGCACCTGATCACCTGGTGGGGCTGGTTCGCGACGAGTGGGGGCTATGGCCGAGCGCGTGAGGTGACCGTCGACAATCAGTTGCCGGGCATCCTGGGCTCACTGCCTGATGCGCTGCAGAACTGGTGGGTCTACCAGACGGCCAGCTACGGCTATCACGTTGGCGAGTCGAGCACGCACAACTATGAGGCCCCCGCACTCGGCTGGCCGCTGCTGCTGCGCCCGACCTACATGCACTACCGCGATCTGGGTGACGGCACGGCGGAGTCGATCACGGGCATTCCGAATCCGCTCATCTGGTGGGGTGCGGTCATCGCCGTCATCGTGGTGGTCGTGTGGCTCGTGGTGCACGCCGTGCGGCGGGTGCAGCAGGTTCGAGGGCTGCGCGCGGTTCACGAGGCGCAGGGGGTTCACGACACACCTCGACTCGCCAGCCCGGGGCTGCCGGCAAGCGGCTGGGCGCTCGCGATCGTGCTCACGGGCATCGCAGCGGGCTGGTTACCGTGGCTGCTCTACCCCGAGCGCACCATCTTCTTCTTCTACACGATCGTCATCACGCCGTTTCTCGTGCTCGCACTCACGATCGCTCTCGGCGCGGTTCTCGGGGCGGCGACCGCGACTCCGACACGGCGGGCGGTGGGCACGGCGATCGTGATCGCGATGCTCGCGCTGGTCGTGGCGATCAGCGTGTTCTTCTTGCCGCTGTGGACGGGAATGCCGACCCCCATTGATCTGCTGCGCCTGCGCTACTGGCTGCCGACGTGGGTCTAGCGAACGGCGATCGGCTCGAGGCGGCCTCATGAGCCGCGGCGTACGCGGGCGCGGGCGACGGCTACCCGCGCCGCCCGTACACCGCGCGGCGCAACAGCCATTCGGCGGGCCCCGACCGGTTGACCGCGGCCAGTACATTCGCCAGCACAAGAGTGCCGAGCCATGTGATGACGGCGATCTGCGTGGCAACGGCGACACTCGCGGTGGCGCCGAGCCCGACCGCGTAGGGCGCGAAGGTGATGAGAAAGACGAGCGACTGGGTGAGATACCCGCTCAGTGATCGTTGACCCAACGCGGCGAGCGCCCGCGAGATCGGGCCCCCGCGACCCTGGCCCACGAGCAGCGCGATGAGCGCCACGTAGGCCGCACCGCCCACGGCGCCAGTCGCGGCGTGCAGCATGGCCGCAAACGGCTCGGCAATCGCGGTCAACTCGATCACGCCCAGCAGGGCGAGGGCGATCGGCAGCGCGCCAAGAATCGAGACCGGCACGCCAATGGCCGCGGTGAGGGCAAGAGCCCGACGGTGTGACGCCGGCTCTTCGAGAATGCGGCGACGGGCCGCCCACATGCCGAGAATCATCGGTGCGAGCAAACCAAGGCCGCCGAACGGCACCGAGAGCATGCCGATCGTCCACTCGCCGGCCCGCAAGAGGGCCGAGAGCGCATAGTTGTCGGCGCTCACTGAGCCGAGAAACATCGTGCTCGCCGTGACCTCACCGCCGAGCAGCTGGGCGATCAAGCCGCTGATGCCCTCGGCGGCACCGACGAGTACAAGCGCGCCGAACGAAAGCCATCCGACGATCGCGAGAGTGCGGCCCGAAGCGCGAATCAGCAATACAAGCGCAAGCCCGAGCAGACCATAGGTACCGAGAATGTCGCCGAAGAACAGCAGCACTCCGTGCGCGGCACCGAAAGCAATGAGCCAAAGGTTGCGGCGAATGAGAAGACGGCGAGCGTCGGGCCACTCGGTGGCACGCGCGTGCTCACGAGTGAGAATCTGCGTCATGCCGTAGCCAAAGAGCAAGGCGAAGAGCGGGTAACTGCGATTGTCAGCAAGTGTCGCGACCAGGGCGTTGACCCACGGGTCGACGGCAGCATCGGTGACCGGCTTGAGCAAGATTCCGAGGTCGCGGCCATACAGAAAGAAGGGCACGTTTGCCACCGCGATGCCCAGCAGTACGAGGCCTCGGGCAACGTCAGGGGCGAGTGCGCGCTGGGCGCGAGCCGTCGGGGCGGCGGCGGTTGCAGAGGGTGCGGGCTGGGCATCCGTGGTCATGGCAACATCGTATTATTACTACATTAGGGATGCAACCCCGGATGCGGTGAACACCAGGTTACGCCGCGTAACGCGGTGGGTGACGTCGGCGGGCGGTCGCGGCTAGCCTGACGTCATGGCCGACCACGACTATGGCTTTCGCACGCGCGCCGTGCACGCCGGCAATGTTCCCGACTCGGCGACGGGCGCGCGCGCTCTGCCGATTTACCAGTCGAGCGCATTCGTGTTCGATTCGACTGAGGATGCTGCGGCCCGGTTCGCGCTGCAAAAGTACGGCAACATCTACTCGCGGCTCGCCAACCCCACGGTCGCTGCCTTCGAGGAGCGCGTGGCGAGCCTCGAGGGCGGACTCGGAGCGGTGGCCACGGCCAGTGGCCTCAGCGCGCAGTTCGTCACCTTCGCCTCGCTCGCGGGCGCCGGTGACCACATCGTCGCGTCGTCGAACCTGTACGGCGGCTCGGTCACCCAGCTCGACGTGACGCTGCGCCGCTTCGGGGTTGAGACGACCTTCGTCGCCAGTGATGACCCCACCGACTATGCCGCGGCGATCATCCCGGGCCGCACCAAGCTCGTCTTCGCCGAGACGATTGCCAACCCGAGCGGTGACATCGCCGACATTACGGGTTTGGCCGACGTGGCGCACGCCGCCGACATTCCGCTGGTGATCGACTCGACGATTGCGACACCGTACCTGTGCCGCCCCATCGAGTGGGGCGCCGACATCGTCGTGCACTCGGCCACGAAGTTTCTTGGCGGGCACGGCACCACCCTCGGTGGCGTCGTCGTTGAGTCGGGGCGTTTTGACTGGTCGAACCACAACTTTCCGCTCTTCGAAGAGACCGTCGCGCACTATGGCGGGCTGACCTGGTACGGCAACTTTGGCGAGTACGCGTTTCTCACCCGGCTGCGCGCCGAGCAACTGCGCGACATCGGGCCCGCGCTCGCCCCGCACTCGGCGTTCTTACTCGCACAGGGAGTCGAGACGCTGCCGTACCGCATGCAGGCCCACGTAGACAACGCGCGCCGGGTCGCCGAGTGGCTCGAAGCCGACGGGCGCATCGAGACGGTCAACTGGGCAGGTCTGTCCTCACACCGCCATCACAAACGGGCTGCGCACTACCTGCCGATTGGCCCCAGCTCAGTGTTTGGCTTCGTCGTTGCGGGTGGTCGCGCCGTCGGGCAAGGCCTCATCGAGAACGTGCAGCTCGCCAGCCATCTCGCCAACATTGGCGACGCGAAAACCCTCATCATTCACCCCGCGTCGACCACGCACGCGCAACTCACCGAGCAGCAACTCGTCGACGGCGGCGTGCACCCCGGCCTCGTGCGCCTCTCGGTCGGCATCGAAGACGCCGACGACATCATCTATGACCTCGACCAGGCGCTCGACGCCGCGCTGAAGGGGGCATGACCGTGACGGATGCCGCGAAACTGCTGAAGTCGCAGCGCACCTGGGTGGGGCCGAGCGCGAAAGAGCGGTTGAGCATCCTGCGTCGCGCACGCTCGATTGCCATCGTCGGCGCCTCGCCGAACCCGGCCCGCAGTTCGTACTTTGTGGGCACCTACCTGCAGCAGTCGAGTGACTACCGGGTGTACTTCGTCAACCCCAACGCCACTGAGATTCTGGGCCAGCCGGCCTACCCCGACCTCGCGTCGCTGCCCGAAGTGCCCGACATCGTTGACGTGTTTCGCAAGGCCAGCGATATTCCGTCGGTGGTCGACGACGTGATCGCCATCGGGGCAAAGACCATCTGGGTGCAACTCGGCATCTGGAACGAAGAGGCCGCGTACGACGCCGAAGCCCGCGGGCTCACCGTCGTCATGGACCGCTGCCTGAAGGTCGAGCACGCGCGCTTTCACGGGGGGCTTCACCTCATGGGCTTCGACACCGGTGTGATTAGCGCTAAGAAGCAGGTGCGGTAGCGCACTCGGCACACGGGACTTTCTGCCCTGACTGCCACCCACCGCGGGGTCTACGGTCTAGACATGACACCTGTCGCAGGTCTCGCCGCACTCGCGGTGGGCACGCTCGCTGCGTGGATCGCCGCCGAGTCGGGCGAAGCGCTTTCAGAGCGGGTCGGTGAGCCCGAGCTGCACCAAGAGCTCGGGGCTCGCGTTACCTGCTGTGGCTGCGCATTGTCGTCTCTGTCGCGACCGCCGGCATGGCTGCCTACGCCATTTACTACACGATCGTCGTCGGTTCGGGATGCGCGGTTAGGGTCGCACCATGACCTCGCCCTCCGCATCCTTCGCCATCACGGTCGTCGGTGGCCCCACTGCACTGCTCGAGTGGGCGGGTTTGCGCCTGCTGCTTGATCCGACGTTCGATGAGCCGCAGCGCTACGGGCCCGACGATGATGATCTTGAGAAGACGGCGGGCCCAGCTGTGCCTGCCGCTGAGCTCGGGCGCATCGACATAGCCCTGGTGTCGCACCACCATCACGAAGACAACCTCGATCACGCCGGCCGCGAGCTCGTGCTGACCCTGCCGCTCGTGCTGACAACGCCCGCGGGTGCCGAGGATCTCGCGGCCGCTGGCGGCACGGCCCGCGTGATCGGGCTCGCCGACGACGAGAGCCTCGCCCTCGATGACCCGCTCGTGGTCGGCGCCGCTGTTGCCGAGCGAGCGCCCGCCGGAGCGCGCGCACACGCCGTGCCAGCCCACCACGGTCCGGCCGAATGGGCCGAGCGCCTCGGGCCGGTCTGCGGTTTTCTGCTCACCGCACCCGGGCATCCGACCGTCTACGTCTCAGGCGACAACTCGGACGTCTCGGTGGCCGAGACGATCGCGGCCCTCTACGGGGCGGTGGATGCTGCGGTGCTGTTCGCGGGCGCCGCCCGCGTTCCCGAGATCGACGCCCCCCTCACTCTCACCGCGGCGGACGCCCGCGCCGCCGCCCTCGCGCTCGGTGCGCGCCGAGTGGTGGGGCTGCACGTCGACCAGTGGACGCATTTCACCGAAGGCCGAGATGCCCTCGAGCGCGAGTTCGCCGGTCTGGAGTCGCCAGCGGGCGGCCCGCTGCTCGCGCACACGCCTTTGGGCGTGCGCACCGTAGTCGACTTCTAGCTCACGCAAAAAAAGTCAGCGGAAAACCGCTGAGGAGCGTACCGTGAGGCCAGCGGGCTGACGGTTTCGGTGCGGTCGTTGGTCTGAGGGTCTATTGCGCGACCGACATGAGAGCGAGTTGCCATGACGTTCACCACTCGAACCCCCCTTCTGGCCAGTATGGGCATCGCACTGTGTCTCGTTCTCGCCGCGTGCGCGGCACCTGCCGCCGAGTCTTCTGCGGGTGATGGTCCTGCCACCGAAGAATCGGCTGGCGCTGAGCAGGTTGAGACGGCATCCCCGGCAGACTCCGAGGGCGCGGCCTGCTCAGACGAGCTCGACCAGGTCGTCAGCGCGGGCCTATCTTTCGAACGCTTGACCGCGGCGGAGTACACGGTGGCAAGCATCGCTCCAGAGGTGTTGGCCGCTGGTTGCGTGTACCAATTCGAGACTTCTGGCAAAACCGGTCAGTGGGCCTGGCTTCCCGGCGCCATGACGGCAGACGTCACTGATGCGCTCGTCGCTGCCGGGTACACCCTCGTCGACACGTTCGACAACGCACTTCGATACGAATCGGCAGACGGAGTCGGCGTCACCGTGATCACTGCGCAATCCGGTGAACTAGAGGATTCAGGCGGGGTTGACCCGGTCTTCACCGTGATCGGCCCATACGTAGGGATCTACGCGGACTTCAACTAGCGGCGGCATTCTCACCGTGGCGTGCCGGACTAGGCCTTCCGCAGCACGGCGCCCTCCAGAAACGCGGAACTTCGCGATCCCCGTTCACGTGCGTCCGCGTTTCTGGAAGGCGCGCGCGAAGTGTTCCCGATAGTGCGCTTGATAACTGCCATCCAGGGCTAAATACCCCGCCCCCACTTCATCGGAAGACTCACCAGGTCTTGACGAGATCCTCGTCGGTTTCGGTGGCAGTGCGCGTGACGCCCAGGTCATCGACGTACTCATAGGTCGTGGTGGTCACGGCGCCCGTGTGCACGTATCCGAGACGCTCGTAGAGCGCCGCCGCGCGCCGGCCCCACAACACTGCATGTTTCGCGCAACACCGGCACCTATTGCTCGCAGTGTTGCGCGAAACTCGGGGTGTTGCTGTGTGCGCATAGCGCGCCAGCGCTAGAAGTCGGTGTCGAGCGGGTGCGAGCCGACGCGCTGGTCGCGGTCGCAGGCCGCAATCGTCGCCATGTCGTCGGCCGAGAGCTCGAAGTCGAAGACGTCGGCGTTCTCGATCATGCGCTCGCGGTGACTCGTTTTCGGAAACACGATGAGACCCTCTTGCAGGTGCCAGCGAATAGCGATTTGCTGCACGCTCTTGCCGTGACGCTCGGCAATCGCAGCGAAGCCGGGAAGCTCGGCGAGGTCATAGTTGCCGCTGCCGAGCGGGCTCCACGACTCGGTGAGAATACCGTGCTGCTCGTGAAACGCTCGCAGGTCGCGCTGCTGAAACGCAGGATGCAGCTCGATCTGGTTCACGACCGGCACAACATCGGTTTCGGCGAACAGGTCGTCTAGGTGAACTTTCAAGAAGTTGGAGACTCCGATCGACCTCGCGAGCCCCGCATCCCGAATCTCGATCAAGGTCTTCCACGACTCAACGTGCTTTCCATACTTCGGCGCCGGCCAGTGGATCAGATACAGGTCGACGAAGTCGAGACCCAAGCGCTCAAGACTCGCCTCTGCAGCGGCTCGGGTGGTGTCTGCGCCCTGGTCGCTATTCCACAGCTTTGTCGTAATGAACAATTCGTCGCGGGGCACGCCCGATGCAGCGATCGCCTTGCCGACGCCCGCTTCGTTCTTATAGACGCGCGCCGTGTCGATGTGTCGATACCCGACCTCGATGGCGTCGCTCACGACGCGCTCGGCCTCGGCGTCATCGACCTGCCAGACGCCGAGCCCGAACTGCGGGATGCGGTGGCCGTCGTTGAAAGTGAGGTACGGGGTCGCGATTGCGTCAGTCATCAGCCCAGTCTCCCCCACGCGCCTCAGCTTGCGCTGGGTACCGACCGCTCATCGTGACCGTTGTAGAGGCTCAGCGGGCGAATCAGCGCGTTCGCGGCGAGCTGCTCGCGCACGTGAGCTGTCCACCCTGTGACTCGTGCGGCGATGAACAGCGGCGTGAAGATTGTCGTGTCGAAGCCCATCAGGTCGTAGGCCGGGCCCGAGGGGTAGTCGAGGTTCGGCTTGATGTTCTTCGTCTCAACCATGGCCGTTTCGAGTGCGGTGTACAGGTCGAGCACCTCGGGCCGCTCGTAGTGCACGACCAGGGTTTCGAGCGCGGCCTTCATCGTAGGAACGCGCGAGTCGCCGTTCTTGTACACACGGTGGCCAAAGCCCATGATCTTGCGCTTCGCGGCGAGGGCGTCAGTGAGCCACGCGGCAGCAGCATCCGCTGATCCCACCTCACGGAAGGCGTGCATGACCGCCTCATTGGCCCCACCATGCAGGGGGCCCTTGAGCGCGCCGATCGCACCCGTCACGGCCGAGTAGACATCGCTCAGGGTCGACGCGATGACACGCGCCGTGAACGTGGAAGCGTTGAACGAGTGCTCGGCATACAAAATCATCGACACGTCGAACGCGTTCACGACGACCAGTTCGGGCAGCTCGCCGAACGTCATGTGCAAGAAGTTGGCCGAATATCCGAGGTCGTCGCGAGGCTCGACGAGGTCTTCGTCGCGTAGACGGCGTTGCGCGTAGGCAACAATCGCGGGAAGCTGCGCCCATAGACGGATGCTGCGCTCGAGCGTCAGGTCGGCATCGATCCACGTGGGGTCGGTCGTCAGGGTTTCGTCGAGCGCACCGAGCACGCTCACGGCCGTGCGCACGACATCCATCGGATGCGCGCTCAGCGGCAACGCATCGATCGCGTGCTTCACCGTCGGGTCGAGATGCCGCAGCGACCGCTCGAGGGTCTCGAACTCGGCCAACTGCTGCGGGGTCGGCAGCTCGCCGTGCCAGAGCAGGTAGGCAACCTCTTCGGCCGTGCAGCGGTCGGCAAGATCCTGCACGGGGTAGCCGCGGTAGAGCAGCGAGTTGGTCTCCGGGTTGACCTTTGATACGGCGGTGACGTCGACGACGACGCCGGCCAGGCCCTTCTTGATGTCGGTCTCCGTCATGGGGTCTCCGTGTTCGTCAGCGGCCGGTGTAGGGCCCGGCCGCGTTTAGCGGCCGGCATAGGTATAGATGTTCGAGTCGAAGGCGTTGTACGCCTCATAGTCGAGTAGTTCGTAGAGCCTGCCTCGAGTCTGCATGCCCGCGACCTCGCCGTCGAGGGTTCCGGTGCTCTGAAGCGTATTGAGCGCGCGCTCGATCGCTCCGAACGCGATGCGCAGCAACGATACGGGGTGAATGACGAGGTTCACTCCGACGTCGGCAAGTCGCTGATGCGTGAACAGCTCGCTCTTACCAAACTCGGTCATGTTGGCGAGAATCGGCACGCTGACCGCCGCCCGCATTGCCGCGAATTCGTCGAGGCTCGCCATTGCTTCGGGGAAGATCGCGTCGGCGCCGGCCGCTTCGAGTGCTTTTGCGCGGTCGAGGGCTGCGGGCATCCCGCCCCCCTCGCTTTCGCCCACCCCGCGAATGTCGGTGCGCGCCATGATCACGAGGTCGGGGTCACGCCGCGCATCCACCGCCGCCTTGATGCGCTGCGTGGCGGTCTGCGTGTCGACGACCGTCTTGCCGTCGAGGTGACCGCAGCGCTTGGGGTTGACCTGGTCTTCGAGGTGGAGGCCGGCGACTCCGGCGTCTTCGAGTTCGTGCACGGTGCGGGCGACGTTCATGGGTTCGCCGAATCCGGTGTCGGCGTCGACGAGGGTCGGCAGGTCACTCATGCGGCTGATCTGGTGGGCGCGCTGGGCGACCTCGGTGAGGGTCGTCAGGCCGATGTCGGGCAGGCCCAGCTCTGCGGCCATGACGGCGCCCGAAATGTAGGCGCCGTCGAATCCCTTGTCTTCGATCAGACGGATGCTCAAGGGCGTGAACGCGCCCGGCAGCACCTGCAGGCGTCCGCTGGCGAGCCCCGCGCGAAATGCTTGGCGGCGCTGGCTGGGCGTGGTGGTGGTGGAGAGCATTAGAAGAGTCCCTTCGGGGCTTCTGGTGCGGGAACGATCGGGGTCACGGTGAGGCCGCCCAGTTCGGCGGGGCTCAGCTCGGGCAGGCGTTCGGCGAGGGCAAGAAAGCGGTCAACCTCAGCGTCTGCGAGTACGCCGTCGGCGAGGATGCGCAGCTTGTTCACGTATTCGGCGCGACCGAACGGGCGTGCGCCCAGCGGATGCGCGTCGGCGACGGCGATCTCGTCGACGACGCGGGTTCCGTCGGTGAGATCGATCTCGATGCGTCCACCAAAGGCCTTCTCGCTCAGGTCGAGCGAGTGGTAGCGGCGGGTCCATTCGGCGTCTTCTGTGGTGGTGATCTTCTGCCAGAGTGCGACCGTGTCGGGGCGTGCCGCCCGCTCGGGGGCATACGAGTCGGCGTGATGCCACGCTCCGTCTTGCAGGGCGACGGCGACGATGTACGCAATCGAGTGGTCGAGCGTCTCACGACTCGCGGTCGGGTCGTACTTCTGCGGGTCGTTGGCACCCGAACCGATGACGTAGTGCGTGTGGTGGCTGGTGTGTAGCACGATGCGTTCGATGTTGGCGGGGTCGCGCAGCTCGGGGCGTTCGGTGCCGAGGCGGCGCGCGAGGTCGATCCAGGCTTGCGCTTGGTATTCGGCGGAGTGTTCTTTCGTGTAGCTGTCGAGGATGCCCGTGAGCGCGTCATTGCCGTCGGGCAGAGTGACTTCGTAGCGAGCATCCGGGCCGCTCAAGAGCCACGCGATAAAACCGTCTTCGCCCTCGTAGATGGGGCTTGGGCTGGTCTGGCCGCGCATGGCCCGGTCGACAGCTTCGACGGCCATCTTGCCGGCGAAGGCGGGGGCGTGGGCTTTCCAGGTTGAGATCTCGCCCTTGCGCGACTGCCGGGTTGCAGTGGTGGTGTGAAGGGCTTGGCCGATGGCTTGGAAGATCGTGTCGGTCGGCAGCCGCAGCAGGGTGCCGATGCCGGCGGCGGCGCTGGGGCCCAGGTGTGCGACGTGGTCGATCTTGTGTTCGTGCAGGCAGATAGCGCGCACGAGGTCGATCTGAATCTCGTAGCCGGTGAGCAAGCCTTTGAGCAGTTGGGCTCCGTCGGCGCCGGTGTGCTGGGCGACGGCGAGGATGGGCGGAATGTTGTCGCCGGGGTGCGAGTAGTCGGCGGCGAGAAAGGTGTCGTGATAGTCGAGCTCGCGCACGGCGACGCCGTTGGCCCAAGCGGCCCACTCGGGGCTGACGCGCTGTTCTTGCGGCAGGCCAAAGACGGTCGCACCGGGCGTGTACGGGTGGGCTTCGGCCTGCCCGCGGGCGGAGATGACGGGGGCGCGACCGATGCTGGCAGTGGCGACGGCGGCGTTGTCGATGACGCGGTTGATCACCATGTCGACGGCGTCGTCGTCGAGCGGGCGATCTTGTTCGGCGGCGAGTGCGGCGAGCTTGCCGGCGAGTTGGTCTGTGGCGGCCAGCCGTTCGCTGCTCTTGTAGGTGCGCACGGTGTGGGTGGTGGTCATAGTTTCTCCTGGGTACTGTCGCCGCTGCGCGGCAGGTGGGCGCGGATGCTCGTGAGCGCTTCATGCAGGTGCAACCTGGTGGCGGCGGCCGCGCGCTCGGGGTCGCCGTCGGCGATGGCACGGGCGATCGCCCCGTGCTCGGCGGCCGATGCGGAAAGCCGCGCGTCGTCGTCGCGAGCGAGTCGGCGTACGCGGGCGAGGTGCACGCGCGTGCTCGCGATCGCGGCCGCAAGGTAGGGGCTGTCGCTGAGGGCGGCGTCGAGGGCGGCGTCAAACTCGGCGACAAGCGCGTAGTAGCCGTGGCGTTGCGGGTCGTCGGCGGCGAGGGTGGCGTGGTCGACTGCGGCGAAGCGCTGAGCCAGGTCAGTGAAGCGTGCGCGGGGCTCTGAGGTGTGATCGGCGCTGGAGCTCGAGCTGGTCCCGTCGTCGCCGCCGTCGGCGGCGCGGCGCGCTGCGAGGCGCGCGGCTTGCTCGTCGAGCGCACGACGCAGGTCGAAGAGCGCGGTGACGTCGTCGGGTTCGATGTCGCTGACGACCAGAGTACGGGGACCGCGCTCGGTCGCGAGCCCGGCTGCAATCAGTCGCGCGAACGCCTCGCGCACGGGTGTGCGGCTCACACCGAGCCGAAGCGCCTGCTCGACTTCGGCAAGGGGGTAGCCGGCCGGCAACCCGCCATCGACAATCTCCGCGCGCAAGGCATCGAACGCGCGATCAGCAGCAGTTCGCGGCGTCGCGAGCTCGCTCATTCGTGTTGAGTTCACGATCGCCATTCCTCCAATGTATACATTGAGTGGTCGCGTCGCTAGATTCCCCCGAGATCACGTGTCTTTCGTATACACCAGCATCCTTCATCGCCTTCTTCTTCCCACGACAAAGGCCGTTCCGCACCAATATCGAGATCGCGACCGTCGAGATCAAGGTCGTCATAGTGCGCCGGGGCGCGGAGCACCAAGAGGTGCTCAATCAGGCCAGATAGGGCCCCGATGACGCGCGGACTCAGACGATAAATGCGCGCGTTCATGTCGATGCGCACGGTGACGAGTCCTGCTCGCGCCAGCCGATTCAGGTGCTTTGAGACGGCTTCACGCCCGACGCCCCGCTCACTCTGCACGGCGTCGGCAAGTTGACCGGCAGAGTGCTCGCCACTTGCCAAAACTTCGATAAGCCGCCAACGCACAGGGTGCGCAATCAGGAAGAGGGTTTCCACGGGGCGAGTGTGCCCCGTGCGGCATGTGCCGCGAGAGGCACATTGCGAAAGCGAGGACTCCCGGGGAGAGGGGCGCAGGCAGAGGGATAGGGGAGGCGGTCGGTGGGGCTGTCGTCCAGCGCGAGACCGCAGGTGGTGGGGAGCGCGAGACCGCAGGTGGTGTGGAGCGGGAGACCGCAGTAGGCGGGCAGGGCGAGGATTCGGGCGGTGAACTCTAGACTTGAGGGCTGATGACTGCGCCCGCCGAGACTCCGAGGTCGACACCGACGACCATCTCATTGGCGACGGCGAGGGCCGGTCGGAGCATCCCGCCATCGCACATCACCTACCCGCCCGACCTGCCGGTGTCGCAGCGGCGCGACGACATTGCGGCGGCCATCCGTGACAACCAGGTCGTCATCGTCGCGGGCGAGACCGGCTCAGGCAAGACCACGCAGTTGCCCAAGATCCTGCTCGAACTCGGGTACGGCCGCATCGCCCACACCCAACCGCGCCGCATCGCCGCCCGCACCATTGCCGAACGCATTGCCGACGAACTCGGCAGTGAACTCGGCGGGCTCGTTGGGTACAAAGTGCGCTTCACCGACCAAGTCGGGCGCGACACCCGCGTGACTCTGATGACCGACGGAATCCTGCTCGCCGCCCTGCGCGGTGATCGCGACCTGAAGAACTACGACGCGATCATCATCGACGAAGCCCACGAGCGCAGCCTCACCATCGACTTTCTGCTCGGATACCTCAAGCAACTCCTCCCCCGACGCCCCGGGCTCAAGCTCATCATCACCTCCGCCACGATCGACCCCGCCAGCTTTGCCGCGCACTTCGCCGCCGCAGACGTCGTTGGCCACACGAGCACCCCGGCCCCGATCATCGAGGTCAGCGGCCGCACGTTCCCCGTCGAGATCCGGTACCGGCCCCTCGTGCCCGACGGTGCCGACACCGACAACCTGACCGATCCAGACAGCGACGACGACGGCCCGAGCACCCCCGGCGAGGCCATCGACATGATCGACGGCGTCATCGCCGCGGTCGACGAGCTCGGCCGCGAAGGCGACGGCGACGTGCTGGTGTTCTTCAGCGGCGAGAACGAGATTCGTGACGCGGCGGATGCCCTCACCGGGCACCTCGCCCGCCAGGGGCCGCGCGGCGCGGGTACCGAAGTGCTTCCGCTGTACGGCCGGCTCAGTGCGGCCGAGCAGCACCGGGTGTTCGAGCGGGCGCCCGCGGGCATCCGGCGCCGTATAGTTCTGGCCACCAATGTGGCCGAGACGAGCCTCACCGTGCCGGGCATACGGTACGTAGTTGATACCGGCACCGCGCGCATCAGTCGGTACAGCGCACGGGCGAAAGTGCAGCGGCTGCCGATCGAGCCGATCTCGCAAGCGAGCGCTAACCAGCGGTCGGGGCGGTCGGGGCGCACGAGTGACGGTATTGCGATTCGGCTGTACTCGCAGCTGGACTACGAAAAGCGGCCCGAGTACACCGACCCCGAGATTCTGCGCACCAACCTTGCGGCCGTGATTCTGCAAATGATCTCGCTCGGGCTCGGCGACATCGAACGGTTTCCGTTTCTGCAGCCGCCCGACAAGCGCGGCATCACTGACGGGGTTGACCTGCTGCTCGAACTCAACGCGATCGAGCCGCCGCCCGCCGGTAAGCCGGAGGGTGCCCACCGAATCACCCGCATCGGCCGCGAGATCGCGCAACTTCCGCTCGACCCGCGTTACGCCCGCATGGTCGTCGAGGCCCAAAAGCTTGGCGTCGCGCGCGAGGTGATTGCGATTGTGGCGGGGCTGAGCATCCAAGACCCGCGTGAACGACCCGTCGACAAACGAGAGCGCGCAGATCAACTGCACAACCGGTTCCGCGACCCGACGAGCGACTTCATCACGCTGCTCAACCTGTGGAACCACCTGCAAGCGCGCCAGCGCGAACTCAGCGGCAACCAGTTTCGCAAAGAGGTGCGAGTTGAGTTTCTCAACTATCTGCGCATTCGCGAGTGGGCTGATGTTGAGCGGCAGATTCGCCGGCAGGTGAAGAGCGCCGGCAAGAAGCCTGCCGGCAGTGAGGGCGTACGCGAGGGCGCAGCCGGCACGGGTGGCACGGGTGGCGTCGATGCGAATGCCATCCACCGCTCAATACTCAGCGGCCTGCTCAGCCACATCGGCCTGAAAGACTCCGCCAAGCGCGACTACATCGGAGCCCGCCAGCGCCGCTTCGTGCTCTACCCCGGTTCGGGCCTGGCCAAAAAGCAACCCGACGCCGTGATGGCAGCCGAGCTGGTCGAAACCAGTCGGCTGTTCGCGCGCACGGTGGCCGTGATCGATCCGGCGTGGGCCGAGTCGCTCGCGGGCGATCTCGCGAAGCGCCAGTACAGCGAGCCGCGCTGGGAGAAGCGCCAGGGCGCCGCGGTTGTTGACGAGAAGGTCACGCTGTTCGGCGTGCCGATCGTGCCGCGCCGGCGCGCGCAGCTGAGCCGCATCGACCCGGCGCAGGCGCGCGAACGGTTCATTCGCCACGCGCTCGTCGAGGGCGACTGGGATACCAGCCGAATCGACAAACGCCTCACCGCCTTCGTGCGCGACAACGCCCGCGTGCGTCGCGAGCTCGAGCAGCTCGAAGAGCGCTCGCGCCGCCGCGACATTCTGCTTGACGATGAAAGAATCGTCGACTTTTTCGAAGCACGCGTGCCCGCCGATGTCACCGACGTGCGCCGCTTCGAGCGGTGGTGGCGGGATGCCCGCCGCGAGCATCCCGAAATGCTCACGCTGCAGCGTGCCGACCTCGTCGAAGCCGAGCAACTGCCCGACGACGACGGCTCATACCCGACCCGGCTCACGCTGGGCGATCAGACGCTCAGCATCGGATACCGCTTCGAGCCCGGTGCCGCCGACGACGGCGTCACCGTCACCGTGCCGCTGCCGCTGCTGCCCCGACTCGACACGGCGGGGTTCGACTGGCTCGTACCGGGGCTGCGGCACGAGCTCGTCGCGGCGTTGCTCAAGACGCTGCCCAAGTCGATTCGCCGCAACGTGGTGCCCGCCGCCGACTGGGCGACGAAGCTGCTCGCCGCCGTGCCGCCCGCCGCCGACCTGCGCGAGCTGTCGATCACCGAGTTTCTCGCCACCGAGATTCGTCGCCAGACCTTCACCCCTGTCGACCCCGACGACTTCGACCTCGATCGCGTGCCCGCCCACTTGCGCATGGGATACGCGGTCGTCGACGACCGCGGCGGCAAGCTCGCGCGCGGCACCGACCTCGGAGCCCTGCAGCAGAAGCTGCGCGAGCGCACGCGTGACTCGGTGGCGCGGGTCGCGACCGCCGCGGCCAAGAGCCCGATCGAGCGCGGCGGCATCACCGCGTGGGACGACACGATCGGCAAGGGCTCTGGGGGCGACGGCGGTGCGGGCGGCACCCTGCCCCGGCAGCTCGACATGCGTCGCGGTGACACTACGATTCGCGCTTACCCCGCGCTCGTCGACGAGGGCGGCTCGGTGGCGATCCGACTGCAGACCTCGGTCGCCGACCAGGTCTCGGCGCACCGTGCGGGGGTGCGCCGGCTCGTGCAACTCGGGGTTCCGTCACCGCTCGCCTACATCCAAGAGCACCTGACGAGCGCCGAGAAGCTCAGTCTCGGCGCCTCGCCTTACCGCTCGACGGCCGCGCTCATCGACGACGCGCTGCGCGCGGTGATCGACGCCGAGCTGATAGCACCGGTCAACGGCAAGGCTGACGGCAGCGCCGATGCTCGGGATGCCCTCCCGTGGTCGCGCCAGCAGTTCGAGTCACTGCGCGACCGCGTCAACGCCGGCCTACCCGACCGCCTGTTCGGCATCGTGGCGACCACGGCTGCCGTGCTGGCGGCGGCGCGCGAGGTCGACGTGCTCATCTCGCGCAGCAGCAGTCTGGCCTTGATGGCTCCGCTCGCCGACGCGCGCGAACAGCTCAACGCCCTAGTGTTCGACGGATTCATCGGCCGCACCGGCCTCGCCCGCCTCCCCCGCCTGGTGATCTACCTGCGCGGCATCATCCACCGCGTCGAGCGCCTCGCCGACAACCTGGGCCGCGACCGCGCCTGGATGCTCGAGGTGCAGCAGGCCGTCGAGCTCTACGCCGCGGCCACCGACTCCAGTGGGAACACGGGCGAATCGTCCCGCGTCAACGTCGCTGTCGTCGCGGACGCTCCGCCCCAGGTCACGATCCTCGCCCCCGCTCGCAACGAAGCCTTCCTCGAAGGCTATGA
>JBBRWT010000020.1:0-25337 GCA_038249035.1 Actinomycetales bacterium
AGGAGCCCCTGGCGCTCGTAAAACCGCAACGTGCTGACGGCGACGCCCGCTGAGTACGCGAGCCGCCCTGTCGTGAGCGGCGTGAGCGGCGTCAGCGATGACGACGCAGGGCCAGCAGGCCGCTGAGTTGCAAGATCAACCATGTCACCTCTCCGATCAAGAACAGGACGATCGTCGCGCTCTGCCCATTCACCAGCGCCCAGATCATCCAGATCGTGAAGAGCGCGCGCCCGACAGTGTCGATCATGATGAAGCGTGGCTCGGGCCGAATGATGCGCGCGAGGGCCCACATCACGACGGCCGTACCGAACATACTGGTGAACATGAGCGCGGTGGGATCGAGTTCAGGAGGTGGGGCTCCCGGCAGATCGAGCGCCTGGTGCGCCGCCCGGGTCATCGAGAGCAGGAGCGACGCCGTGAAGGGGGTGGCGAAAGGGATCGTCACGACGAGGTCGTAGATGGCGCCCGCACGCCCCCACCGGGGACGCGCGAACGGGGCCTCCGCCGTCGGGCGGGTCAGAACGGAATGTGTTGTCATGAACTCAGTATTGAGGGTGAACCACGGTGCAGGGTCAAGCGGGTCGCCACACCGGTCAGCAGTCGCCCGGTAAGCTAGAATCCGAAGGCGGTCCTCCGCGAGAGATCGTCCCTTTCGGGGATGTAGTTCAATGGCAGAACTTCAGCTTCCCAAGCTGATAGCGCGGGTTCGATTCCCGTCATCCCCTCGGTGTGATGTCTCAGGACATCGTGGACGGGCGAACCCCCATTTTTGGGGTTCGCCCGTTTTTCTTGCCTTGGCTTGGTAGCCCTTTTCGGGGTTGATGATGAGCTCGGCGATGACTTCTCCGTCAGGGGTGATGGTGGTCGCGTGGAGGCCGTGGATGAGCACTATCACGGCCGTGCGGGCGTGGGCTCGGCCGTAGCCCAGGTGCATCATCCGGTTAGCGAAGCGCAGTGAAACTTTGCCGCCAGCATCGATGGTGTCGTAGCGGACTCGCCAAAGGTTCGGGTCGTCTGGCTTGGTCGGTGCGGCCTTGGGAATCAACGCGTAGGCGAACGCGGGCGTGCGTCGGTTCAACGACCGGTGCGGGCGATGCTGGTTGTAGTGCTCGACGAATTGATCCAGCTCGCCCTGCAGCTCTTCCAGCGTTGTCGCGGGGCGCACGGCGAGGCGCTTCTTCAACGTCTGCCAGAACCGTTCGATCTTGCCTTGCGTGGTGGGTTTGTAGGGGCGGCCGTTCTTTTGGGTGATGCCGTGCAATGCCAGCAGAGTCTCGAAAGCGTTGCCACCAGTGCGGGCTCGCAATCCGCCGGCGAAGCGGGTGGTGAAGATGTTGCCGTTATCGGTCAAGGTCGCCGCGGGGAACCCGTGGATTGTCGCGGCCTGCTGGAAAGTGTCGGTGACGGTGCGGCCGGTGATGCGAGCGTGGCACGACAGGTGGGTGAGGAAGCGAGCATGGTCATCGATCCAGCCGATGATCTCCACCTCTTGGCCGTCTGCCAGGCGCCAGTGGGTGGTGTCGGATTGCCAGAGATCATTGGGTCGGTCAGCGCTGAAGCGTTGCCAGGAGGCTCGAGGTCGTTTCTGCGGTTGCGGAATGATCACGTGAGCGGCCCGCAGGATGCGCCAGATCGTGGACCGGGAGAGCGTTGCTTGCTCGGCGGTCAGGAGGGAACAGATCGTGTCCGCGCCGGCGTCGAGGCCGTCGGCGGTCAGCTGAGCACGCAGTTGCAGCACGCGGTCGCGGACATGCTCCGGTGTGCGCTGAGGGCTGGCGCGGGGTGCGCTTGAGCGGGGTGTGAAGGCCACCTCACCCTCGTTCAGCCACCGGTGGTGGAGCTTATGGACCAGCGATTTCGAGACGCCGTGAATGCGGGCCGCCTCCCGATACGACAGGCCCTGAACGGTGACGGCAAGGATCAGCACTTCCTGTTTGCTCACTCGTTGACACTGCCGCGAGCGGGGCGTCCACGATGACGTGAGACATCACGAGCTCAGGGGTGTGAGTGTCCACGATGTCTGGAGACAGGCGTCCACGATGTGCTGAAACCAGACACCTCACTCGCCACCACACCAGCCACCGATGCGGCGGCGGATACTGTTCTCATGCGATTCCCCACCACGTTGCGCTGGTTTCTGTGGGTGCTCGCGACCGGCGTAGTTTCGTGGGCGTGGTCTGAAGTGGGCTTCTGGGCTCGCTTTCGGGAAGGCGACGAGCCCGTCGAGTGGGCCATCACGATCGTTGCCTACTCCGCGGCCGTGGTCGCGCTGCAGGTCAACTGGGCGCCCGTTCTGCTCGCGCCCCTCGTGGCTCTCGCCCTCTTGCGGATGAAGATGCTGAGTTCCGTCGATTCGGTTGCCCCGCGGTGGAGCGTGCCGACGGGCATCCAGTACCGTCGCCTTCCCTGGTTGGCGATCATCCGGGGGACCGTGGTCAATCGCGCGACCACGAACGCACACGGCCTCGCCCGTTGGGGATGGTGACTAGAGCGACACGGGAGCGGGCAGAATGAAGCCCCATGTCTCGTTATTCTCAGGCGCTCAGCTCATCGCCCTCGCCGACGTCTCTACTGTCGGTCGCGCGGACGATCGCCATTGAGGCAGGCGAGCGAGTACTCGAGGCCCGTCGCGGCGCCGTCGAGGTGGCCGAGGTCAAGTCGTCATCGGTGGATGTCGTGACGCAGGTCGACCGCGACGCAGAGTCGTTCATCCGAAGCCGCCTGGCCGAGCTTCGCCCAGGTGACGGGTTTCTCGGCGAAGAGTCGGGCGGCGGATCCGGTACGAGTGGCCTGACCTGGGTCGTCGACCCTATCGATGGCACGGTCAACTTTCTGTACGGCATTCCGCACTACGCCGTGAGTATCGCGGTGGTCGAAGGAGACCCAGACCCCCAGTCGTGGCGGGCCCTCGCCGGCGTTGTCATCAGCCCGGCCTCGGGCGAGCTGTATAGCGCCGCCGCCGGGGCTGGTGCGCACCTCGGCAACAGTCTGATTCGGGTTGCCGATGCGGTGCCGCTTGACCAGGCACTCGTCGCCACGGGCTTCGCGTATCTCGCCGAGACCCGCGCCGAGCAGGGCGCCGCTGTGGCCCGCTTGCTACCTCTCGTGCGCGACATTCGCCGCATGGGTACGGCCTCGCTCGACCTGTGCGCGGTGGCCTCTGGGAGGGTGAACGCCTACTTCGAGCGCACCCTGAATCCGTGGGATCACGCCGCTGGTGCGCTCATCGCGACAGAGGCTGGGGCGAGTGTCATCGGCATGCCGCGCGCGCGCGCCGACCAGCGATTTCTGCTCGCGGCGCATCCGGACGTGGTGGCTGCTTTGGCGCCCCTCCTCGCGGATTTGGGCGCCCTGCCACACTCTGATGAGCCCACGGCAGGTTGACTGCGCCCTTCGGCGCGAGCCGCGAATTATGTTCACCGACTTTCGCTTCCGTCTCGACCGCGTTACGCTTTACCAATCCGTGATAATCCGCCGCGTTCGGTGGTGCTTACGGAAATCCGATCTCGACCCGCCCAGCGGGTGGTGATCGAGCGGGCCGACCGGGCCCGCACAGCACGACACGAAACCGACTCCTGAGGCTGACTGACACCGTGACGACTGAGAACCCGTGGCTGACGGGAGGTTCCGACCAGGAACCGACCGACGACGACAGAGACCCTTTCCGGTCTCTCGGGCTCGGATTCACTGAGGAATCCCCGACGATCGATTCGCTCGCGGCTCCCGCCCCCTCACCATCATCAGCACCGGCACCGGCACCTGCACCGGCACCTGCACTCGCACCTGCACTGTCGTCCGCACCTCATCCGGCACCCGTTCCCGGTACCGACCTGGTGTCGATGCCGCCAACGGTGTCCACTGACCTGGTGCCGTCGAGCCGTCGGGCACTGCGCGAGGCGGAGCGCGCTGAGCCCTCGTCGCGCCGGGTGCCCCGTGATGACGTGAGTGCACGCCGCTCGACTCCTCGGGGTTCTCATCGGCCACACGTCGCGGCTCAGGCCGGAGTCCCACTCCACACTCGCTCCGCGCCGGCTGTCGTCGTTGCCCCCGCACCGCGCGCCCCACGTAAGCCGCTGGCTCGACGCGTCGCGAAGAAGGCTTTTCCGCCCGTCGTCATGCTCGCTGTCGCCGCGCTTCTGGTCGGTACCTCGGTGCCTGCAAATGCCCTGTTCGATCCGGATGCCCCCCCGGCATCGCTCGCCCTGTCATCGATGCCAAGTGACGCGCTCGCCATGGCTGACGCGCCCGCGCTCGAGGATCAGGTGATGACGGCCGAGGCAGGCGACGCGCTCGCCGCCACGGCCGCCACTCGCGACGAGTGGGGCGTCACCTCATACGCAGAAATGCTGCGCCTACGGTACGGCAGCGTAAACTACGCCTACACGACGACGGGAACAGGTGCCGTCCGATGGCCGTTCGCATTTGCCGCGCCTATCACTTCCGCGTTCGGCGACCGCGTGGCCCCGTGTCGCGGCTGCTCGTCATACCACCGCGGCGTCGACTTTGACGCGGGCTACGGCGCCCCAGTCGGCGCCATTGCCGATGGTGTGGTTATGGCCGTCGGTCGCTCAAGTTCGTTCGGCTACCGTGTCGAGATCGAGCACATCATCAATGGCCAGAAGGTCCTGTCGCTATACGCACACATGATCGACAACAGCTCTGTGCTGCAGGTGGGCTCCCCCGTCGCGGCCGGTGAGATCGTGGGTGCGCTCGGCAATACCGGCCTCTCTACCGGCCCGCACCTGCACCTCGAGATCCACATCGATGACGTGCCCGTCGACCCCTTCGCCTGGTTGATCGCCAACGCTACCTAGCGGAAGCTGGAGTGCAGCGCGCGGGGGGATACGCGAACACGGCCTGTTGCGCCCATCAGTCGGCGGCGATCCACACGGTCGTGTCGGCGGGCAACACCCGTCCGTCGAGCGGGGCACTCGCCAGCAGCACCTCACCAGAAGGCAGTTCAACCGCCGTGGAGCTCAGGTTTGCCAGCACAATGACGGGCCCATTGCGCAGCGCGACCACGTCGTCGCCGTAACCCTCGAGCCACACGTGTGTGCCTGTGCCGAGAGCAAACTCGGCGCGCAGCCGAAGCGCCGTGCGATACAGCTCGAGAGTCGAGGCGGTATCTCCCTGCTGAACATCACGAGCGAATCGAGCGAAGTCGACCGGCTGGGGCAACCAGCTGTCGCCTGAGCTGCTAAACCCGAATGCCGGAGCAGCGGATTCCCAGGGAATCGGGACTCGGCATCCGTCGCGGCCGTAAACCTCTCCGTTAGTACGGTGAAAGGTCGGGTCTTCTCGCACGTGGTCGTCGAGATCGATGACCTCGGGCAAACCCAGCTCTTCTCCCTGGTACAGATAGGCGCTGCCCGGCAGGCTCAACATGAGCGCAGTCGCTGCGCGGCCGCGGGTCAGACCGAGAACGTCGTCAGGCTTGTCCACCGTCTTCGGTCCAATACCGCTCGCAGGTGCTGCTCCGTATGTGGTCAAGCCGTAACGGCTCGTGTGACGCACGACGTCGTGATTTGACAACACCCAGGTGCTGGGAGCCCCAACGGCCGTGAAGGCATCGATCGACTCATCAATCACCGAGCGCAGGCGCGCAGCCTCCCACGGGGTGCCGAGATAGCTGAAGTTGAAGGCTTGGTGCATTTCATCGGGTCGCACCCACAGGGCCGCCTTAGCGAGCGGTTCGACCCAGGCCTCAGCGCACAGCACGCGATCGCCGGAGTACTCGGCAAGCACCTGGTTCCAGTCGCGGTAGACCTCATGCACCTCGGGCTGCGCCCAGTAGGGCACCTCGTCGGGTTTCATCATCGCCTCAGCCAGGCTCTCGCCTGGCTCGGGCTCGACCACGTCCGGCAGCCCCTCCTGCTTCATGAGGCCGTGCGCCACGTCGACACGGAATCCGTCGACACCGCGGTCGAGCCAGAAACGCAGGATCAGTCGGAACTGCTCCCACACCCACGGGTTCTTCCAGTTGAAGTCAGGCTGCGACGTATCGAAGATGTGCAAGTACCAGGGGCCGAGCGTGCCATCGGCCTCGGTGATGCGGGTCCAGGCGTTGCCCCCGAAGATCGACTGCCAGTTGTTGGGGGGAAGTTCGCCGAGTTCGCCGCGGCCGTCGCGGAACATGAAGCGATCGCGCTCGGGCGAGCCGGGCCCGGCGGCCAGTGCTTCCTGGAACCAGGGGTGCTCGCTCGAACAATGGTTGGGCACCAGATCGACGATGACGCGGATTCCAAGCTCGTGCGCGCGGTCGCGCAACGCGTCGAAGTCGTCGAGAGTGCCGAAGATCGGGTCGACATCGCAGTAATCACTCACGTCATAGCCAGCGTCGCGCTGCGGCGAGCGGAAGAATGGCGAGAGCCACACGGCGTCGATCCCAAGATCGTGCAACGCCGGCAAGCGCTCGGTGATACCGGCAAGATCGCCAATGCCGTCGCCGCTGGCGTCGGCGAACGACCGCGGGTAGATCTGGTAAATAACGGCGGAACGCCACCACTCGTCGCCCGGGGCATCGGAGCGGCGGTGGTCAACGGCGACGGGGGTCGTCAGGGTGGTGGACTCTTTTGGCATTCCGCCACCCTACGACACCCCTCGCTCGAACGTGGAATCGGTTCCATGCCCGAATCCGCGCGCCGAAAGACGTGATCGCCGTGCGGATCGCCGGTAGCCAGGTGCTAATCTGCTCTGGTGCCAATCGCCGTTCGCGGCGTCGGCAACGCCCCGATAGCTCAGTGGTAGAGCACTTCCATGGTAAGGAAGGGGTCGTCAGTTCAATCCTGACTCGGGGCTCCGGTTCTCTCGGAGCGGCCTGACGGCCGCGCGGGGTTCCTGCCCGGCGGGGTAGCTCAGGTGGTTAGAGCACACGGCTCATAATCGTGTTGTCGCGGGTTCGAGTCCCGCCCCCGCTACCGTTTCAGAGACGCTCGCGTCTGGCTGACGCCGTGAACGCTGGTTCGCGTTCACGGGGTTCGAGTCCCGCCCCCGCTACCGTTTCAGAGACGCTCGCGTCTGGCTGACGCCGTGAATGCTGGTTCGCGTTCACGGGGTTCGAGTCCCGCCCCCGCTACCGTTTTCCTGATGCGTCGCGTCGCGCACCGTCAGTAGTCGGCGCGCTCGTCGATGAGCAACTGCAGGTCGGCTTTCACGCCTTCAATCGCCTCGCGCTGCTCTTCCTCGCTCAACAACTGCGGCTGTACGCGCGGAGTCAGTCGAGCCTGCATGAGCTCGCCGAGAGTGTCGTCGCGTGCCCGCAGAGCAAGGTTGAGCACGAACCCCGTGTCGTCGCGAGCCTCGGCTAGGCGATCGACCACGCCACGCATGACGCGGCTGCGCGCCCCCAGCCGCTCGGACTCGTCATGCCCGTGCCCTACGCGGGCGACGTCGCGCCGTGACCGTGCTCCGCGCGACTGGCGGGCCGTAGGTGCGGCGATCACGCTGTCGTTTGACAATCGCACGGCAGTCTCGCTCAGTTCGGCCACGAGGGTATCGATCGCCCGGCGAGCGAGCTCAGAGGCAGCCTGCTCGTTCCAGGGCGCTCCGTCGCGAAGAATGCGCATGATGATGCCGTTCTTCACCGACATTCGCAGCGCCGACAGCGCCACGAGGTAACCCTCGTCGATCTGGAGCGCCAGGTCGCGAGGAGCCTCCGGTCGCGGGCGCGTCGCGGTCGCGGGTGCAGAAGCTGACCAGTAGCGCATGACGACTTTCGATGCTCGAGATAGGGGACACCTGAAGGGTAGAGCGGGCTCCTGCGCGCACGCCGGGGAATGGCGCGCCGAGCATCCCGCAGAAAAAGGGCGCGACACGCCGAAAACACAACATCTAGGGGAATGACATCGGTGTGATTCCCGTTATATAGTGAGACCCCAGCCGCCGGGGGCGGAGAATTTAGATCAGAGGAGGTCCGTCATGGACAACGACAACGAGACCGTTGGCGGCTACGCCGTGCCCGTCGACCCGATGGACATGCTGCAGTGCGAAAGCTGCCAGTAGTAGCCCGCTGACACACAACTTCAGCCGAAACCCCGGATCACCAACGACGGTGACCCGGGGTTTCGCATAGGCCGACCCGACAGCTCAGCTAGGCGAGCACGAGCGAGAGGATGAGATGAGCATCACGATCGATGCCCTCACGTCCGATGCACGCACCCGCATTGCCAGCGACGCCGAAGTGCTTGACCGCGTGCACCGCACTCTCGGCCCCGTCGAGGTGGTCGCCGAGCACTGGGGCGCGCACCGCGAGTCACGCGTGCTGCAGGTCGTCACTCGCGGCGGCGAGCAGGCCGTCGTCAAATGGCATCGGGATGCCGCTGCCTACTATCGAGAAAGCGACGCTCTGCAGCTCTATGCCCTCGCGCTCGGCGGCGATGCACCGCGCGTCGTGCTCAGTGATCCCGGCCTGCGTGTGCTGGCGCTCTCGCGCCTGCTCGGCGAACCGGCAGTCGGAACGCCCCGTGAGCGCGACGCCGACATCCACCAGCGCGCTGGCGACCTGCTGCGTCGACTGCACGACGCCGAACCGCCGCGCCGCCACGGGCTTTTCGGCCCGTCAATCGCGGCAGAGTTCGAGCGCTGGAGTATCGCCGCCGAACAACTGTGGGGCGACGGCAGCGACCCGGCCGATGCCCGCGGGCAGCGCCTGGCCGACGAGCGAATGCGTGCGCGCGAATGCATTGTGGCCGCGATGGATCTCGGGGAGTTCGACCACGTTCCCGTGCACGGTCGCTTCGAACCCCGGCACTGGATCATCGACCCCGGTGGGCGTGTGCGCCTCATCGACCTCAGCGCGCTGCGGTTCGAGCCGCGCGTCACCGACCTGCTATGGCTCGAGTACGGGCCATGGCGGGACGAGCCCTGGTTGCGCGCGGCATTTCTGCACGGCTACGGCCGCATTCCGACCGACCGCGATCAGCTCGCCCTGCGCGCTATCGCTGCCGCCCGCGGGCTCGAGTTGCTGGTGCGCGGTGAAGCCCGGGGCCACACTGCTGAGCGTGCACTCGGCCGCGGCATGCTCGACAGGCTGCTCGGCGTGACCCTCTTCTAGCGGGTGTTCCCACGGATGCCGGACTACCCGGTCGCTTCTCCTCCACAGCCAGCATCGATCTAAAGATCTTCCACTACCGAACATACGTTCTATTGTGGGAAAATGATCGCATGGCCCCTCCGGCACTCACTCCCACCTCTGACCTGCACGCGCAGGTCACGGCGGCGATAGCGGTGCTGTCCCACGTTTCCACCGACGTCAGCCACTATCGCGCGCTCGATGACACCACGTTGCTGGAGCTTGCCCGCCTGTCGGGTATCGAACGACAGTTGGTGGACGCCCATGCCTCCGTGCTCGCTGGCGAGGTTGAGCGGCGTTCCGCGCCCGCGTTGGGTCACACGGGCTTGGCCCAACGCACTGGTCACCGCACCCCCGCGGAGTTGCTGCGCGTCACCACTCGTACGACGTTGCGCGAGGCCACCTCCGCCATTCGGGTGGGGCGCCTCGTGAACGAATCGCAGCCCGCGGTCGACCCGATCACAGGAGAACTTGCGGCGCCGACAGAGCCGTGGCTTGCACCGGTCGGCGCTGCGGTGGTGGCCGGAACACTATCGGTGGCTGCCGCCGACGCAATCCGTTCCGGCCTCGGCCGCCCAGCAGACGGCGTTACTGAGACCCTGCTGGTGGATGCTGCGGCCCACTTGTGCGCAACCGCGGCGACCCTTGACCCGGATCGTCTGAACCGTGCCGCACGAGATCTGCGCGACCAACTCGATGAGGTTGGTATCGCCGACCGGGAGCGCCACCGCCATAACCAGCGGTCGCTGCGGTTCGTGCGCCAGTCCGACGGGATGTCACGGCTCACCTGGACGCTCGACCCGGAGTCCGCCGCCCTCCTCGGTGAACTGTACGATCGTGCAACCTCCCCCAGACGGGGCGGGCCACGATTTGTCTCCCAAGAAGAACTCTCGCAGGCAATCGCCGACGACTCGCGCACTACCGAGCAACTCGCCTCCGACGTATTTCTCGAACTTCTGCGCTCTGGCGCGGACGCGGATTCTTCTCGACTGTTGGGTTCCGGGGCACCGTCTGTGAGGGTCCTCGCCACCGCCGACAGCCTCGCCACCCGCAACGGCCACGGCCGAATTGATGGCGAGCAGTGCCCGGTCTCCATCGACACCGTCGAGCGGCTTCTCTGCACCGGCACCATCACCACTATCGTTTTCGATGCAACCGGTCAGGCCATCGACCTGGGGCGTGAGCAGCGGCTCTTCAGTCGCCGCCAGAAACTGGTGCTTGCCACCCGAGACGGCGGATGCCTGTTTCCCGGCTGCGAACGCCCACCCTCGTGGACGGAGGCGCATCACATCCGCCATTGGCATCGAGACCACGGCGACACCAACATCGAAGACGGCGTGTTGCTGTGTCGACATCATCATCTCCTGGTTCACAACGCCCACTGGGAAATAGAACGAGTTGGCGCTACCTACTGGTTAGTCCCACCCGTCACCATCGACCCCGAACAGACGCGCATCCCCCTGCATTCGAAGAGCACAACCCTGCACGACCTCCTCGCCCGCGCTGGGTGAGTGCCCGAACGAGAGCCCGAACCGAGCCACGAGATCAGCGCCAAACGGCAAACGATGCCCGTGCCAGATGCAACTAGCCCGCGATTGCATCCGTTGACGGTTGGGGCGGGGTGTGCGCGGGGGCTGGCTAGCCAGCGGGCCGTCCAGCTAGCCCCCCCAGCTAGCCCCCCCAGCTAGCCCCCCAGTGTGCCGTCCCGCTCGCCGTCCCGCTCGCCGTCCCGCTCGCCGTCCCGCTCGCCGTCCAGTGGGCTGGCCAGTGGGCCTCGCGCCTAGACTGGGCGTGTGCCCGTGAATCCTGAGCTGACCGAGCGAGCGTTCGCCCCCACGGCCCCCTATCGGGTCGGCCGCGAGAAGGTGCGCGAGTTCGCCCGCGCCGTGCTCGCCACCGCGCCGCTGCACTACGACCCTGAGGCGGCCCGCGCCGCGGGCTTCGCCGATGTGGTTGCACCCCCGACCTTTCCGATCGTCATCGCCGAGGCCACCCTGCAGCAATTGCTTGCTGAGCCTGATGCCGGCATCGACTTCAGCCGTGTCGTGCACGGTGACCAGCGCTTCACCTACTCGCGCCCCGTCGTCGCGGGCGACGAGCTCACCGCCACGTTGCGGGTCACGAGCATCAAGTCGCTGGGCGGCAACAGCATGGTGACGAGCGAGTCGGCAATGACTGACGCGAGCGGGGCGCACGTTGTCACGAGCATCTCGACGCTCGTCATTAGAGGAGACGAGTCGTGAGTCTGCTCGACGGTCTCGAGGTCGGCCAGGTCGTGGCCGAACGCGCCTTCCCACTCACGCGCGACACTCTGGTGCGATATGCCGGAGCCAGTGGCGACTTCAACCCCATTCATTACCGCGATGACGTCGCCGCCGCAGTCGGGTTGCCAGGCGTGCTCGCGCACGGCATGCTGACGATGGGCTTCGCCGTGCAACCGGTCATCGATTGGCTGGATGCCCGCGGTTGGGTCAGCGACTACCAGGTGCGCTTCACACGCCCCGTCGTGGTCGATCCGCAGGTCGGCGCCGTCGTCACCGTCACGGCCACCGTCGCGGTACTGGAGGACGCTGGCGCTCGCATCGACCTCAGCGCGAAAGTCGGCGAGCAGACGGTGCTCGGCAAGGCGCAGGTACGCGTCACTGCGTTCTGATGATGAGGCGACGGTGATCGGGCCAGTCGCGCGCGAGAACGAGCCCCTCGCCGCCTGGACAACTCTGCGCGTCGGAGGCGCGGCCGAGCGCTTCGTCGAGGCGCTGACGGCCGACGAACTCGTTGACGCCGTGCTTGAGGCTGAGGGGGTGGGCGAGCCCTGGCTCGTGCTCGGCGGCGGTTCGAACGTGCTCGTTGGCGACGACGGCGTCGAGGGCCTCGTGGTGCGGGTGGCGAGTCGCGGCATCGAGCGGCTACCGGATGCTCCCGGGTCTGCTCGCCCCGTGCGGCTTCGCGTGCAGGCGGGAGAGCCGTGGGACGCCCTCGTGGCCCACAGTGTCGAGAACGGGTGGGGCGGCATGGAAGCGCTCAGCGGTATTCCTGGCTCGACGGGTGCCGCCCCCATTCAGAACATCGGCGCGTACGGGCAAGAGCTGGCCGAGAGCCTGGTGAGCGTCGAGGTGCTCGATGTTGACAGCGGTGAGCGGCGCACGGTGCCGGCCCCCGCGCTTGGTCTCGGCTATCGAACGAGCGCCATCAAGCAAGGCTGGCGAGCCGTAGTGCTGAGCGTCGACCTGGCCCTCGAGCACACCGACGGCGGCATGAGCCGTACCGTGGCGTACGCGCAACTCGCCGACTCGCTCGGCATCACGGTCGGCGACCGCGCGCCTCTCGTGGGGGTGCGCGCCGCCGTGCTCGCCCTGCGGGCCAGCAAGAGCATGGTGCTCGACGACGCCGACCCCAACTCGGTAAGCGCGGGCTCGTTCTTCACCAACCCGATCGTGAGTGCGTCGTTCGCGCTGGGCCTGCCCCCTGACGCGCCGCGGTGGCCGCAGCAACCAGAGCCACTAGCGATTGCTGTTCCGCTCGGCCACGAGCCAGCCGCCCCGCCCGCCCCAGTCGACGCCACGGTGAAGCTCAGCGCTGCCTGGCTCATCGAGCACGCTGGCATCACTCGCGGGTTCGCGCTGCCTGGCTCAGGAGCATCCGTGTCAAAGAAGCACACGCTCGCCCTCACGAACGCGAGTGGGCGCGCGACGGCGGCTGAAATCGCCCAGCTCGCCCGCTACATGCAGACCCGCGTCATGAGCGAGTTCGGGGTCGTGCTGAACCCCGAGCCGGTGTTCGTCGGTCTCGTGTTGTAGAAGCTCCAACCGCGCGGGCGGGCGGTGTTCACTCAGAGCAACCCGCGCTCCATCGCGAGGGTCACGGCGCGCGTGCGGTCGTTGACGCCGAGCTTCTCGAAGGTGCGCAGCAGGTGAGTCTTGACGGTCGCCTCGCCGAGAAACAGCCGCTCGCCGATGACGCGGTTCGAGAGGCCTTCGGCGACCAGCCGCAGCACTTCGGTTTCGCGCGGCGTGAGGGTTGCCGCCGCCGGCCTCTGCATGCGTGCGACCAGCTGAGCCGCAATAGCCGGCGAGAGAGCGACTTCGCCGGCGGCGACCGAGCGCACGCCCGCAATGAGTTCCTCGGCCGGAGCCGCCTTGAGCAGATAGCCACTCGCGCCCGCCTCGATCGCCGAGAGGATGCTCGCATCTGACTCGTACGTCGTCAGCACGAGTACGCGAACCTCCGGCGCTCGCTGCAGGATGCGGGCTGTCGCTTCGTCGCCCGTGAGCCGCGGCATCCGCACATCCATGACGACGAGATCGGGCCGCAGCGCGAGTGCCTGTGCCACCGCATCCTCGCCGTCGACCGCCTCGCCGACGACCTCGATGCCTGGCTCAGCGGCAAGGAGCGAGACGATGCCGGCGCGGACGACGGCGTGGTCGTCGGCTACGAGCACCCGAATCGCCGCGGCGCCTGACGTTTTTGCCGCTCCCGCCGCTCCCGCCGCGCCCGCGGCTCCTGACGCGCCCGCCGCGTTCACGCCGGCACCGTGCCCAGCGGTACCGTGCCCGCCGGTGCCCTGCCTGCCGGTACCGTGCCCGCCGGTGCCCTGCCTGCCGGTACCGTGCCGATCGGCAGCTCGGCCGTCAGCGTTGTACCGGCCCCCGAGGCGCTGCGCACGTCGAGCTGTCCGTGCACGAGTGCGAGCCGCTCGGTCATGCCCGTCAAGCCGAAGCCATCGGCGGCCGAGGTCGGGTCGAAGCCGATGCCGTCGTCGGTGACGCGCACGCGCACCCGATCACCGGCGGCCGAGACCCGCTCGAGGGTGATCGCGATTCGGGATGCCCGAGCATGCTTACGTGCATTGCCCAGGGCCTCTTGCACGCATCGCAGCACCACTACTTCCGCGTCGCGCGAGAGGGCGAGTGACTCGGGCGCGTCGACGTGGACGTCGACGCCGCTCTCGCGCGCGAAACGGGCGGCGAGCCGGTGCAGGGCACTGACGAGGTCGATATCGGCGTCAGCCACGGCGGCCCCGGCTGCAACCAGGGCGCGTGTCTCTGACAGGGCGCCGCGAGCACTCTCCTCGAGTAGCTCTAGTGTCTCGGCGGGTGCAGCTGCCTCTCGTCGTGCCCGCTGGGCGAGCATGACGAGTCCCGTCAAGTCTTGAGCGATGGTGTCGTGCAGTTCGCGTGCCAAGCGCTCGCGTTCCGCCGCCGCACCGGCATCGCGATGCAGGGCCGCAATCTGCTCTTGTGCTCCCTGCAGGTCGGTGAGCAACCGGCCGCGTTCTTCGCCGAGTTCGGTCATGCGGTTGATCCAGAAGCCCATCGCCAAGCTGAAGCCGAGTGACAGCGTGACCGTCAAGGCCGTCTGCACGAGGTTGTCGACGCCGGTTCCTAGCGAGACCAGAAAGCCGACGCCGACCGCGAGTGCGATCGCCACGTTGACGAGCACAGCACGGCGCGTAGTTGAGCTGTATGCCCAGGCGATCGGATACGCGACCACCTGGATGATCGCGAGCGTCGGGTAGCTCGCGACCACGAGCCCCGAGGCAAGTACGACGGCGACCACGAACGGAGTAGCAGTGGGGGCCGTTGGTCCACGGCGACCGAGGGTGACCCACGCGAGGACGAGCAACCCGATGCCCGCGAGCCCGGTGCCGATTCGCCAGGGCGTGTCGGTCAGAGCGAACAACAACACGGCGAGCAGGCTGGCCGTGCCGAGCACGGCCGCATCCCACCATCGCATGATCGTTACCGTACTCGTCTACTCAGCTGTCTTTGCGGATCCAGCGGAATGTCAACCGGGTCACGATGAGGCCGACGACCAGCCAGATGCTGAGGGCAATCGCAATGCCGCCCAGATTCCACGACTCGTTCGTTTCGAGCACACGCAGCTCGTCTGGGAGGAAGACGCTGCGCATACCCTGCGCCATCCACTTGAGCGGAAACACCGCGGCGACATTCTGCAGCCACTCGGGCAGGTCGCTGAAGCGCAAGTAGACCCCCGAGATGAACTGCAGCACGAGAACGATCGGAATCACGACAGCGTTTGCGCTCTTACCTGATCGCGGTACAGCGCTCAGTGCAATGCCGAGAATGGCGGAAGTGAGCACGCCGAATGCGAATACCCAGGCGAAGGTCCACCAGTTGGCGGGGTCTTCGGGCAGTGGCACTTGAAACACCGTGAAACCGAGCGCGAGCAGCAGGATCGCTTGCATGAGTCCGGTCACGAACGACTGGCCGAGCTTGCCGATGAAGTAGCTCACGACGGGCAACGGGGAACCCGCGAGGCGCTTGAGCGTGCCGTCGCTCTTTTCGATCGCGATATCGATGGCGAGGTTCTGCAGGCCGCTGAGCAGCACCCCCGCGGCGAGCATTGCCGGCAAGAAAAACCGGGCTGCCGTGATGTCGTCGCCGTCGGCAGTCCGCCCGAAGCTCGCCTCGCTGAACGAGACCGAGAAGATGGTGAGCATGACGACCGGAAAGAGAAAGGTGAAGAACACCGTGTCGCCCTGCCGAAAGTAGGCGCGCACTTCGTAGCCGATGCGCAAGACGCCCAAGCGCACCGCGCGCGCAAGGCCGTTTTCGGTGATGGCTTTGCCGGTGCCGCCTTCGTTGCGGGCGGGGGATGCGGCGGTCAAATTCGCGGTCATCGTGCCGCCTCCGTTTCGTTGAGATTGTCGGCGGCCATTTCGGCCGCATACTCGTGGCCGACCAGGTCGAGGTATACGTCTTCGAGGCTGGGGCGAATCACTTCGAGCGACTCGGGCTCGCCGCCGAAGCGGCCGACCAGCTCGGAGACAAGTGTCGCGGGAGCTTCGGTGCGTTGCTCGCGGCGCTCGCCGTTTTCGAGCCAGCGCACGAGTGGCACGCGTGACTCGCGCCCGCCGATCTGGTCGATCGGCGCCAGGTCGACCATACGGCCGCCCGCAATGATGCCGGCGCGATCACTGAGCTGAGCGGCCTCGTCGAGGTAGTGGGTGGTCAGCAGGATGCTCGCGCCCTCGCTCTGCAGCGTGCGGATCAGTTGCCAAAAGTTTCGGCGCGCCTCGGGGTCAAAGCCCGTCGTCGGCTCGTCGAGAAACAGCAGTTCGGGGGCGCCGACGATGCCCACGGCAACGTCGACTCGGCGGCGCTGCCCTCCCGAGAGTTTGCGAATGAGCACGCCGGCTTTGCTCTCAAGGCCTACTGCGGCGATGACCTCATCGACGTCGCGCGGGTTCGGGTAGAGCGCTGCGAAGTGCTGTAGCTGCTCACCCACCGTCACGTTGCCGCTCTCTCCGCTTGACTGCAGCACAATGCCGAGCCGCGCCTTCCAGTCGAGACCGCCGCGACCGGGGTCGACCCCGAGCACGCGCACTTCGCCAATTGAGCGGTCGCGGTAGCCCTCGAGAATCTCGATGGTCGTTGACTTGCCGGCGCCATTGGGGCCGAGCAAGGCGAAGGTCTCGCCGCGGTGAATGTCGAAACTGATGCCATCGACTGCGGTCAGGTCGCCATAGGTTTTGCGCAGGTCGCGCACCTCGACGACGGTCTCAGTGGAGTTCATGCGTCCACTCTGGTCGCCCGTAGCCGTGCAGACAACGGCCGTTCGGCTCTTTCACGGGTCCACCGATCGGTGGACGCGGCACCCTCGCGTCTTGTTCGCAACTCAGGCTGAGAGTCGAAATGTGTCGTGTAAACCCAGCACAATTGTCAATTCTTCCTGAGTTACGAACGGTGATTTCGATAAACTGTGCTCACGCAATTGCGTACGATAAACAATTGAGGGGATCCACTATGAAGCGCATTACGACAGAACTCGTCGATGATCTCGACGGCACTGTGATCAGCGCGGGCGAGGGCGGCACCGTGACCTTTGCACTCGATGGCGCGAGCTACGAGATCGACCTGGGTCGCAGCAACCAGCAGGCGCTGCGGGACGCCCTCTCTCCATTCATCGCACAGGCGCGCGCGACCGGCCGCCATGCGGGCGCGGCGCCGCGCAAGCGCTCAAGCAGCAACAGCGACACGGCTGCCGTGCGCAAGTGGGCGCAGCGCAACGGCCACACGGTGGGCGATCGCGGCCGCATTCCGGCCGAGATCCGCGAGGCGTACACCGCAGCTCAGCGATAGGTCGCGCTACAGCCGGCCGCTTCGCATTGTTTCGGGCAGTTCGCACGGCTTTTGCCGTGCGACGTCACGGAAGCAGTGCGAATTACTGCCCAGAGTCGGTACCGAACAGCGTCTGCAGGCGCTGGATGCCCTCGAGCAGATCGGCATCGCCGAGCGCGTAGCTGAAGCGCAAGTAGCCGCTCGGCCCGAACGCTTCACCCGGTACGGCAGCGACGTCGGCATGCTCGAGCATGAGGTCGGCCAGCTCGAGAGACGTGGTGGGCGTTGAGCCCTTCCACTCGCGATTCAGCAGCCCAGTCACGTCGGGGTACACGTAGAAAGCACCGGTCGGGGTGGGCGTCACCATGCCGGGAATCCGGTTGAGCTCGGCGACGGCCACGCGCCTCCGCCGGTCGAAAGCCTCACGCATGGTGGCCACGGCATCCTGCGGCCCCGTCAAGGCGGCGATCGCGGCGCGCTGCGAGATATTGGCGACGTTGCTCGAGAGGTGCGATTGCAAATTGGATGCTGCGGCGATGACGTCGGCGGGCCCGACCATCCACCCCACACGCCAGCCGGTCATGGCGTAGGTCTTGGCAACACCGTTGACGAGAATGCAGGTGTCGGCGAGTTCGGGCACGGCTTCGACAATCGAAACCGCACGAACACCGTCGTAGGTGAGCGCCTGGTAGATCTCGTCGCTGATCACCCAGATTCCGTGGCTCAGGGCCCACTCGCCGATCGCCCGCGTTTGCTCTGGGCTGTACACCGAGCCGGTCGGGTTCGAGGGGCTGACGAAGAGCAGCGCCTTGGTGCGCGAAGTACGCGCTGCCTCAAGCTGCTCGACTGTCACGAGGTAGTCCTGGTCAGCACCCGCGAAGACCTCGACTGGAACTCCGCCCGCGAGGCGAACGACCTCGGGGTAGGTGGTCCAGTACGGCGCGGGCAGCAGCACCTCGTCGCCGTCGTCAACGATCGTCGCGAACGACTGAAACACAGCCTGCTTGCCGCCGTTCGTGATGATGACGTGCGCAGCGCTCGTGGTGAGGCCCGAGTCGCGCTTCGTCTTCTCGGCAACGGCCTCGCGCAGCTCGGGTAGCCCCGCAGCGGGGGTGTAGCGGTGGTTCTTCGGGTCGCGGGCGGCGACCACCGCCGCCTCGACGATGTGGTCGGGCGTCGGAAAGTCGGGCTCGCCCGCGGCATAGCTGATGACAGGGCGCCCGGCGGCCTTGAGGGCTTTGGCCTTGGCGTCGACCTTGAGGGTCGCAGATTCGCTGATGGCGGCGATGCGTCGGGCGATGCGGTGAGAGTCGGCGGTCACAGCGCTGATTCTATGGGAGCGCCCCGCATCCGAAGCCAGGATGCCCGCACTCTGCTCGCGTCGGCCCCGTGTTGGCGCTCTCCGCCCCGTCGCCTACACTGGGTCGAGGTAGTTGATCTCTGCCATGCTTTCGCGTGCCCGAAGATCAGCGATCCACCGCAGAGGGCGGTGGCTCAATTGGTAGAGCAGCGGTCTCCAAAACCGCAGGTTGCAGGTTCGAGTCCTGTCCGCCCTGCAGAGTCGTCGGCCCGGGGGGCTTCTCACGGAGAACCCCGGGATCGGCGGTGACATGTGCCCGACGGGCGCACGAGACGAGACGACGATAAGTCGTGAGGAGAGCATCACGTGAGCAATGTGATCGATGAGCCCGGCGAGGACATCGTTGCGAACGCGAAGAAGGATCGCGCTGAGAAGCGTGGCCCCTTCGGGCGCATCAGCCTGTTTCTGCGCCAGGTGATGAATGAGCTCAGCAAGGTGGTCACCCCCACCCGGCGCGAGCTCATCACCTACACGCTCGTGGTGCTCGTCTTCGTGATCATCATGATGGCGATCGTGTCGGGCCTGGACGTTGTGTTCTTGTGGCTCGTGCGATTCATCTTCGGCGACGGTTCGGCAGCACTGGGCCTGTAGCCCGCCGCCCCGATTCGACCAGAGCACTGAGAGAAAGAGAAACCGTGACCGAGAAGCTTCCCCGCGACCTCGACTACTCGACCGCTGCCGAGCAGTCGTCAGAAGAGGACGAGGCGCAAGAGGGCAACACCCTCGAGGCCGACCTGCACTCGGTTGATGCCGTCGAGCACTCGGCGATGCACCTCATCGACGAGAGCGATGAGCCCAACCTCGATGGCTTGCTCGACGCGCTCGAAGCCGCCGCCGACCCCGAGGCCGACGCGATCGTCAACGACGCTCTCGACATTGACTCGGCCGAAGAGGCGAACGCAGCCGCTGAAGCGACCCACGACGAGTCGGGCGAGCCTGACGAGGCGGAAGAGCCCGCTGAGGTTGACCCCTATGACGAGTTCAAGCTCGAGCTGCGGATGAAGCCCGGCAAGTGGTATGTCGTGCACTCCTACGCTGGCTTTGAAAAGCGGGTCAAGCAGAACATCGAGAACCGCAAAATCTCGATGAACATGGAAGAAAGCATCTACGAGGTGCAGGTTCCCATGGAGGACGTCGTTGAGATCAAGAACGGCCAGCGCAAGCTCGTGACGCGCGTGCGCATCCCTAGCTACGTGCTCGTGCGCATCGACCTGAACGAAGACAGCTGGTCAGTTGTGCGGCACACCCCCGGTGTGACGGGCTTCGTGGGCAACGCCCACAACCCCACCCCGTTGCGTTTCGACGAGGCATTCCAGATGCTCAAGTCGACCGTGCAGATCGCCGAGGCTCCGGCCAAGGCGGGCGGGGCACGAGGCGGCGGACTCGCTGCGCGCGTCATTCCGGCCGAGATCGACTTCGAGGTTGGCGAGACGATCACGATCAAGGAGGGCTCGTTCGCCGGGCTTCCGGGCACGATTAACGAGATCAAGCCCGAGAGCGGAAAGCTCATCGTGCTCGTCTCACTATTCGAGCGCGAGACCCCGGTCGAGCTCAGCTTCGACCAAGTCTCTAAAATGTAGTTATCAATCACCGCGGCGCGCAACGGGCGCGCAGGCGGGAGCGCGGCATCCAGTTCGGATGTCGCACGACACGAAGGAAGAGAACATGGCACCGAAGAAGAAGGTCACGGGTCTGATCAAGCTGCAGATTCAGGCCGGCGCCGCCAACCCCGCACCGCCCATCGGGCCGGCGCTGGGTCAGCACGGCGTCAACATCATGGAGTTCTGCAAGGCCTACAACGCTGCGACCGAGTCGCAGCGCGGCAACGTCATTCCGGTCGAGATCACGGTGTACGAAGACCGTTCGTTCACGTTCATTCTCAAGACCCCGCCGGCCGCCGAGCTCATCAAGAAGGCCGCGGGCGTGCAGAAGGGGTCATCGACCCCGCACACCGTCAAGGTCGCCAAGCTCACCAAAGAGCAGGTGCGTGCCATTGCCGAGCAGAAGCAGGCTGACCTCAACGCCAACGACATCGACGCAGCCGCGAAAATCATCGCCGGTACCGCGCGTTCGATGGGGATCACGGTGGAGGCGTAATCATGGCACTCAAATCAAAGGCATACCGGGCCGCGGTCGAGAAGATCGAAGACGGCAAGTTCTACAGCCCCGACGAAGCCGTGACGGTCGCCCGCCAGACGGGTTCGAAGAACACCAACTCGACCGTCGAGGTGGCGCTGAAGCTGGGCGTTGACCCGCGCAAGGCCGACCAGATGGTGCGCGGCACCGTCAACTTGCCGCACGGCACGGGCAAGGTGGCACGCGTCATCGTGTTCGCCACGGGCCCCGCAGCCGAGGCCGCCATTGCGGCCGGCGCTGATGAGGTCGGCGGCGCTGAGCTCATTGAGAAGGTCGCCGGTGGCTACACCGCGTTCGACTCGGCCGTTTCAACGCCCGAGCTCATGGGCCAGGTCGGTCGACTCGGTAAGGTGCTCGGCCCCCGCGGCCTCATGCCCAACCCGAAGACCGGCACCGTCACGCCAGACGTCGCCAAAGCTGTCACTGACATCAAGGGCGGCAAGATCGAGTTTCGCGTCGACAAGCACTCGAACGTGCACTTCATCATTGGCAAGACCGCCTTCACCGAAGAGCAGCTGCAAGAGAACCTGAAGGCTGCGCTCGACGAGGTCATGCGTCTCAAGCCGTCGAGCTCGAAGGGGCGCTACCTGCAGAAGGGCTCGCTGTCGACGACCTTCGGCCCGGGCATTCCGCTCGACGTCAACGCCGTCTGAGTTTGTTGGTGCGCCGCCGCTATTGCGGCGCACGATGTTTGTTGGTGCGCCGCCGCGACTGCGGCGCACGGTGAAAGGCCCCGCTTCGGCGGGGCCTTTTGCGTTGGCTGCCCCGCCGCCTGTGCGTTACAAATCACGGAAGTTCGACCACTTCTCGACCTGAGGTCACGGGCATCGAAGCGAGTCGGTGCTGATCTTCCGTGATTTGTGACGGGCAGAATGGGGGGATGCCCGAAAGCCGTGTCATCGTGCGTGCCGCCGTACCGGCCGAGGTCGAGGCGCTGCACGCGCTCGCAGCGCTGACATTTCCGCTTGCCTGCCCGCCGTCGACGAGCGAGGCGGCGAAGGCCGCGTTCATTGCGGAGCACTTGAGCGCCCAGCGGTTGGCCGAGTATCTCGACGACCCGGCGCGGCTTGTGCTCGTCGCCGAGCGTGCCGTCGCGGATGGAGCGGGCGTCGCCGGGCAGCAGCCCAGCGCGAGCGGCGCGCTTGTCGGGTACGCGATGCTCGTGCACGGCGAGCCGGGCGACCCCGACGTCGCGCGGGCTGTGCTGGGGCGTCCTACGGCTGAGCTCAGCAAGTTGTACGTGCATCCGGCTCAGCACGGGGGTGGGATGGCCGCGGCGCTCGTCGAGGCCGCGATCGCGGCTGCGGCCGAGCAGGGTGCGGTGAGCGTATGGCTGGGGGTAAACATCCACAATGTACGGGCGAACCGGTTTTACGAGAAGTCGGGGTTCGCGATCATGGGTGAGAAGGGCTTTCTCGTCGGCGAGAGTATCGAAGACGACTGGGTGCGCGAGCGCGGGATTTGGCGAGACTGATCGCGACGCCGCGTCAAACGCAGTCTCAGGCGCGCGGGGAGCGCGACAACAGCCGCCGCGCTACCCGCGCGCAACCTCGATGGCGATCTTGCCGCGGGTGTGACCTGACTCGACCAAGCGGTGGGCCTTTGCGAGCTGCTCAAGTGGCAGCACGCGATCAACGTGCACACGCAGGTCGCCGGCCTCAATCATGCGGCTCATGACAGCGAGGGTCGCACCGCTGGGCGAGACTTTGTAGTCGGTCGCGCGTACTCCAGCCGTGGCGGCCTCGTCGGCCATGCCCGGCCAGCTTCCGCTGGGGGCGTTGACGAGTAGCCCGCCCGGTCGGAGGGTCGCGAGCGAGCGCGTGCCGGTGTCATCGTGCACGTTTCCGATGAGGTCGATTACGACGTCGTGGTCGTGCACTTCGTCGTCAAACCGCGTGGCGGTGTAGTCGATGACACGGGCCGCGCCCAGCTCGCGCACGAACGAGACGTTCGCCGTCGAGCAGGTGGCAGTGACGGTTGCGCCGAAGTAGGCGGCGAGCTGTACGGCAAAGTGTCCGACTCCACCGGCTCCCGCGTGAATGAGCATGCGCTGCCCTTCGTGAGCGCGCGCCACGTCGACGACCATCCCCCAGGCGGTCAGTGCAGCCAGTGGAACAGCGGCCGCCTCGGTCATCGTGAGTGCCGCGGGTTTCGCACAAAGGAAGATCTCGGGCACGGCGGCAAACTCGGCGTTGCCACCGTCGAGCCGCGGCACGATGGTCATGCCGTAGACCTCTCGGCCCGGGGCGAGAGGGTGCGACTCGTACGCCGACTCGACGACGGTGCCGGCGATGTCATAGCCGAGAATGACGGGGTAGTGGCGAATAGCGGCGGCCCCCCCGGCTCCCGCGCGGGTCTTCACGTCAATGGGGTTGACGCTCGTTGCGTGCACACGCACGAGAACCTCCGCGCCCACTCGCGCCGAAATGGGCAACTCGACCATCTCGAGCACCTCGGGCCCCCCGACCCCGGTCATCACCATTGCGCGCATCGTCGTCATCGCCGTGCTCCTCCCCTGCTTCAGGCCAGTGAACACGATGCGGGGGTCGCGCGTGTTAACGCGCTGTCACAACCCGGAGAAGACCGCTGCCCTTTCGTTGGGACAGCGCCGTAGTGACGCTCGCGGCGGTCAGCGCCCTCGCGACCGCCACAGCACCCACTTTCGCTTAGGTCATACCTTTGTTGTCGGCGACCGGTGACCGCCCGTAGAGTGGGCGCAGCCGCGTTCCGCATCGGGCGCTACGATCCCCACCGTCGAGGAGTTTCCCGTGCCACGTCCCCCCGTCTCTGTGCAGCTCTACTCGGTTCGCGACGCGCTTGCCGCCGATCCCGGCACAACGGTGCAGCGCCTTGCCGACCTAGGTTTTCACGCTGTCGAACCGTTCGGTCTGACCGACGCCGTCGATGCGTTGGAGCCCACCCTTGCCGCGGCGGGCCTCATGGCCCCCACCTCGCACGTCACCCTGCTCGGTGGTGCGCACGAGGCGGCTTTCGTGGCCGCGGCTCGGCTCGGCGTCACGACGCTCATCGATCCTTTCGTTCCTGCCGAACGCTGGGCAACGCGAGAGGATGTCGCGGCGCTCGCCGCTGAGCTCACCGTCGTCGCCCGGCTCGCCGCTGATCACGGGCTGCAGGTGGGGTACCACAACCACTGGTGGGAGCTCGAGACCGTCATCGACGGCGCCCCCGCGCTCGAAGTGTTCGCCGACGAGCTTGGTGACGTCGTGGTGCTCGAACTCGACACCTATTGGAGTGCGGTCGGCGGGGTTGACCCGGTCGCTCTTCTCGCACGGCTCGGCGAGCGCGTCGTCGCACTGCACATCAAAGACGGGCCGGTGTCGACCGACATTGAGCTGCAGCAGCCGGCCGGGCAGGGCGATATGCCCATCGCCAAGATTCTCGCCGCCGCCCCGCACGCCCGGCCTGTCATCGAATTCGACGCCTACGCCGGTGACGTGTTCGAGGGCATTGCTGAGAGCCTGGCGTTCTTGCACACGCTAGGAGTCGAAGCGTGAGCCCCGACCGTGGCACGGGTGGCCCCGTCGGCGTCGGCGTGATTGGCGCGGGTGTCATCAGCACCCAGTACCTCGAGAACCTCACGCGGGCCGCCGACGTGAGGGTGCTCATGGTCGCCGACCTCGATGTCGATCGCGCCTCAGCGCGTGCAGCAGAGTTCGGCGTGCCGTCGAGCGGCACCGTCGCCGAGCTGCTCGCGCGCGACGACATCGAGATTGTCGTGAACCTCACCATTCCCGCGGCGCACGTGCCCGTCGCGCTCGACGCCCTGGCCGCGGGCAAGCACGTGTGGAGCGAAAAGCCCTTCGCGCTCGACCTCGTGGGCGGCCAGGCTCTGCTCGATGAGGCGCACCGAGCCGGCTTGCGCGTCGCGTGCGCCCCCGACACCGTGCTCGGGGCGGGAATCCAGACCGGTCGGCGTCTCATCGAGTCGGGGGCGATCGGCACCCCACTCACGGCGCTCACGCTCTTTCAGGTGTCGGGCCCCGAGGCCTGGCACCCCAACCCCGACTTTCTCTACGCACGCGGGGGCGGGCCGCTGTTCGACATGGGGCCGTACTATCTCTCGACCCTTGTGCAGCTCATGGGCCCGGCCGCGCGGGTTGTCGCCCGCGGGTCGCAGGCGCGAGCATCCCGCTTCATCGGTTCGGGGCCGCGCGCCGGCGAGTCGTTCCCCGTCGAGGTGCCCACTCACGTGGCAGCGCTCATCGACTTTGAGAACGGCACGACCGCGCAGAGCACGTTCTCGTTCCAATCGAGTCGACCGCGCGTGGGAGTCGTCGAAATCTCGGGAACCGAAGGCACTCTGAGCCTGCCCGACCCGAACATGTTCGACGGCGACCTGCGCATCTGGCGTGACGGCATGTTCGACGAGTCGGATGCCGAGGTCGTACCTGCCATCGGGTCAACCTTCTCTCGCGGTGCCGGCGTGGTCGAGCTCGCTCGCGCCATTCGCGCCGGCCGGCAAGAGCGCGCCTCGGGCGAGTTTGCGTTTCACGTTCTTGACCTCATGGTGTCGATTCAGAAGTCGGCCGAGACCGACGGCGCCGCGGTCACGATCGAAAGCACCGTGACCAACCCGCCCGCGCTGCCCGCCGACTGGGACCCGACAGCAGCGACCCTCTAAGGAGACGGTGATGACTTCGCCCCCGCTCGGCGTTGCCGCGAACGGTAT
>JBBRWT010000021.1:0-24889 GCA_038249035.1 Actinomycetales bacterium
AGGTCTATACATCGATGCGGCCGCGGTCGAGGCCCTGCCCGGCGATGATGAAGTCCTTGCGCGGAGCAACCTCGTTTCCCATGAGCAGCTCAAACATGCGCGACGATGCTTCGGCGTCGCTCACCCGCACGCGGCGCAGCGTGCGGTGGGCCCGGCTCATGGTCGTATCGGCAAGTTGATCGGCATCCATTTCGCCGAGGCCTTTATAGCGTTGGATCGGATCTTGGTAGCGCTTGCCTGCCTTCTTCAGTGCAGCTAACACGCCCTGCAACTCTTTCTCGCTATAGGTGTACATCGTCTCGTTGGGCTTCGACCCGGGATTCATCACCACGACCCGGTGCAATGGCGGCACTGCAGCAAAGACGCGGCCATCATCGATCATGGGTCTCATGTACCGAAAGAACAGGGTCAACAACAGCGTTCGAATGTGGGCGCCGTCGACGTCGGCATCGGCCATGATGATGACTTTGCCGTAGCGCGCCTGCTCGAGTTCGAAGCTGCGCCCGGAACCTGCACCGATCACTTGGATGATCGAGGCGCACTCAGCGTTGCCGAGCATGTCGCTCACCGACGCCTTCTGTACGTTCAAAATCTTGCCGCGGATAGGCAGCAGGGCCTGGTACTCGCTGTCGCGCCCAAGCTTCGCCGTGCCGAGGGCACTATCGCCCTCAACGATGAACAGTTCGCTACTTGCGACCTCGTTCGAGCGGCAGTCGACGAGCTTGGCCGGCAGAGCCGAGCTTTCGAGCGCATTCTTGCGCCGCTGCGTCTCTTTGTGGGCGCGAGCCGAAATGCGACTCTTCATTTCAGACACGACCTTGTCGAGAACGAGCGCCGCCTGAGACTTGTCGTCGCGCTTGCTCGACGTGAATCGCTCAGCGAGACCGCGCGCGAGAACGTTCGCCACAATCGCCCGCACGGCTGGCGTGCCGAGAACTTCTTTCGTTTGGCCCTCGAACTGCGGCTCGGGAAGACGAACCGTGAGCACCGCGGTGAGCCCAGCGAGCACGTCGTCTTTCTCGAGTTTGTCGGCCCCAACCTTGAGCCGCCGTGCGTTCTTCTCGACCTCGGCGCGCATGAACTTCAGCAACCCCTGCTCGAAACCGAGTTGGTGGCTGCCCCCCTTCGGCGTGGCAATGATGTTGACGTACGAGCGAAAACACGTCTCGTACCCGGTGCCCCAGCGCAGTGCCACGTCGACGACGCACTCGCGCTCAAGGTCAGTGGGCACCATGTGGCCATTGGCCTGAAGTACGGGAACGGTCTCGGTGAAAGAGCCGGTTCCGGTGATTCGCCAGGTGTCGGTGAGCGGAGCATCCGGGGCCAAGAACTCGGCGTACTCGCTGATGCCACCGTCGAAACGGAACGACTCGTTCGTCGTCGTCTCGCCGCGCTCGTCTGCGAGCGTCAGCGTGATGCCCGGAACCAGGAACGCTGTCTGCCGAAGGCGCCCGGTCAGCTCGTCAGTGAGAAAGCTCGCGCCCTTCGTGAAAATCTGCGGGTCGGCCCAGTAGCGGATGCGCGTACCGGTGACGCCCTTGGCAACCTTGCCGACCACCCGGAGCTCGCTGCCCGAAATGAAGGGCGCGAACGGGGCGTCGGGGCTCGGTCCGTCGGCATCGTCGTCGAACACCCCCGGCTCACCGCGGTGAAACGACATCGCCCAGGTCTTGCCATCTCGATCGACCTCGACATCGAGGCGGGCGCTGAGCGCGTTGACCACCGAAGCGCCCACACCGTGCAGGCCCCCGGATGCGGCATATGAGCCGCCGCCGAACTTGCCGCCGGCGTGCAGTTTGGTGAACACCACCTCGACGCCACTCAGTCCCGTCTTGGGCTCGATGTCGACCGGGATGCCCCGCGCGCGGTCACGTACCTCGACGCTCCCGTCGCGGTGTAAACGCAGATCAATCTGGGTGCCGTGATCACCGAGCGCCTCGTCGACCGAGTTGTCAATGATCTCCCACAGGCAGTGCATGAGGCCGCGTGAGTCGGTCGAGCCGATATACATGCCGGGCCGCTTGCGCACCGCATCGAGACCCTCGAGAACAGACAGATGGCGGGCGGAGTAGTCGGAGCTGGGCACGTTGTTCATCGTAGGCGGGGCAGGCGACGCCCTTTGGCTCCCACTCCGGAGCAGAACTGCTATCGGATGCGTCGACCTGCCGTTCCTACGCGTTCAGCGAAATCCGAGCGGATTGACACGGCTCTGTCGCACGCGTGTGGTGCAATAAGGACATCGGAATTTTCGCGACGCCAACGGATAGTGAGGGGCACCCCATGACGCAGATCACCACCGAGAACCCGACCGTCACCAGCGCACCACTCACGGGGCTCGACCGCTGCGACAGCTGTGGCGCTCAGGCCTACGTGCGCGCCACACTCGCGACGGGCGAGCTGTTGTTCTGTGCTCACCACGCTGCCCGATTCAAAGAGAACCTTTCGGGCTCGGCGGTCGCCTGGCACGACGAGACGCACCGTCTCACGGCCTCTGCCTAAGTGACCCGATCGCTCGGCTGGGGCACCCGGCTCCGCTACCTGGCGCGCCGCGCTCGGGCGGTCGACACGGCTAATCTCATGCGGCTTGCTGGGTTGATTGCCGCTACCAGTTCGCGGTCTCGAAATTTCATCGCAGTAGACATGCTGTGGGCCGCGGTACGCCACGAGACCGCCTTCCAGGACTACTTCGACTGGGACTTCCACACGCTCAATCGGCACGAACGTCGCACCTACATGACACACCCCAAGTCGAACCACCTCGCGCTGAAACTCAATGCTGCAGAGCATCGCAGCACCTTCGCCGACAAGTCGCAGTTCAATGTGCGCTTTGCCGCCTACCTGGGTCGAGAGTGGCTCGATTTGCGCACGTGCACCGACGATGAGCTCACCCGTTTTCTCGCCCGGCATGATCGTGTGATCGCGAAGGTCGCCGACAGCCTGGGAGGCGACGGAATCGCGGCCTACCCGAGCGCAACCATTGACGACCCTGCGGTTTTTCGTGCCGATCGACTCGCGAATCGGCAAGTGTTACTTGAACAGTTCTTGACCCAACACGCCGACATGGCTCGCCTCAACGCGTCGAGCGTCAACACGCTGCGCATCGTCACCTTTCTCGACGATGACGGAGCGGTGCACACGCTCGCGCGAGTATTGAAGGTGGGCAACGGCGGCGACGTTGACAATTTCAGCGACGGCGGAATGTACACAATGCTCGACGAACGCGGGGTTGCGCACTACCCGGCTTTCGACGGCGACGGCCATGTGTTTAGCGTGCATCCGCTCTCGGAAACGTCGATCGTCGGTTTCGCCGTTCCAAACTGGCCGTCCGTTCAGGCGCTCGTGGACACGCTCGCGCACGAAGTGCCCGGGATCCGCTATGTGGGCTGGGACATCGCGATCACCCCAGAAGGTGCCGCGGTAATCGAAGGTAATTACAACACGGGTGTCTTCCAGCTCAAACCCAGCGCGACGGGGCTACGCGAGGGTCTGCTACCCGTCTACCGGGCAGCGATCGGCTTCTAACCACTACAAGCTCGACCGTACGTTAGCTCCGTCGCGTGAGCTCAGTCGTGCGAGCTCCGCACTGTTCGTGCCCTGGCGTCAGCGCGGGCGGACGATGCCGAGCGGCGTGCTCTGGTGGTTCTGCCCCAGTGGGTTGTCGGCCAGGATTCCGACCAGTTGCTTCTCGCCCGCTGAGTTCAGCGTTGACCCGAGTACGTTGCCTCCAAAGTCATTGATGTCGACAATCGCCACCTCGATGCCCCCACCGAGGGCCGCTTGCAGTTCGCTCGCTACCTGGCGCGGCCGAAGGGGCACCAACACCACTTGTGTGTTGTAAGGCGGAATCGTGTTGTGCGTCGGACCATCGATGCCGCGTGCCCGTGGCCCCGCGATGCGATAGAAATCACCTTTGCGGCCGATCGCCTTCGTTACAGCTGCGACAGCTGCGGCAAAGAGAATGCGGGGCGTGCCGCACTCACGCAGCGCCATCTCCATGGTCTCGGGCATGCCGAGCCCAATTCCGTGCGACGTCTTGGTGACATATCGCGAAAGGCGGCGCGCGAGGGGGCGAGCGTCAATTGAGTAAACGGGATACGCCCGGCCCTGGGTGATCGCGACGATCTTCTCTGTGACAAAGAGGGTGTCGCCTGACCGAACTAGGTCGCCGGCATATCGGGTGACCACCTCAATGATATCTTCGCCCGCCATCACGACGTGCGTTCGGATGGGGATGCGCTCAAATGCGGTTCCCGCGACATCCCGAACCAACGGCTTACCCTCATTGGGCGTTGCGGTCATGGTTTCTCCGTTCGGTGTGGCTCGCCCCCGCGCACGAACGGGATGCCCGATAGCGGCCTACTCGAGATAGTCGCGCAGCGCCTGCGAGCGCGAGGGGTGACGAAGCTTGGCCATCGTCTTTGACTCGATCTGACGAATTCGCTCGCGCGTGACGCCAAAGGTGTCACCGATCTGGTCGAGCGTCTTCGGCATGCCGTCGCCGAGGCCGAAGCGCATGCGAATCACGCCTGCCTCGCGCTCAGAAAGCGAATCGAGCAGGCTCTCGAGCTGCTTCTGGAGCATCGTGAAGCCGACAGCGTCGGCGGGGACGACGGCCTCCGTATCTTCTATGAGGTCACCAAACTCGCTGTCGCCGTCTTCGCCAAGTGGGGTGTGCAGCGAGATCGGCTCACGGCCGTACTTCTGCACCTCGATGACCTTCTCGGGCGTCATGTCGAGTTCCCGGCTGAGTTCTTCGGGCGTGGGCTCACGACCCAGGTCTTGCAGCATCTGCCGCTGTACGCGTGCAAGCTTGTTGATGACCTCGACCATGTGCACCGGAATGCGGATCGTACGCGCTTGGTCAGCCATGGCGCGTGTGATGGCCTGCCGGATCCACCAGGTGGCATAGGTCGAGAACTTGAAGCCCTTGGTGTAGTCGAACTTCTCGACCGCGCGGATCAGACCGAGGTTGCCCTCTTGGATGAGATCGAGAAATTGCATACCACGGCCCGTGTAACGCTTCGCGAGCGACACGACGAGACGCAAGTTGGCACCGAGTAGGTGGTTCTTGGCCCGCTGGCCATCGCGCGCCACCCACGACAGATCGCGGCCGAGGGCGGAGCGCTTCTCTTTCTCGGTCATCGTAGAGAGCTTCTCTTCGGCGAACAGCCCCGCCTCGATGCGCATCGCCAGTTCGACCTCTTCGGCGGCATTCAGCAGCGGAACCTTGCCGATCTGCTTCAGGTAGTCCTTGACGGGGTCGGCCGTGGCGCCCGTGATAGTCGACGAGTAGACCGGAACGTCGTCGTCGTCGTCGGTGTTCGAGATGACGATCGCGCCGGTGGGCAGCGGTCCGGCCGATCCGGTCGAGGCCCGGTCGTTATCATCGTCGTCGCCAGCATCATCGTCGCTTGCCTCATCATCGCCGGCCTCATCGACAACGACCACGATCTCAGGCTCGTTGGCAACCGTGCTGGCGTCGGGCTCGACGGCGTCTAGATCAGCGGTCTCGTCGTCGTCATCGGCGGACGCGATGGCCCCAGCGGGAGACGCGGCCTTCTTCGCCGCCGCCCGTTTGGTCGCTACCGGGGCCTTAACGGCTGCGGGAGCCTTCACCGCTGGCCTTTTCGCAACCGGAGCCTTCTCGGTCGGCGCCTTCGCAGCAGGAGCCTTCGCCGGCGGCGCCTTCAGCACTGCGGCCTTCGCGACGGGAGTCTTTGCAGCGGGAGTCTTCGTTGACGTGGTCTTTGCAGCAGGCGTCTTTGCGGCGAGCGTCTTCGCCGCACGCTCTGTAGTCTCAGTGGTGGTCGCTCGGGCAGCCATGGGCCCCTCTTCTCGCGTTCTGCGGGCATTACAACGACCCATGTCAAGTCGCACAGGCCCGCGCTGCTCAATCAGAAGCTTTGCGTGCCCGGCGTCCGACCGGGTCGTGAACCTCCATTATCGCATACCAGGGTGCGGACCACGACCACCCCTCATGGCCGGCCGAGACGCCGCAGCGTGCACCTCGGCGGGGCTAGGCCTTCCCATCGTCGTCAGCCGCCTGGCGGAAGGCAAGGAACTTCTGGAGCTCAGCCGCGATCGAGTCAGCACTTGGCAGCTCGCCGTCTTCATCGGTCAGAGGCGACCGCAGGGGGTTGTCCTCCATATAGCTGTCGTGCTTCTCTTCGAGCGAACCGACCATGCGAGCGAGCTCACTGTTGCCCTCGACCTGACTCTCGATCTTGGCGAGGAATTCGCGGCCGTCAGAGCGCAGCCGGTCGGTCGGGAACAGCAGGCCCGTTGCCGCAGTGATGCTTTCGAGTGCTGTCACGGCCGCCTAAGGAAACTCGGTGTCGGCCAGGTAGTGCGGCACGAGCAACACGAAGCCAACAATTGGGTGGCGCGACTCGGTCAGCCGGTACTCGAGCAGGTGCAGCACGTTTCCGGGAACCTGCGTGCGAGGTCGCCAGACCGACAGTGCCTCGATGAGGTCGTCGCGGGTACCGCTCACCGTGACGCCGATGGGCCGCGTGTGCGGCACCGGCATAGGTATCGCGTGCACCCACGTTGTGGAGGCGACCCCGTAGCGCGCGATGATGTCCAGTAGCGCATCCACGAACCGCTCCCACTGGAAATCGGGCTCGTAGCCGGTGAGCAGTAGGAACGGCATGCCGAGCTCGTCATGCGCTAGTCGCACCGCGAGTTGGGGGCGGCGGTACTCGGTGATGCGCGTCTCTTCAAACACCATGATCGGGCGACGTGCTCGATAGTCGAGCAGGTCGTCGTTGTCGAACACGAGTACGTCGCGGTGGTCGAGCTCGTCGAGCAAGTACTCCGAGATCTGCGCCACAGCGCCACCCGAATCGACGAAACCCGTCAAGCCAATGACGAGTGGAAGATCGCGCGGGACCTCGGACTCCGTCAGCGCGACGGAGTAAAGATCGGCCGGATTCCGCATACCTCCATGGTAGGTCGCCGCGGCACGCTCCCCTGGCCGTGGGGGGCGTGCCCACAGCGAACACCGAGAGAGCACCCGAGCTCGCGGGCCCTGGTGTCGTGCAGGAGCACCCTACGCGCCGCGGCTAGCATGGCGCCCATGCCCATCCCGATGCTCTCCGTTTCGCCCGCTGCGCCTGCCGAGCTCGAGAGTGACGCACTCGTCGTGGGCTTCGCGCCCACCGACGATGACGGCGTCGCGCTCGTCGGCATTGAGAACGGTCCGCTCACAGTGCTCGCTGACGGGCTCCGGATGCTTGGGCTGACCGGTGCCGTCGACGAGACCGCCCGACTTCCGGCTCCAGCGGGAGTCACGGCCACCAGCATCCTGATGATCGGGCTTGGCCGCGCTCCGCTCACGCCGGAGGCCTTGCGCACCGCCGCAGGAACGGCAGCCAGGTCGCTCGGCACCGCGGCGCGCATCGCACTGGCACTGCCGACGACCAGCCCGGCCGAGGTGCAAGCGGTGCTCGAGGGCGCCGCCATGGGCTCGTATCGGTTCACCGCATATCGCTCGAGCGACTCCCCGCCCGGAACGGTGGCGATCGAGCTCGCGACCACAGTCAGCGGAGCGGAGCAGGCCGTCGTTGCTGCGACAGCCACCGCCGCTAGTGTCGCGCTCGTGCGTGACCTCGTGAACACTCCCCCCAACGATCTGTACCCGGCGAGTTTCGTCGAACGAGCTCGGGAGGCCGCGGAAGGGCTGCCGCTCGAGTTCGAGGAATGGGGGCCCGACGAACTCGCTGTCGGCGGATTCGGGGGCATTCTCGGTGTCGGGCAGGGCTCTGCCAGACCGCCACGCATGCTTGCCGTGCGCTACCGGCGAGACAGCGACGCGCCGCACCTCGCGATCGTGGGCAAGGGCATCACGTTCGACTCAGGCGGGCTCTCGCTCAAGCCCGCTGCGAGCATGGTGGGCATGAAGTACGACATGACCGGCGCTGCCACTGCCCTCGCCGTCGTGATCGCTGCGGCCCGTCTGAACCTGCCGTTGCGCCTGACGGCGTGGCTGTGTCTTGCCGAGAATATGCCGTCGTCGACGGCGATGCGCCCCAACGATGTATTGACGATTCGCGGCGGAACGACCGTAGAGGTGCTCAACACTGACGCCGAGGGCCGGCTAGTCATGGCCGACGGCCTCGTCGCGGCGAGCGAGGAGCGCCCCGACGCCATCATTGACGTCGCCACTCTTACGGGTGCCGCCCGCGTGGCGCTCGGCGAGCGATACGCAGGCCTCATGGGCGACGATGCGCTCGTCGAGCAAGTGCGCGCAGCCGCGGCTGACACTGGCGAGCTGGTGTGGGCCATGCCGCTACCCGCCGAACTGCGTGCGCTGCTCAAGAGTGACGTCGCCGACATCGCGAATGCCAAGCCGGGCAGCACGGCTGCGGGCATGCTGCTGGCGGGGGTGTTCTTGCGCGAGTTCGTCGGACGCACGGGTGATGCGCCCGATGCTTCGCGCATCCCTTGGGCGCATCTCGACATCGCCGGGCCAGCCAACAACCCTGCTACGGCCTTTGGGTATACGCCCAAGGGCCCGTCGGGGGTGACCGTGCGCTTGCTCGTGCGGCTCGCCGAGCGCTTCGCGGCCAAGTAGTAGGCTCGTTTGCGGCACGTGACCGTCGTGCCACACGTCGGGTCGACCCGCCACCTCGATCGTCGGCCCCCGCACGACAATCCTTCGCGGATTTAAGGAGTCACTGCCGGTGTCGGACCACACTTTTGACCTTGTCATCCTCGGTGCTGGAAGCGGCGGGTACGCTGCCGCACTGCGCGCTAGCCAGCTCGGAATGAGCGTCGGACTCATCGAGAAGTCGAAAGTGGGCGGCACCTGCTTGCACGTCGGCTGCATTCCCACCAAAGCCATGTTGCACGCGGCCGAAGTGGCTGACGCTGCGCGCGATGCCGCCAAGTTCGGTGTGAAGGCCACGCTCGAGGGCATCGACGTACCCGCGGTGATCCGGTATCGCGAGGGCATCGTGGCGAGTAAGTACAAGGGATTGCAGGGTCTCATCAAGGCCCGAGGCATCACCATGATCGAGGGCGAAGGTCGCCTCACCTCGCCCACGACCGTGCGGGTGGGCGACAGCACGATCACGGGCAAAAACGTCATTCTTGCGACGGGCTCGTACCCGCGCACCCTGCCGGGTCTCGAGATCGGCGGGCGCGTCATCACCTCAGAGCACGCGCTTCAGCTCGACTTCGTACCGCAGAAGGTCGCCGTGCTCGGCGGCGGCGTGATTGGCGTCGAGTTTTCGAGCGTCTGGCGCTCGTGGGGCTCAGAAGTGCACATCATCGAAGCCCTTCCGCACCTCGTGCCGATGGAAGAAGAGTCGATCTCAAAGCAGTTCGAGCGCGCGTACCGCAAGCGCGGCATCGAGTTCACGCTTGGCGTGCGCTTCCAGAGCGTCACGCAGAACGACAACGGTGTCGTCGTGACCCTCGAGAACGGCGCCACAATCGACGCCGACCTGTTGCTCGTGGCTGTCGGCCGCGGACCGGCCACGGCGGGCCTCGGCTTCGAAGAAGTAGGCGTCACAATGGACCGCGGCTTCGTCATCACCAACGAGCGACTCGAGACGAACATCCCGGGCCTCTATGCCGTCGGGGACATCGTGCCCGGCCTGCAGCTGGCACACCGCGGGTTTCAGCACGGAATCTTCGTCGCAGAGGAGCTCGCGGGGCTCAACCCTGTCGTGATCAGCGACGTCAACATTCCCAAGGTCACCTACAGCGAGCCCGAAGTTGCCTCGGTCGGCCTGAGCGAAGCCAAGGCGAAAGAGCAATACGGCGATGACGCAGTGGCGAGCTACGACTACAACCTTGCCGGAAACGGCAAGAGTCACATTCTGGAGACGGCGGGTTCGATCAAGGTCGTGCGCGTCGTTGACGGCCCGGTCGTCGGCGTTCACATGATTGGCGCGCGCGTGGGCGAACTGATTGGCGAGGCGCAACTGGCCGTCAACTGGGATGCGCACCCCGAAGACATCGCCCCACTATTGCACGCACACCCCACTCAGAACGAGGCGCTCGGCGAGGCGTTCCTCGCACTCGCGGGCAAGCCGTTGCACGCGCTCTGAGCCCCCAACCCACCCCAACTAGGCTAAAGACACATTGAAGGCTTCGAAGGAGCATTGCTGATGAGCGAATCCGTCAACCTCCCGGCGCTCGGTGAGAGCGTTACCGAGGGAACGGTCACCCGATGGCTGAAGAACGTCGGCGACCGAGTCGAAGTCGACGAGCCGTTGCTGGAGGTCTCGACCGACAAAGTCGACACCGAGATTCCCTCGCCCATCGCGGGCGTCGTCGAAGAGATCCTCGTCGCTGAAGACGAGACCGTCGAGGTCGGCACTCCACTTGTTCGCATCGGAGACGGTGCGGGTGGTGGAGCCGCTCCGGCCGCTCCCGCAGCAGCATCGGCCGAGGCCGAGCCTGAAGCCACGCCGGAACCCGCCGCGGCACCCGAGCCTGAAGCCACGCCGGAACCCGCCGCGGCACCCGAGCCTGAGGCCACGCCGGAACCCGCCGCGGCACCCGAGCCTGAGGCCACGCCGGAACCCGCCGCGGCACCCGAGCCTGCTCCTGTCCCTGCAGCCCCCGCTCCTGCAGCCCCCGCTCCTGCAGCCCCTGCAGCCCCCGCCCCCCCTGCGCCCGCCACCGCGGTGTCGGAGGTCTCGGCGGGGAGCGCCGCCGCCTACATCACCCCCCTCGTCCGCAAGCTCGCCGCCGAGAATGGTGTCGACCTTGCCCACGTGACGGGCACCGGCGTCGGTGGCCGCATTCGCAAGCAGGATGTGCTTGCGGCGACAACTTCGACCAGGGGGGCGCACGCTGCCCCGGCCCCGCGCGTTGAGCTTGAGACCTCGCCGCTGCGTGGGACGACGGTGGCGATGTCGCGCCTGCGCAAGGTCATCGCTGAGCGTGCTGTGATGTCAATGCAGTCGACCGCGCAGTTGACGACTGTCGTTGAGGTCGACGTAACGAAGGTCGCCGCGCTGCGCACCGCAGTGAAGGCCGATTTCGAAAAGGCGACCGGCACGAAGTTGTCGTTCCTACCGTTCTTCGCGAAGGCTGCGACCGAGGCGCTGCGCGCGTTCCCGATCATCAACGCTACGGTCGACGGCGATTCGATCGTCTACCCCGACACCGAGAACCTCTCGATTGCGGTCGACACCGAGCGCGGTCTGCTCACGCCGGTGATTCGCAATGCGGGCGACTTGAGCATCGCCGGGCTCGCGAACGACATTGCCGATCTGGCAGCACGTACGCGTGACAACCAGCTCAAGCCTGACGAGCTGGCCGGTGGCACCTTCACCCTCACGAACACGGGCTCGCGCGGGGCGCTCTTCGACACCCCCGTCGTGTTTCTTCCCCAAGTAGCGATCCTGGGCACGGGCATCGTCAGCAAGAAGCCCTCGGTCATCCAAGTCGACGGCTCCGACGTCATCGCCGTTCGGTCGATGGTGTTCTTTGCCCTGTCGTACGACCACCGAGTTGTTGACGGGGCCGATGCTGCCCGCTTCCTGAGCGCGATGAAAGCGCGCCTCGAAGAAGCCGACTTCGACGGGGATCTCGGCATCTAGCCGATCACGTCACGACAGCGCCATCCGGCCTCGCTCCTCACCAGTAGGAGCGAGGCCGTCGTCGTTCCCCCCGCGACGAGATCGATCAGCACGGCGCCACCCATGCGCTCGACAACAATCGCGTCGCCCCGCAAGGATCTCCACCGTTCGAGTACTGCGTGACGCGGGTCGTCCGTGCTGATGAGTCGCTCAGCGGCCGAGCCGTCATGCACGACTCGCCGCACGCAGTCCGCTTTCGGGCCGACCTCCGTCAGGGCAGTCTGCCGGCACTCGAGCCACCGGCCAACAAGCACATCGACAATGGCTTGCCACTGATCGGGTTCGGGCTGCAGCACGATCTCGGGGGCAGCATCGGCGTCTAAGGGTGCGACAACCGCGTCGCCGACCAGCCCTCCGTCGATCGCCGTTCCGGTCGCGTCGGGCGACGTCGGCATGCTCGGCGCGCCGTCTGAGGACTGTCCGGGCGCAGCGACGAGGGTCACCGCGACAAGGGTGAACGCGACAATGATCGCCGCTACGCCGACGGCTCCGACGACAACGAAGCGCATGCGCAGGGCCGGGCGCGGCAGACTGCGGCCATCTCGATCAGCGACGGATGGCGCCCGCTGCCACATCCCCATCATTCGCTCGCGCCATCGAGCAACGAGTCGCTCGAAGCCTCGCGCGGCACCCTCGGCCGCGGACTGCAACGGATCGACCACGCCGGCGGACAGACCGAGGGCGCGCATGGCGTCAATGGCCGCGGAGACGACGGGGGGCGCTGCGGCGGCTTCGGTTGCAGTCGACGTGGCGTGCCTACTCACTTTCACGGGCGAAAACACGAAACCAACCTCAGCGGGCCCGGCGCCGGCCGCATCGCACGGGGGGTCGGCAGGAGGGGCGAGCGCGTCAAGGTTTACCGCGAGCGGATCGGCCAGGTCGAAGAGCGCGTGCGCGAGGGGGCGTGCACGGGCCGGTGCTTGCACCGCGGCAAGGAGAGAGGCGCGGTCCGGCTCGCGCACGGCGGCCGCAACGACTGCCCCCAGGCGACCGAGAGCGGCAAGGTCAGCGAGGTAGGCCGGCTCGAGGGCACGGAACCGGACCGGCAACGGCGGGCCCGACACGGCATCCTGAACCCGAATGACAACCGGGCCACCGCTCGCGCTGAACCGCACACTATTGGTTCGTAGTCCGAGAGACGTGATGCCGGCCGCGTGGGCGGCATCGAGCGCGCCAGCGAGCGGGGCGAGTATGGTCACCGCCTCGCCGAGCAAAAGCCGCCCGTGGTGACCGGCAAGCACATCGTCGAGGACGGGGCCCGCAACCTGCTCGAGCAACAGCGCGAGGCGGCCGTCAGGAAGAGTCACGAGGTCATCGAGACTGACCGTGTGGTGACGCAAAGCAGGCTCCGCTCCGCGGATGGCATCGTGCACGGCGAGCTCGGCGTCGATGATGGCGGGCGGGCAGGACGACCGGAACACGCGGGCTACGCGGGTTTTGCCTTCGGCATGCACCAGCGCGGTCAGGGCGAGCGCGGAGCCTCCAAGCAGGCGCACGACACGGTAACCCCCGAGCTCGGAGGGCAACGAGTCGGGAGGAGTCGTGGCGGTCACGGCGGCATGGTGGCGTGAACGGTCGACTCGCCCCAGTGCCCCAGGAACAACCGGGGAAGATCAACGCTCGAAGAACGTCAGGGAGGAGCGGTCCTCGGGCCCTATCCTGGTAAGCATGGCCCGCACTTCCGCTCCGAAGCCCCCCAAAGAACCCGGTCGCATGAAGCAGATGTGGCAGGTGTTCCAGATGACGCGGCGGATGGATCCGCTCGCCGTCTGGATCATGCTTCTGTCATTCCTGCTCCCGATTCTCGTGGGCGTGCTCCTCGCCGTCTTCGCCACTCCGGGCGACGTGCTGGCAAGCATCCTGTGGATCGTCACGGGTGTACTTCTGGGCGTGCTTCTCGTTCTCATCGTGCTCGGCAGGCGTGCCGAACGTGTTGCCTACCGGCAGATCTCGGGCCAGCCCGGTGCGGTCGGTGCCGTTTTGAAGTCTTCGTTGCGCCGCGCCTGGCAAGCCAGCGAAATGCCGGTCACCGTGAGCCCGAAGACGCAAGACGCGGTCTACCGCGCCATCGGCAGGCCCGGGGTCGTCATCATCGGTGAAGGACCGCAGTCGCGCACCCGTCGCATGATGGAAGACGAGCGCCGCAATGTCAGTCGAATTGTTTCCAACGTGCCGGTGCACTTCATCCACGTCGGCCCTGATGTCGAGAGCGTGAAGCTCGAGAATTTGGCCCGCACCCTCAACAAACTCAAGCGTTCCATTACGAAAGCCGAGGTCTTCGCCGTGAGCAACAGGCTGAGCTCGCTTAGCAAGTCCAGCACCCTCCCGATCCCCAAGGGAATCGACCCGCTCAAAGCTCGCGCGCCAAAACCGCGTTAGCGCGTATCGATCGCAGGGCTAGCGGCGTAAGAGGATCGTGCCAGCGGCGCGATCGTGCAGTCCTCGCTGGTTCTCGTCCCACAGCATCGCCGGAATCACCAACGCGATCAGTAGTGCGCGCACGAGTGGGCGCCAGATGCCCAGCAATCCTCCCGCGAGAGGCACGACGCGCAACCCGAGCACCGCGTGCCCGATGCTCGAGTTGATGACGACCGTGAAGAGCATCTGTAGGCCCACGAATAGCAACAACGTGACGATCGAGTCGTACCCGAAGAAGGCTGCCGAGAGCGCCACCGCGATACCCCAGTCAATCGCAATAGCGGCGAGGCGACGCCCGAGGCGGGCGACCGAGCGCGGGCCGGTCTCGGGTAGGCCCAGGCGCTGGCCCGGCCATTCGGGCGGTGTTGGCAGAGGGCTCGCGGTCACGCCCCCAGCCTACGAGCACCGCACGGGCGTAGACTGCGTGGGTGATTGACTTCGTCGTCACGGGGCTAAGCGCCAACTCCGTGCCGTACTTGTCGGGTCTCGAGCAGCAGCGTGCCTTGCACGCCGCCGTCGCCGAGGGCCGGGCGCCAGACACCGTCATGATGCTTGAGCATGAAAGCGTCTACACGGCGGGCAAGCGCACCGAGCCCCACGAGCGCCCCCTTGACGGCACTCCCGTCATCGAGGTTGACCGCGGTGGCAAGATCACCTGGCACGGGCCCGGTCAGCTTGTCGGGTACCCGATCATCCGGCTCGCCGACCCGATCGACGTCGTACAGTATGTGCGCTGTCTGGAAGGCATGATTATCGCCGTACTCGATGATCTTGGCGTCGTCGGAGCCGGACGCGTGGCCGGGCGCAGTGGGGTCTGGATGCGCGGCACCGACAAGATCGCGGCCATTGGCATCCGCGTGGCGCAAGGCGTCAGCATGCACGGCTTCGCCCTCAACTGCTCGAATAGCTTCGACGCGTACCGCTCGATCGTCGCCTGCGGCCTCGCCGACGCCGGTGTCACCTCGGTGAGTCGCGAAGTCGGCCGCACCGTGACGCCTTCCGACGTCATCCCCCTCATCGAACAGCACTTCGGTGCGTTCGTCCACGACATCGTCGGCGCCCACGCGTCGACCCCCGAAGGAGTTTCCGCATGACCACGACACCCGCAACTCACCCGACCGAGGGGCGCAAACTGCTGCGTCTTGAGGTGCGCAACGCGCAGACCCCCATCGAGAAGAAGCCCGAGTGGATCAAAACGCGCGCCAAGATGGGGCCCGAATACACCGCGCTCCGCTCACTCGTGGGCGAACAGAAATTGCACACGGTGTGCCAAGAGGCCGGATGCCCGAACATCTACGAGTGCTGGGAAGACCGCGAAGCGACGTTTCTCATCGGCGGCAGTCAGTGCACGCGACGGTGCGACTTTTGCCAGATCGACACCGGCAAGCCCGCCGATTACGACACCGACGAGCCGCGGCGCGTCGCCGAATCGGTCGTGCAAATGAACCTGCGATACGCGACGGTGACCGGCGTTGCGCGCGACGACCTGCCTGATGAGGGCGCCTGGTTGCACGCCGAAACCGTGCGCAAGATTCACGAACTAAACCCTGGCACCGGGGTCGAGTTGCTCGCGACTGACTTCTCAGGCAACCCCGATCTTTTGCGCGTCGTATTCGACTCGCGGCCCGAAGTGTTCGCGCACAACGTTGAAACGGTGCCGCGCATCTTCAAGCGCATCCGCCCGGCGTTCCGCTACGAGCGCTCGCTCGACGTGATCACCCAAGCGCGCGACTACGGACTCATCACCAAGTCGAACCTTATTCTCGGCATGGGCGAGACCCGCGAAGAGGTCTCTCAGGCCCTGCGCGACCTGCACGACGCCGGCACCGACATCGTCACGATCACGCAGTACCTGCGCCCGAGTGCACGTCACCACCCGATCGACCGTTGGGTTAAGCCGGAAGAATTCGTGGAGATCAAGGCAGAGGCCGACGAGATCGGGTTCCTTGGCGTGCTGGCCGGCCCGCTTGTGCGCTCAAGCTACCGGGCTGGCCGCTTGTGGGCACAGTCGATGGTCTCCAAAGGACGTCCGATTCCCGAGTCGATGCGTGCCCTCGCTGAGACAACTGAGGGTTTCGCGCAAGCAGTGGGCTGAGCATCCGGCATCGAAGTCGCGGGCGCGTCGGGCTGGGCCGTAACATCCCGGAAACAAAGGGGACACCGACGGGAAATGCCCTGCGCCTAGTCTCGGAGTCGCGGCTGCGATTGCAGTCTTCCGGTACCAAGCTCAGGAGATCTGTCACATGTTCAGTGATTCTTCCGAGGTGCTGAAGTTCATCAAGGACACGGACGTCAAGTTCCTCGACATCCGCTTCACGGACCTTCCGGGTGTCCAGCAGCACTTCAACATCCCCGCCTCGACCGTTGACGAAGAATTCTTCACCGTCGGCCAATTGTTCGATGGCTCGTCGATCCGCGGCTTCCAGTCGATCCACGAGTCTGACTTGCAGCTCATTCCGGACGTGTCGACCGCTTATGTCGACCCCTTCCGCACCGAGCGCACGCTCATCATGGTCTTCGACATCTACAACCCCCGTAACGGCGAGATCTACGCTCGCGACCCGCGCCAGGTCGCCAAAAAGGCCGAGAAGTTCCTCGCATCGACCGGCATCGCCGACACTGCCTTCTTCGCCCCCGAGGCCGAGTTCTATATCTTCGACGACGTGCGTTACGAAGTGAAGCAAAACACCTCGTACTACTCCGTCGACTCGAGCGAAGCCGCGTGGAACACCGCTCGCGCCGAAGAGGGCGGCAACCTCGCCAACAAGACCCCTTTCAAGGGCGGCTACTTTCCGGTCAGCCCCGTCGACCAGCACGCTGATCTGCGCGACGACATCGTCGTGAAGCTCATGGATGCTGGCCTCGAAGTCGAGCGCAGCCACCACGAGGTCGGCACCGCCGGCCAGGGCGAGATCAACTACAAGTTCGACACGATGGTCTCGGCCGCCGACGACCTCTTGAAGTTCAAGTACATCGTCAAGAACACGGCGCTCGAGTGGGGCAAGGTCGCGACCTTCATGCCTAAGCCCCTGTTCGGCGACAACGGCTCGGGCATGCACACCCACCAGTCGCTGTGGAGCGAGGGCAAGCCCTTGTTCTACGACGAGGCGGGCTACGGCGGGCTGAGCGACATCGCTCGCTGGTACATCGGCGGAATCCTGAAGCACGCTCCGGCGATGCTGGCGTTCACCAACCCGTCGTTGAACTCGTACCACCGCCTAGTCAAGGGCTTCGAGGCGCCGGTCAACCTGGTCTACTCCGCTGGCAACCGCTCAGCGGCCATCCGTATTCCGATCACGGGCACGAACCCCAAGGCCAAGCGCATCGAGTTCCGCGCGCCTGACGCCGCCGGTAACCCGTACCTCGCGTTCGCGGTTCAGCTCATGGCCGGCATCGACGGCATCATCAACAAGATCGAGCCGCACGAGCCAGTCGACAAAGACCTCTACGAGTTGCCGCCCGAGGAGGCAAAGGGCATTCCCCAGGTTCCGGGCTCGCTCGAAGAGGCGCTCGTCGCGCTTGAGAACGACCACGAGTTTTTGCTCGCCGGCGGAGTCTTCACCAAAGACCTCATCGAGACGTGGGTCGACTACAAGCGCACGATGGAAATTCTGCCGGCCGCGCAGCGCCCGCACCCGTTCGAGTACGAGCTGTACTTCTCGGTCTAACACTCACCGCAGCACGACTACGTGGGCCCCGTTCCGGTTTCGGAACGGGGCCTACGTCGTGCCATAAAAGCCGCGCTCGAACACCTGCCGGGCAAGCCGCGTTGTGCGCAGGTAATCCTCTTCGAGCACCGATGCACCCCCGGCCGGATAACCCATGAGCCGCGCAACACCCTCGAGTTGCGGGCGATCGATCGGCAACACGTCGGTGGCCTTCGCGCTCCACAGAGTCAGGGCCGACCGGGCACGCGAGGCAATCAGCCAGGCGGCACGCAGCCTGTCGGCATCGACGGCCGACACGAGTCGGGCATCTACTGCCGCCGTGAGGGCTCCCAAAGTTGAGGTCGTGCCCAACGCCGGAACGGTCGCAGCGTGCTGCAGTTGCAACAGCTGCACAAACCACTCGACGTCGCTGAGCGACCCGCGGCCAAGCTTTAGATGGCGGGCGGGGTCAGCGGCTTGCGGTAGCCGTTCCGCTTCGACGCGAGCCTTGATGCGCCGCACCTCGCGGGCATCCGTCTCGGGAAGGTCTGCCGGATACCGCACGGTGTCCGCCAGCGCGGTGAAATCGGTCATGAGCGGCTCGTCGCCCGCGACCGCACGCGCCCTCAGCAGCGCCTGCGCCTCCCAGGTGAGCGACCACCGCTCGTAGTACGCCCGATATGAGTCCAGCGAGCGCACGATCGCCCCATTGCGCCCCTCGGGCCGCAAGTCGATGTCGAGGTCCAGCGGTAGGCGCAGGTCTTCGGTAAGGCGCTTGAGTTCGTGCACGATGTGCTCGGCGCGCGCCTGGGCGTGCTCCCCCGCGCCGGCATCACGGTAGACATACATAACGTCGGCATCGGACCCGAACCCGAGTTCTGCGCCGCCATATCGCCCCATAGCAACGACGGCGAATTCGATGCCGTCGCCATAGCGATGCACAAGTGACAACGCACCTGTGATGATCGTGGTCGTGACGTCGCTCAGGGCCAGCCCGAGTTCTTCGACCGTGATCACTTCAAGGATGCTCGCGAGAGCCAAGCGCAACACCTCGCGCCGGCGGGCGGTATGCAAGGCCTTTGCCGCCGCCTCCGGGTCGCCCTCGTAGCGGTCGACCGTGGCACGGGTCTCGTCGAGCAAAGCTTCGAGTGTTCGGGGCCGCACCTCTTCTTCGTTCTCGAGCCACGCCGCACCCTCGGGGATGCGCTCGAACAACGCACCGACATATCGCGATGATGCGAGCACGTTCGTGAGGCGTTGGGCGGCCCCGCTGGAGTCGCGCAACATGCGCAAGAACCAGTAGGTCTCGCCCAGGTCGTCGCTCAGTCGGCGAAACGCCAGCAGACCGTAGTCGGGATCAGCACCCTCAGCGAGCCATTTCAAGACGACTGGCAGCAGCGTGCGCTGGATCTGTGCACGCCGCGAGACCCCGCTCGTCAGGGCCGCGATGTGATGTAGCGCGCCCCGTGCGTCGACGAACCCAATCGCCGATAGTCGCGCCTCGGCCTGACCACTGGTGAGCGCCAACCGCTCGTCGGGCAGTGCCGCCACCGCCGACAGCAACGGGCGGTAGAAGAGCTTCTCGTGTAGGGAGCGCACCGCGAGCTTGGTGTGCTGCCAACGCTCAGTGAGCTCGCCAGCCGTCGCGGCAAGCCCGGTGGCACGAGCGAGAACCCGCAGACGGTCGTCGTCGCGCGGCATGAGGTGCGTGCGCGTCAAGCGGTCGAGTTGCACCCGGTGCTCGATGACCCGCAGCAAGCGGTAGTCGCGCGAGAACGATGCTGCTTCTTCGCGACCGATGTAGCCCTGCTGCGCGAGGGCTGCGAGCGCCCCGAGCGTGTCGGGTTGGCGAACGCGATCGTCAGCGTGGCCGTGCACGAGTTGCAACAACTGGATGGTGAACTCGACGTCGCGCAGGCCACCCGGGCCCAGCTTCAGCTGGACCTCCACTTCGTCGGAGGGAATGTGCTCGGTCACTCGCTCGCGCATGCGTTGCACCGACTCGACGAAGCCCGCGCGCTGCGAGCTGGCCCACACGAAGGGGTGAACGGTTGCGCAGTAGCGCGTCCCGAGCTCGGCGTCGCCAGCGAGCGGGCGCGACTTGAGCAACGCCTGAAACTCCCAACTCTTCGCCCAGCGCTCGTAGTACGCACGGTGCGAGTCGATCGTGCGCACGAGCGCCCCGTCTTTGCCCTCGGGCCGCAGGTTCGCGTCGACCTCCCACAGCGGCGGTTCGACACCAGGCTCTTGGATGCCGCGGGCCGTCTCGGAGGCTAGCCGTGTCGCGATTTCCACCGCTCGCGCGCTGTCGAGCCCGTCACCGCCTTCCGCCACGTAGATCACGTCGACGTCACTGATGTAGTTGAGCTCGCGCGCCCCTGCCTTGCCCATGCCGATGATGGCGAGCCGCGTATGGGCTACCTCGTCAGCAGGGAAGGTGCTGACCAGGCGGGCGAGAAACAGGCTCGCGTCAAGTGCAGCGCCCGCGAGGTCAGCAAGAGCCGCAGCGACAAGCGGTTGCGCCTCGAGCGGGTCAGCATGCTCGAGATCCCAGGCAGCTATGCGCAGCAGCCAGCGGCGGTAGCGCACTCGAAGTGCCGTGCGCGCCTGCTCCACTTCGGCGGGGTTGCCAAGAGAGGTGCCGACAGTAGAGGTGCCGACAGTCGAACCCTCGACGGCTACCGCAAGGTACCGGCGCAACTGGTCGGCGCTCGGCAGGGTACGCAGCGGCTCGCGCAGCACGGTCAGTTCGGCCGGTCGCCGCCGCAAGAAGTCTCCGAGACCCTCGCTCGCGCCGAGCACCCGGATCAGGCGTGCCGCCCACGCCGGGTCGGCGATTACGGGGCGCAGGGCATCCGGATGCTGTTCCCGCAGCCGCACAAGCAACCGCAGCGCCCGATCGGGGTCGGCGGCCGCCCCAAAGGCCTCAAGATGCTCCTCAAGTCCCGTCAGGGCGTCACGCGCCGCGCTCAGCTCGGCGAATCCGAGGCGAGCGAGTTCTGTCAGCATCGACGGTGGTCGCGTCATGGGGCACAGCCCTCAGCGGGGCTAGAGAATCTCGAGATTGCTCTCGAGCTCGTAGGGCGTGACTTGCGCGCGGTAGGCGGCCCACTCGCGGCGCTTGTTGCGCAGCACGTAGTTGAACACTTGTTCTCCGAGAGTCTCGGCGACCAGTTCGCTCTCCTCCATGAGACCAAGGGCCCGGTCGAGGCTGGACGGGAGGGCCTTGTAGCCGAGCGCGCGGCGCTCACCCTCGGTCAACTCCCACACCGTGTTCTCGGCCTCGGGCGGCAGCTCGTAGCCCTCTTCGATGCCTTTAAGCCCGGCCGCCAGTAGCAACGAGAACGCAAGGTAGGGGTTGGCGGCTGAGTCCATGCCGCGGTACTCGACGCGAGCGCTCTGGCCCTTACCGGGCTTGTAGAGCGGCACGCGCACGAGGGCCGAGCGGTTGTTGTGGCCCCAGGTGACGTAGCTCGGTGCCTCATCGCCCGTCCACAGACGCTTGTAAGAGTTGACGAACTGATTGGTGATCGCCGTGATCTCGGGCGCGTGAGTGAGCAGGCCGGCCACGAACTGGCGGCCGATCTTCGACAACTGGTACTGGCCTGCAGCGTCGAAGAACGCGTTCGTGTCGCCTTCAAACAGCGACAGGTGAGTGTGCATGCCCGATCCCGGATGCGCCGCCATCGGTTTCGGCATAAACGTGGCATAGACGCCTTGCTCGATGGCCACCTCTTTGACCACCGTGCGAAAGGTCATGATGTTGTCGGCCGTAGTGAGCGCGTCGGCGTAGCGCAGGTCGATCTCGTTCTGCCCAGGGCCCGCCTCGTGGTGACTGAACTCGACCGAGATACCGAGGTCTTCGAGCATGCGCACCGCTCGACGACGAAAGTCGTGCGCCGTGCCACCAGGAACATTGTCGAAGTAGCCCGCTGCATCGACGGGCTTCGGGCCCTTCGGCCCGACCTTCGAGCTCTCGAGCAAGTAGAACTCGATCTCGGGGTGCGTGTAGAACGTGAAGCCGCGATCAGCGGCTTTCGCGAGCGTGCGCTTAAGCACGTGACGCGGGTCGGCGGCGGCGGGCTGGCCGTCGGGCGTCGTGATGTCGCAGAACATGCGGGCGGTGGGGTCGACCTCTCCGCGCCACGGCAGAATCTGGAAAGTCGTGGGGTCGGGGTGAGCGAGCACGTCAGCCTCGTAGGCGCGCGAGAAGCCTTCGATCGCCGAGCCGTCGAAACCGAGACCCTCGGCGAATGCCCCTTCGACCTCAGCCGGAGCCACCGCCACCATCTTGAGGGTGCCGACGACATCAGTGAACCAGAGGCGCACGAATTTGACGCCGCGCTCCTCGATCGTGCGAAGAACGAAGTCGCGCTGCTTGTCCATGCCGCCCATTCCGGTGCTCACATCTCTCCTTCGATCAACGCAGATTTCTCGCTATTAGGCTAACCGGTATGCCCCGCCTCCGCTTGGCCCTCGCCCAGTCAAACCCCATCGTCGGAGACCTGGTGGGCAACGCCGAACAGATCGTCGCGGCGGCTCGCGCGGCTGCAGCACAAGGCGCCGACATCCTGGCGCTCGGCGAAATGGCACTGACCGGTTATCCCATCGAAGACCTCGCCTCGCGCCCCTCATTTCTCGTCGACGCGGGGGCAGCGGTGACCGCTCTGGCCGCCCGACTTGAGGCCGAAGGGCTCGGCGATTTGCCCGTTGTCGTCGGCCACCCTGACGGGCCGCATGAGCCACGTCTGCTCGGCACGTCGAACGCGCCGACGGCAATTGCCCAAAACTGCGCGAGTGTGGTGCACCGCGGCCGCGTGGTCGCCAGGTATGCCAAGCATCACCTGCCCAATTACGGAGTGTTTGACGAGTACCGCATTTTCATTCCTGGCGACGAACTGCTCGTTCTGCGGCTCAAAGGCGTCGACATTGCGCTCATCATCTGCGAAGACCTGTGGCGCGACGGCGGCCCCGTCGGCCGCGTGCTCAAGTCTGACGCTGGCGTGCTGCTCGTCATCAACGCGTCGCCGTTCGAGCGCGACAAAGACGAAGTGCGCCTGCCGCTGGTTACCCGCCGCGCCACTGAAACCAGCACGGTGGTCGCGTACGTCAACATCGTCGGCGGGCAAGACGATCTCGTGTTTGACGGCGACAGCGTTGTGGTTGACGAACGCGGCGAGATCATCGCTCGCGCCCCCCAGTTCGTCGAGCACCTTCTGGTCGTCGACGTGGATGCGGCCGAAGCCGCCGATGTCGAATTGCCGCCGAACGTGCAGCGCGTCGAACTCGAAGTGGGTGACCACGGCGGTGGATCCGTGTCGCTCTTACCCGACGTTGCCGAGCTGCCAGACGACCGCGAGCAACTCTGGAACGCCCTCGTCACCGGCACGCGCGACTACGTGCTCAAGAACGGGTTTCGCAGTGTCGTGCTGGGGCTCTCGGGCGGCATCGACTCGGCCGTGTGTGCGGCCATCGCCGCCGATGCGCTTGGGCCTGAGAACGTTTATGGCGTATCGATGCCCTCACAGTGGAGTTCGGATCACTCTCGGAGTGACGCTGACGACCTGGCCGAGCGCATCGGGTTGAATTACTCGGTGGAGGCCATTGCCGACCTCGTGCATCCTGTCGAGACTCAGCTGAAGCTCGACGGGGTGGCTGCAGAGAATCTGCAGGCGCGCATCCGGGCCATTATTCTGATGGGCCTGTCGAACATGCACGGGCACCTGGTGCTGACGACCGGCAACAAGACCGAGCTGTCGGTGGGCTACTCGACGATCTACGGCGACTCGGTCGGCGGCTTCGCGCCCATCAAAGACGTGCCGAAGCTGCTGGTGTGGGAGTTGGCACGCTGGCGCAATGAGCACGCGGTGTCGCGCGGTGAGACTCCCCCGATTCCCGAGAACTCGATCGCCAAGCCGCCGAGCGCCGAGCTGCGGCCCGACCAGACCGATCAAGACACGCTGCCGCCCTACGAAGTGCTCGACGCCATTCTCGAGGCGTACGTCGACCGCGAGCTCGGCCGCGACGACGTCGTGGCGCTCGGATTCGACGCCGAGACAGTCGACTTCGTCACCCGGCTCGTTGACCGCTCGGAGTGGAAGCGGCGCCAGGGAGCGATCGGCCCCAAGATCTCGGGCATGGCCTTCGGCCGTGATCGCCGGCTGCCGATTACGTACAAACCCACGAAGTAGTGCGCGGTCTAGGCTGGCGGCATGGCTGAAGCATCCCCGAAGCGCGTTCGCACCCGCCACTTTGCGCGGGCAAAAGAGCAGGGCATCAAGATCACGGGGCTCACGTCATATGACGTGCTGACTGCCCAAATCTTCGACGAAGCGGGTATCGACTTCTTGCTCGTCGGCGACTCGGCGGGCAACACGGTACTCGGCTATGACACGACGCTGCCGGTGACCATCGACGAACTCATTCCGCTCACCCGCGGAGTGGTCAGCGGAGTCAAGCGGGCCCTCGTCGTGGCCGACATGCCTTTCGGGTCGTACGAGACGGGCACCGAAGAGGCACTGCACACGGCGTTCCGGTTCATGAAAGAGACGGGTGCGCACGCCGTGAAGCTCGAGGGCGGGGTGCGGTCGGCGAAGCAGATCCGGCGAATCGTGGCCGCGGGCATCCCGGTCATGGCGCACATCGGGTTCACGCCGCAAAGCGAGCACGGGCTCGGGGGCCACGTCATTCAGGGTCGCGGCGAAGCCGCCGAGCAACTGCTCGCCGACGCGCACGCGGTCGAAGAGGCCGGCGCGTTCGCGGTTGTACTCGAGATGATTCCCGCCGAGGTGGCGAAGCGCATCACGGCCGAGCTGAGCATCCCGACCATCAGCGTCGGCGGTGGACCGCACTGCGACGGCCAGCTGGTCGTCTGGACCGACTGGGCGGGGCTCGGCAGCGGGCGCATCCCGAAATTCGTCAAGCAGTACGCGAACCTGCGCCAGGTGCTCACGGATGCCGCGCTCGCGTACAAGGCCGACGTCGAGTCAGGCGCCTACCCCGACGAGGCGCACAGCTACAGCGATGAGACCGCCGAACAGGCGCTTCAGGAGCGCGCGAACTAGCGACTACTCTTCTTCCTCGGCCGCCCAGGCGCGCGCGCGCTCGCGGGCGATCTCGGGGGCGCGCCGCGCGTCAGCTTCGGTGGCGTAGGGGCCGTCGCGCTCAGAGCCGAGTGACTGCGGGCCGTGCTCGACGTCGCCGGTCTTGTGGTTGTACCACCAG
>JBBRWT010000022.1:0-24100 GCA_038249035.1 Actinomycetales bacterium
GATGCGGCGGCGCCGCCAAAGATCCCGCCGCCGAAGATGCCGCGGTCTTCGAGGTCTCAGCCATCGAGGTCTCAGCCATCGAAGTCTCAGCCAACGAAGGCCACCGCTTACGGCCGATGGGCTCCGGCGGGGCTCGGTGCCGCCGGTGCTGGCGGTGCGCTCGGTGCGGCCAATGCGCTCGGCACCGACCGAGGACTCGGCTCGTCAGTGTCGGCTGCTCCGCGCATCATTACTGTCTGGGGGCCGGCAGGTGCGCCCGGTCGCACGACGCTCGCCATCGGGCTAGCGGCAGAACTCGCTGCGCGCGGCCACTCCGTGTGCCTCGTCGACGCCGACACCTACGGCGGCACCGTAGCGCCTGCCCTCGGCCTTCTCGATGAGTCTCCGGGGTTCGCTGCGGCCTGTCGACTCGCGGGCACTGAATCGCTGTCGGGTGCAGAACTTGACCGCGTGGCGCAGATGGCGACGGCAGCGGGCGGCTCATCTTTCGCGGTGCTCACGGGCATCGGCCGGCCGCATCGCTGGCCCGAACTCTCGTCGTCGAGGGTGACGGCCGTACTCGAGCAGTGCCGCCGATGGCGCACGATCGTGATCGTCGACGCTGGATTCAGCCTCGAGAGTGACGAAGAGCTCAGTAGCGACTTGTTGGCACCCCGTCGCAACGCTGCGACAATCGCCGCGCTGCGGGCCGCCGATGAGGTCGTGGCCGTCGGCTCCGCAGACCCTCTTGGGCTCGCGCGGCTGTTGCGCACTCACGCCGACCTGCTCGAGACGATCGAGACCGGGCGGGTGCGAATTGTGGCCAACCGGGTGCGGGCATCCGTCCTCGGCATCGACCCGCGCGGGCAAGTGCGGCAGACGCTCGACCGCTTTGCGGGAATCCGCGATGCTGTGCTCATCGATGACGATGCGGATGCCGCCGACGCCGCCCTGCTCACCGCCCGCCCGGTGACACTGGCTGCACCGCGCTCGGCCCTCGGCCGTGGCATCGCCGAACTCGCCGACGTGCTCGGGTTCGCGCGCGAGTCGGGCCTAGCCGCAGGCCCGCGCTGGGTGCAGAGGCTGACCAGACACCGTAGCGGCTGACGCGACAGCACAGCGACTCACCAGACGGCACAGCGACTAGCCTGAAGGGGTGTCGACGCTCTCTGATCTGGTGCACGAGCACAGCGATGCCGACGAGGCCGACATCGAGTGGTTGCACCTGCTGATCGCCGACGGGCAGTTGATCGCTGACCTCGCTTTCGCCGACATCGTGCTGTGGGTGCCCACGCGTGACGCGTCGTTCGTGGCCGTCGCCCACACGCGTCCGTCTAGCTCGGCGACGTTGTTCTATCGCGACTTCGTTGGGCAGCAGATCAAGCCCGAGTGGCGCCGTCAGGTGACGCAGGCTTACGACAGCGCCGAGATCGTCGACTCGTCGGCACCCGACTGGTACGAAGAGACGCCGACGCGGGTGCGGGCTGTTCCCGTGCTGCGGCGACCGGGGCGCGACGGTCGGGGTGTGGGCGAGCATCCGATCGCGATCATCACCCGACACACGAACCTCAGTGAGGCGCGCATGCCGAGTCGGCAAGAGCTGACCTTCAACGAGTGCGCCAACGACTTGTTCGCCATGATCGCCGCGGGCGACTTTCCTGACATGGCGGCGCCGAGCGGACCGCGTCGAGGTGCCCCGCGCGCGAGCGACGGCCTTGTGCGGCTCGACCTTGATGGCGTCGTGACGTTCGCAAGCCCCAACGGCCTGAGCGCGTTCAACCGCATGGGATTCGCCGGTGAGCTCGAAGGGCAGTCTCTGGCCAGCGTCACCACGACCCTGCTCTCGGGCCGACCGCAGCAAGTCGACGAGTCGCTACCGCTAGTGGTCACCGGCCGTGCGCCGTGGCGCACCGACATCGAGTCGCGCGGCGTGACGGTAACGCTGCGCACGATTCCGTTTTTTCGCGACGGGCGACGCATTGGCGCGATCGTTCTCGTGCGCGACGTCAGTGAAGTTCGGCACCAAGAGCGCGAGCTCATCACGAAAGACGCCACGATCCGCGAGATTCACCACCGGGTGAAGAACAACCTGCAGACGGTTGCCTCGTTGCTGCGCATCCAGGCCCGCCGCTCTCACGCCGACGCGACGCGGGATGCCCTCAATCAGGCCATGCGCCGCGTGGCCGCGATCGCCGTGGTGCACGACACCCTCAGCGAAGGGTTGAATCAGAACGTCGACTTTGACGTGGTGTTCTCGCGCGTTCTCATGCTAATCGCCGAGGTGGCATCGAGCCACAACACCGTCGTGCGGCCGCGTTCGAGCGGTAGCTTTGGCACGCTTCCGAGCGAGTATGCGACCCCGCTGGCGCTCGCGCTCACCGAACTCGTGACCAACGCGGTCGAGCACGGCCTCGAGGGTCGACCCGATGGCCAGGTTGAAATCATTGCCTCGCGCACCGACGACGCGCTTTCGGTGAAGGTGCGCGACAACGGTGGAGGAATGCCCGAGGGCAAGGTCGGCTCGGGCCTGGGCACGCAAATCGTGCGAACCCTCATTCAGGGCGAACTCGGCGGCACGATCGACTGGCACACCCTCGAAGGGGAGGGCACTGAAGTGACGATCGAGGTACCGCTGCTCTATCTGGAGCGTCGAGCATGACGATGCCCCGGTCGACCGCCAGAACGAGGGCGACCGGGGCGGGATCGTCAGTGCTGTGAAGTGCGGTGCTGTGACGTGCGCTGCCTACGAGGCGCGGCGCGCGCGGGCGGCGCGGCGTTTGAGGGCGCGGCGCTCGTCTTCGCTCAGGCCGCCCCAGACGCCCGAGTCTTGGTTCGTCTCGAGGGCATACTGAAGGCAGGTCTCGGTGACCGTGCAACGGCCGCAGACGGCCTTTGCCTTTTCAATCTGGTCTACCGCAGGGCCTGTGTTGCCGACCGGAAAGAACAGTTCCGGGTCCGCGGTGAGGCAGGCGGCTTTGTCGCGCCAATCCATGTGGGAGTGCTCCTTTGTATTGTGCGGTAGCACGCCTCGGTGGTTGAACGACGCGCTACATCGTCGGAATCGCACCGACGTTCAGGTGAGAAAGAAAGAACCTGGGAAAGTCGCCCACCGCTTTGTAGGCGTCACATCAACCTTGACAAGGGTCGCATAGGCTGGTGTGCAAATCAATAGGTACGTATGGGATGGTTTGCATGGACGACACCCGCCGGTCACCCCTCGTCACCGTGCTGGTCATCCTGTTGGCGGGCCAAACCGCCTTGTTGGTGGGGATCACGGTGTATCTCGTCATCGAACTGTTGCTGGCCGAGGCCGAGTTTCCGCCCACCGCGATTGCCCTCACGCTGTTGGTGCTGTTGGTCACCGTGTGGCTCGTCGCCATGACGATCGGCGTGCACCGCGGCCGCGCGTGGACACGAGGGAGCGTGCTCACCTACGAGTTTCTGCAGCTCGCGATCGGTGTCGGTAGCGTTCAGGGCTTCATTCCGCGCCCCGACATTGGCTGGTGGGTGATTGCGACCGCCGTAGTCGGCCTCGTTCTCATTCTGACCACGCCGGTGTCGCAGTACCTCGACGCGCGCGACTAGTCGTCGAGGCCTTGCACAGCGCCGGGCGTGAGGCCTCTAGTCGAGACCGAGCTTCTTTCGCAGGCTTGCGACGTGGCCCGTGGCCTTGACGTTGTAGAGGGCGTGCTCGAGCGTGCCCTTCTCATCGATCACGAACGTCGAGCGGATAACGCCCATGACCGTCTTGCCGTACATCGACTTCTCGCCGTAGGTGCCGTACGCGTTGTGCACCGCGAGGTCGGGGTCGCTCAGCAGCGGAAAGGTGAGGTGCTCGTCGTCAGCGAACTTCTGCAACTTCGCGCCCGAGTCTTTCGAGACACCGAGCACCACGTAGCCGGCCGCCTGCAGCGAGGCCAGATTGTCGCGGAAGTCGCACGCCTGCGTGGTGCAGCCGGGAGTGCTCGCGGCGGGGTAGAAGTAGAGCACGACCTTCTTGCCCGCGTAGTCGGCGAGCGAGATGAGTACGCCGTCTTTGTCGGCGAGAGTAAAGACCGGGGCTGGTGTGCCGGCCTCGAGACGTGGCTGGTCCATGAGTGTTCCTTCGCGAGCGTTGTGGGCTGAATCTCCGCGCACAGTGCGGATCGACTGCACAGTGTATGGATGCCCGCCCGATGGCGGCTGAGCGGTCGCCGGGTGGGTTCGCCGAGGGCGGGCGCCGAGTGCGGGCGCCGGGTGCGTGTGCCGCGACGTCAACAACTCAGCGTTGCCCACCAGCCACCGGAGCGCCGGGTCGTCGTTGACTGGCGTTCACGCGAGCTTCGTAGCGTTTCAGCATGCGGATCTCGGTGATCGGATGCGGATATCTCGGAGCAGTTCACGCGGCGGCCATGGCCGAACTAGGTCATGAGGTTGTCGGCATCGACCTTGATCCTCTCAAGATCGACACGCTGGCGAAGGGTGGGGCGCCGTTCTTCGAGCCCGGCCTTGGCGAACTACTCGAGCGGGGCATCCGGTCAGGCTTGCTGTCGTTCAGCACTGACATCGAGGCCGCGCGCGGAGCATCCGTTCACTTCATTGGTGTCGGCACGCCGCAGCGGGCTGACGGGTCGGCCGACCTGACCGCCGTTCACGCGGCCTTGGCGGCCGTACTCGGCATCGCGTCGCCCGGCGATCTGATCGTCGGCAAGTCGACCGTGCCCGTTGGCACGGCACAGGTACTGCTGCCCGCTGTTGAGTCGGCCGGGTGCAGACTGGCCTGGAACCCCGAGTTTTTGCGCGAGGGCTTCGCCGTACGCGACTCGCTCGAACCCGACCGTGTCGTCTACGGCCTCGCCCCGGGCGACGAACACTCGGCCTCGGTGCTCGACCAGGTCTATGCCGAGATGCTGATCGCGGGCACGCCACGCATGGTGACCGATCTGGCCACGGCCGAGCTCGTCAAGGTGGCGGCGAACGCCTTTCTCGCGACCAAGATCTCGTTCATCAACGCGATGGCCGAGATCGCCGAGGTCGTGGGTGCCGACGTCACGCAACTCGCCGATGCGATCGGATACGACGCGCGCATCGGGCGCCGCTTTCTTAACGCCGGCATCGGGTTCGGCGGGGGATGCCTGCCCAAAGACATCCGCGGCTTCGTCGCGAGAGCAGAGGAACTCGGGGTCGGCAGTTCGCTTGCTTTCCTGCGCGAGGTCGACGCGATCAATCTGCGCCGCCGCGACCGCATCGTTGACATGACCCGCGAGGCGCTCGGCGGTGACCTGCGGGGCCGTCGCGTGGCGGTGCTGGGGCTCGCCTTCAAGCCCGACTCCGATGATGTGCGTGACTCACCCGCACTCGACATCGCACGACGGCTGCGTGCCGCCGGTGCCCAGGTCGTGGCGACCGACCCGCAGGCCATCGAAACAGCACGACCCATGGCGCCCGGCCTCGACTACCGGGCTCGGCCCCTCGATGCGGTGCGCGGTGCGGAGGTTGTGCTCGTGCTCACCGAGTGGCCCGAGTACCGTGAACTCGATCCGGTCTCGCTCGCGCAGCTCGTCGCCGATCCCGTGGTGATCGATGGCCGACTTTGTCTCGACGATGAGCGCTGGCGTCGTGCCGGGTGGCGCTATCTCGCGCCCGGTCGACTCACAGATCGGGCTCGCGAGCTTCTCGCCGTCTGATCGTCCACGCGGCAATAGCGTCGACGGCGAGGCCGATCGCGATCGCGACGATGACCGAGATTGCCACGGCGAGCACGGGGATGTCGGCAAGCAACACGCCGAAGAACGCGCCAACGACTGTGTTGTAGATCGCCCAGGCGGTGCCAGCAGCGGCGGAGAGCGGCAAGAAACGCCTCAACGACAGCGCACTTGCTCCGGCCGTGAGGTTCACGGCGATGCGGGCGAAGGGCACGTAGCGCGCGGTGAAGATGAGCACCGCAGGCCGCGTCAGCATTGCCTGGCGTGCGCGCTCAATCGCAAGTCGGATAGGGCGAACACGTTGCCACCGCCAGCGATCGAGCCCCGCCCGGCGACCGATAGCAAAGCACAGCGTATCGCCGGTGATGGCACCGGCGGCGGCCACGAGGATGAGAGGGGCGAGTGGCGGCGAGCCCGTAGCGCCCCACAGTGCTCCCAGCGCCACGACGACGGTCTCGCTGGGCAAGACGACGAGGAACGCGTCGCCCACCACCAGCAGGAACAGCGCGGAAAGCAGCCAGGGCGAGACCGCCAGGGCCTGAACCCACGAGTCATCCACCCTCTCGGTATAGGGCTTCGATGAGAGCGGTCGGGGAACAGTGCGTGAACTGTAGGCGTGCACCGCCGTTTCGGGATGCTTCTTGGTCAGGCAGCCGTCACGCTGATGGGGTGAGAGTCGCCCTGGTTGCTGAAACGTTCTTGCCGCACATGAACGGCGTCGTGGGCTCGCTACTGCAGGTATTGCATCACTTGCAGTCGCACGGCCACGAAACGCTCGTGATCGCACCGCGACACGAGCAGTCGCCCGACGCGGCAGCCTTGCACGGCGCCGAGATCGCCCTGTTGCGGTCGATCCCGACGCCGGGATACCCCGAACTGCGCCTGACCGTGACGAGCGCCCTGCGCCTGAGCACGATTCTGCGAGAGTTCCAGCCGGATGTCGTGCACCTGGCGTCACCCTTCTTCTTGGGGTGGCAGGCGCTGCGGGCTGCCGATGCGCTCGGCATTCCCACCGTGGCGGTCTATCAGACCGACGTTCCCGGCTACGCCGAGCGATACGGGATCCCGGGCCTCGCCCCAGCGTTTTCGCGGCACGTCGGCCGCATCCATCGCCGTGCCACGCTCACGCTGGCGCCGTCACGATCGTCGCTCGCCGAGCTTGAAGCGCTCGGGGTGACGCGCCTGCGCCACTGGGCGCGTGGGGTCGACGCGGTGCGATTCACGCCCGAGCGCCGCAGTGCTTCGTGGCGGCATGCGGTGGCGCCCAACGGTGAGCTCGTTATCGGTTACGTCGGCCGGCTCGCCCCCGAGAAGCAGGTCGGTGACCTGGCGGCAATCGCGGGTATCCCTGGCACCCGGTTGGTGATCGTTGGCGATGGCCCGGATCGGCCCGAACTTGAACGGCTTCTGCCCGACGCCGCATTTCTCGGATTTCTCGGTGGTGAACGCCTCGCCGAGGCCGTCGCCGGGTTCGACCTGTTCGTGCATCCCGGAGAAAGTGAGACGTTCTGCCAGACGGTGCAAGAGGCGCTAGCGAGCGGCGTGCCGGTCGTGGCCACCGGTCGCGGAGGCCCCCTCGACCTCGTTCAGAGCAGTCGCACCGGTTGGCTGTATCGCCCCGGCGACCTTGACGACCTGCGCTCGCGCGTTCTCGACCTTGTCGGCGACGATGCGAAGCGGCGGGCATTTGCAGCGGCGGCGCGAGACTCGGTAGCCCATCGCACCTGGGCGCGGCTGGGCGATGAGCTGCTTGGCCACTACCGGTGCGCCATCGACGACAAAGGGCACACACCGCGCACTCAGCTCGCTGCCCGGCTCGGCGCTCGGCGCTCCGCCCGGCCCGCTGCCCGGCCCGCTGCCCGGTTTGAGTAAAGGCGCGGATGCCGCGTAGACTCGGTCTCTGGCCGCGCGAGCGGCCGCGCACCTCTAGCTCAATTGGCAGAGCAACTGACTCTTAATCAGTGGGTTCCGGGTTCAAGTCCCGGGGGGTGTACGAACGGCCCTGTTGCTCTCGCCAGCGCAGGGTCTTTCGCATTTCCCACGCGAGTGAGCGAGGCGTGGTGCGGTCATCGGCACCGCGGCTCGGGACTTTCGTCACCAATCCGTTGTTTCGCGTGCGTAAACCGACGATCGGCCCCACACTGATTCCGCGCCGGTCGGGCGTCACCGCCCCACCGAGATCGGAGCCCCACGAGCGTGTTTGAACAAGAGATCGACCCGGTCTTCGGTTCGCTAGCCCTGTCGGCTGTCGCGGCGGCGCTGCCGATTCTGCTGCTCTTTCTGCTGCTGGGTGTGTTTAAGGTGCGCGCGCCCTTCGCGGCGATCGCCGCTCTCGGCCTCTCGATCGTGCTCGCCATCATCGGGTGGAACATGCCGCCCGTGCAGGCTCTCAGCGCCGCCGCTGCGGGAGTGTTCTACGGGCTGTTCCCCATCCTCTGGATTCTGGTCAACGCCCTCTGGGTTTATCGACTGACCGTCGTGACGCCCTGGTTCGAGGTGTTTGGCCGCACGATCCGATCGGTGAGCGACGATCTGCGCATCCTTTCGATTCTGATTGCCTTTTGTTTTGGCGCGTTGCTCGAGTCGCTGGCAGGCTTCGGTGCCCCCGTGGCGATCTCAGCGGCCATGCTGCTCGCGGCCGGCATGGCACCGCTCAAGGCCGCACTCGTCTCGTTGCTCGCCAACACCGCGCCGGTCGCGTTTGGGGCGCTCGCGGCACCGGTCGTAGCGCTCGCGGGCGTCACCGGGCTGCCCCTGAACGACCTCGCGTCGATGGCCGGCCGTCAGACGCCGTTCATGGCCGTGCTCGTACCACTGATCCTGGTTTTTCTCGTGGATGGTCGCCGCGGGCTGAGGCAAACCTGGCCGGTGGCCCTGGTCGCGGGACTGGTGTTCGGCGTCGCACAGTACGTCACCTCGAACTTCTTCGCGGTCGCTCTCACCGATGTGGTGGCGGCCGTGGCGACGATCGTGGCCGTACTACTCATGCTGCGGGTGTGGCAACCGGCCGAGCTGGTCAGCATGTCTGGGGCCATCTCGGCTGACGCGGTCGCTATTGAGCGCCCGCCGCTGCGCGAGGTACTCATGTCGGTCGCGCCCTACGCGATCATCATGGCCGTGTTCTCGGTGGCACAGATTCCTGTCATCAAAGAGTGGCTCGCTGTCGTCGGCACAGTGACGTTCGCCTGGCCGGGGCTTGACGTTGTCACGGCTGCGGGCGAACCTGCGGGCGCTCAGACGATGCATTTTGACACTCTGCGCGCCACCGGAACGCTGCTGCTGATCTCGGGGCTGCTCACCGTGGCGCTCTATCGCATCGTGCCACGCACGGCCGTCGGCGCGTACGGCGCGACCCTTCACCAGTTGCGCTGGACGATCGTGACAGTGACCGCCGTACTCGGGCTCTCCTTCGTAATGAACCTCTCGGGCCAGGCGACGTCGCTCGGCGTGGCGCTCGCCTCGGCAGGCGGGTTTTTCGTGGTGCTCTCGCCGATTATCGGCTGGATCGGCGTGGCTCTCACGGGCTCAGACACCTCGTCGAACGTGCTCTTCGGGCCCGTTCAAGTGGCCGCCGCTGAACAGGTGGGTCTACCGCCCGTGCTCATGGCAGCCGCGAACTCGTCGGCGGGCGTTCTGGGCAAGATGCTGTCGGTACAGAACCTCGCTGTGGCGGCAGCCGCAGTGGGTATGGTCGGCTCGGAGGGCACCATGCTGCGCAAACTGCTGCCGTGGAGCCTCGGACTGCTCGCACTCATCACCGGCCTCATCGTTCTGCAGTCGACGCCCGTGCTCGGGTGGATGGTGCCCTGACCCCCTCGCAGCGCGGCAAGATAGTGCCGTGCCCCTCGACACCTGGCTCGTCTTTCTCATCGCGGCGATCGGGCTCTCCTTTACCCCGGGCCCGAACGGGCTCCTTGCCCTTACCAATGGCGCGCTCTACGGCGTGCGCCGCACTCTCGCGACCGTCTTGGGTGGCGCCGTGGGCTTTCTCGTCGTCATCGCCGTGTCGATGTTTGGCATCGGGGCGCTGCTGATTGCGTTTCCCGACATCCTGACCGTTCTCAAGTGGGTGGGCGGGGCCTACCTTGTCTTTCTCGGCATACAGGTGTGGCGGGCTCCGGTCATCACGGTGGGGGCAAGCGCCACGCGCCCGGGTGGCTCGGGTTGGCGGCTCGCGCAGCAGGGGTTTTTGGCCGCGGTAACGAACCCCAAGGGCATCCTGTTCTTCGTCGCATTCTTGCCCCAGTTCATCGACCCCGCAAACGATCTCGTCGTGCAGTTCGCGATCATGGCCTCGACGTTCATCGTCATCGAGATCGTGTTTGAGATCGTCGTCGCGGCGCTCTCCCAGAGCCTGCAGCCCGCGCTCGCTCGTGCCGGGCGCTGGTTCAATCGTGCGACCGGCGGGCTCTTCATCGTGATTGGGTTGCTGCTGCCCTGGCAGCTCTAGAGCGCAGTACTCGCCTCTGTTGGCGCGGTCTGGGTAGCGCCCGCCTCGCGCGCGCCGAGCCGCAGCCACGTCTCGACGATCGTGTCGGGGTTGAGCGACATCGACTCGATACCCGCATCGACGAGCCAATCGCCCAGGTCGGGGTGGTCGCTCGGCCCTTGCCCGCAAATGCCGACGTACTTGCCGGCGGCGAGGCAGGCGTCGATCGCCATTGTCAGCAAGGCCAGCACCGCGGGGTCACGCTCGTCGAACGAGCCGGCGACGAGTGACGAGTCGCGGTCGACGCCGAGCGTGAGCTGGGTCAGGTCGTTCGAGCCGATCGAGAAGCCGTCAAAGTGCTCGAGAAACTGGTCGGCGAGCAGGGCGTTCGACGGAATCTCGCACATCATCATGACCTTCAGGCCGTTCTCGCCGCGGCGCAGGCCGTTGGCCGCCAGCGCGTCGATCACGCCCTTGGCTTCGGCGACCGTGCGCACGAATGGCACCATAAGGGCCACGTTGGTGAGCCCCATGTCGTCGCGCACCCAGCGCATCGCCTCGCACTCCATGGCGAAGCATTCGCGAAAGTCGTCAGAGATGTAGCGGGATGCTCCGCGATAGCCGAGCATCGGGTTCTCTTCGTGCGGCTCATACAGGTCGCCGCCGATGAGCCCGGCGTACTCGTTGGTCTTGAAGTCGCTCATGCGCACGATCACCTGTTCGGGCGCGAAGGCAGCCGCGATCATCGACACCCCCTCGGCGACGCGACGCACGAAGTAGTCGCGCGGTGAGTCGTAGGCGGAGGTGTGCTCATCAATAGTCGCGCGTAGCTCGTCAGACAGCGTCTCGTACTCGAGCAGCGCCCGCGGGTGGATGCCCACCTGGTGGTTGATGATGAACTCGAGCCGCGCGAGCCCTACCCCATGGTGCGGCAACTGCGAGAACGAGAACGCCTGATCGGGGGTGCCCACGTTCATCATGAGCTTTGTGGTGATGTCGGGCATCTCATCCAACGCCGTCTCGACCTCTTCGAAGTCGAGCACGCCACGGTAAACCGTGCCCTCGTCACCTTCGGCGCATGACACCGTGACGTCGTCGCCCGTGGTGAGCGCCTCGGTGGCGTTGCCGGTGCCGACCACGGCGGGAATTCCCAGCTCACGGGCGATGATTGCCGCGTGACACGTGCGGCCGCCCCGGTCGGTAACGATCGCCGAGGCGCGTTTCATGATCGGCTCCCAGTCGGGGTCGGTCATGTCGGCGACGAGCACATCGCCGGTCTGAAACTGGTCCATCTGGGTGACCGAAGTGAGCACCCGCACCGGGCCGGCACCGACGCGCTGCCCAATTGAGCGGCCCGTTACGAGCACCTCGCCGTGCTCGCGCAGGGTGAAGCGCCGCAGGACGGCGCCGCTCTTGCGTGAAGCAACCGTCTCAGGTCGAGCCTGCAGAATGTACAGCAGGCCGTCGACGCCGTCGCGGCCCCACTCGATATCCATCGCTCGGCCGTAGTGCTCTTCGATCGTCAGGGCGTGGCGCGCAAGTTCTTCGACCTCGGCATCGGTCAGAGAGAAGCGCGCCCGATCGGCCGCATCGACGTCGGTGAACACCGTGCTCGTCGAGGTGCTCGACCCTTTCGCATAGATCATCTTGACGGCCTTCTCGCCGAGCGCGCGGGCGAGAATCGCCGGCCGCCCGGCTCGTACGTTGGGCTTGTAGGCGTAGAACTCGTCGGGATTGACGGCGCCCTGCACGACCGCCTCGCCGAGTCCGTAAGACGAGGTGATGAAGACTGCGTCGGAGAACCCCGACTCAGTGTCAATCGTGAAAAGCACACCCGAGGCGCCAACGTCAGAGCGAACCATGCGTTGAATGCCCGCCGAGAGCGCCACCTCGTCATGCGCAAAGTGGTTGTGCACGCGGTACGCGATGGCTCGATCGGTGAACAGCGACGCGAAGACGCGGCGAATCGCGTCGAGCAGGTGATCGATACCGCTGATGTTCAGATACGTCTCTTGCTGGCCTGCAAAGGAGGCATCAGGCAGGTCTTCGGCGGTCGCGCTCGAGCGCACGGCCCACGAGACCGCATCGGGGTCAGGGTCGTCGCGCACGAGGCTCGCGTAGGCATCCCGAATCTCCTGCTCGAGCGTGGCCGGGAACGGTTGCTGCACGATCCACTCGCGAATCTCGGCGCCTGCACGCGCTAGTTCGGTCACATCGGTGACGTCGAGCGGCATGACCACGGCCATGATGCGGTCGTAGAGCTCGTCGGCGGCGAGGAAGGTGCGATACGCATCCGCGGTCGTGGCAAACCCGCCCGGTACCCGCACGCCCTTCTCGCTCAGTTGACTGACCATCTCACCGAGGGAGGCATTCTTGCCGCCAACCTGGTCAATGTCGTCGATACCAATCTCGGTGAACCAGAGAATACTCGAGGTCATGAGGGTGCTCCTTCCGGCGCGGTCAATCCGCGCCTGCGCATGGTGGTGAGAATCACGGCAGCCATCTCTTCGACCGAGCGATCGGTCGAGTCGAGGTGGGGAATGCCGTGGTGGCGGTAGAGGTTCTCGGCCCAGCGCACCTCGCGCGTGCACTGGGCGAGTGAGGCGTATGGCGAGCCCGGGCGACGAGCATCACGCACCTGGCTGAGTCGCTGTGGGTTGGCGGTGAGGCCGAACAGGCGGTCAGCGTGGGGCCGCAAGGGGGCGGGCAGTTGGCCAGTCGGCTTGCCGCCGACGGGCAGGTCGTCGTCGGTCAGCGGGTAGTTCGCCACGACGACTCCGTGCTGCAATGCGAGGTACATCGAAGTGGGGGTCTTGCCGCACCGCGAGGGAGCGATGATGATGACCTGGGCCCGGTCAAGGGCTCGTAGGCTCTGGCCATCATCGTGCTCGATGGCGTATTCGATGGCCCACATGCGCTCGTGGTACTGGTCGAGGTCGCCGAGGCTGTGCACGGTGCCGCGCCCCGGCTGGGCGCTCACACCCAGCGCGGCTTCGACCTCGCGCAAGTGACCGCCGAGTAAGTCGATGACGATGGCGGGAGCCGCGGCGACGATCTGCCGTACGGCGAGATCGCGAATAGTGGTGAACACGAGCGGCGGCGGCGCGTGTGTGGTGGTGGTGGTGGCGGCGACCGTGGCAACAGCCTCGGCGGCAGCGGCCGTGTCGTCGACGAACGGAATCGTGTGCCGCACGATTTGCACCCCGGGAAAACTGACGAGGAGGGCACTCCCGAGGGTCTCCGCGGTGATGGCCGTGCCGTCAGAGATGAAGAAGACGGGGCGGGGCGCGGCGATGGATGCTGAGCTCACGCGCGCCTCCTCCCGAAGCGCCCCGGCGACCCCGCCGGCGCTCTTTCAGGTTAGGGCCCGGGTGTATGGATCCGCAGGGGTCTTTGGTCCCGGAACAGGCTCCGATCAGTCGTCGAGCTCGAGCCCGTCGTGCTCGCGGTTCTCTTCGATGACCGAGCCGACCGCAATAGCCACGCTGATGCCCCAGCTGACCCACATGAGCGCGAGGCGCCAGTCACGAGGGCCATGGCGGGTGGCGTTGATGACGCCGACGGCCGAGAACGCGGCACCGATAACGGCGCCATTGAAGATGAACTTGCGCATGCGACCTCCTGATGTCACCTGACACGCTAGCGGCTGAGCGCTCGGCAAGTGCGGGAGTCTGGGATTCACCCCAGAGCATCCTTGGAAACTGACCGAGTGGTCAGATTCTGGCCGATCGGTCAGTACCGTTGATCACGTGACCCTTCATGATGACTTGCGCGACATCGCTCTCCACGAGTTTGCGAGCGCCGGCTATGCCGCGACCTCGCTGCAACGCATCGCCGACCTCGCGGGCACCTCGAAAGCGAGTGTGCTGTACCACTTCGAGTCGAAAGAGCGGCTCTTAGCCGAGATCGTCAGCCCCGCTCTCGATGATCTTGAGCAGCTGATTGGGTCTATTGCAGACGCGGGAGGGATCGGTCGCGCCGACTTCGTCGAGCGCTTCGTCGACCTGCTTCTTCAGCACCGCCAAGTCGTGCCCCTCGTCATTAACCAGGGGGCCACTCTTGACGACGTGCCCGTGATGCACCGGGCCACTGAACTCATGCGCCGCGTGGCCGAGCTGTTTCGGCTGGCCAGCGGCTCAACCCTCGAGAAGCTGCGCTTCGGCGTGGCGTTTGGCGGTGTTGCGTACACCCTGGCTGCCGCCGAGCGGTTGGGGCTCAACGGCGAGATCCCGATCGACGAAGTGCGCTCAGCACTGCTCGAGATTCTGCACGACCTGCTCGTGCCCGCCGACTTCCGAACCGCATAAGGAGGCCCTCGATGGCCACGCTTCTCTACCGGCTCGGCCGGTTCTCATACCGTCGTGCCCGGCTCGTCATCGTTGCCTGGCTTGTGCTTTTTGCCGCTGCCCTCGGCGGAGGACTCGCGCTCGGGGGTCAGACCGACGAGACCTTCAGCATTCCCGGCACAGAGTCGCAGGTCGCTCTTGACCAGCTCAATGCGCTCTTTCCGCAGGTATCGGGCGCGAGTGCCCAAGCCGTTGTCGTGGCACCCGAGGGTTCGACGGTGACCGATGCGAGCATCCGCGACCAGATCGCGACCCTCGAGAGCGCCCTCACCCGCGTCGAGGGCGTCGACACCGTGCTGGGGCCCTTCGACGAGTTTGCCGACGGTCAGGTCAGTGCCGACGGCACGATCGCAATCGTGCGCGTACAGCTCGATGGTGCCTCATCTGACGTGAGCGAGGCCACGATCGAGGCCCTCGTGGCGACCGCCGACACGGTGGATGCTCGGGTCGAGTTTGCCGGTCAAGTCTTTCAAGACACGACCGTCGGCCTGACGGTCACCGAGGTGTTGGGTGTGCTTTTCGCCGGCGCCGTGCTCATCATTTCGTTCGGATCGCTGCGGGCGGCGTGGATGCCGCTCGCGACAGCGCTCATCGGTATCGCGATCGTGGTGGGCGGAATCCTTGCCCTCGCGGCTGTGGTTCCCGTGTCGAGTTCCGCGCCCCTGCTCGCCGTCATGATCGGGCTCGCCGTCGGCATCGACTACGCCCTCTTCATCTTGTCGCGACACCGAGGGCAGCTCGCGCGCGGAATGGATCCGGCCGAGTCGGCCGCTGTCGCCGTCGGAACAGCGGGCAGCGCGGTCGTGTTCGCGGGTGCCACGGTGATCATCGCGCTACTCGGCCTGCTCGTGGTCGGCGTGCCCTTTCTCTCGGTCATGGGCATCGGCGCCGCATTTGCCGTGCTCGTTGCCATCGCCGCCGCGGTCACCCTGCTACCGGCCTTGCTCGGCGTCGCGGGAGCCAAGCTCGTGCCGCGCGAGGGTTCGCGAGCCTGGAAGCGCGCGCATCCTGACGCGGCGACCAAGCCGACCATGGGTCGACGGTGGGTGCGCGGCGTGATGAAGCGGCCCATTCTCACAAGCCTTTCGGTTGTGGCAGTGCTGGGTGTGCTCGCGATCCCGGCCTTCTCGCTCGACCTCAACCTGCCCGACGGTGGAAGCGAGCCCACCGGCTCGACACAGCGTGAGGCCTACGATCTCATCGCAGACTCCTTCGGACCCGGCACGGCGGGGCCGTTGCTGGTGACGCTCGACATCACCCAGACGACCGACATTCTCGACGATCTCGCCGCCATTCGCACTGAGCTCGAGCAGGTAGATGGTGTCGCGAGCGTGAGCCGCGGCATCCCGTCGCCAGGTCTCGAGACCGCCATCTTCCAGGTGGCGCCCGAGACCGCTCCCGATGACCCGGCCACCAAGCTCGTGGTCGCCGACCTGAGGGCGCTCGCCCCAGCGATCGAGGCCGAGTTCGACACTCCGCTCGCTGTGACCGGCGTCACCGCGATCGGCATTGACATTTCGACGCGCCTCACGAACGCTCTCGTGCCCTTCGGGCTCGTCGTCGTTGGCCTCTCAGTCATTCTGCTCATGGCGGTGTTCCGCTCGGTGCTCGTGCCCGTCAAAGCAGCCCTCGGGTTCTTGCTGTCGGTCGGCAGCGCAATGGGCATTACGGTCGCCATCTTTCAATGGGGATGGGGCGCCGAGCTGCTGCACGCCGAGCCCGGCCCGATCTTGAGCTTCATGCCGATCATTCTCATGGCGGTGCTCTTTGGGCTCGCGATGGACTACGAGGTGTTCTTGGTCTCGGGCATGCGCGAAGAATTCGTGCGCACCGGCGACCCCCAGCGGTCGATCGAAGACGGCTTTGCCAACGGCGCTCGGGTCGTCACGGCAGCAGCCCTCATCATGTTCTTCGTTTTTGCGGCCTTCGTGCCTGAAGGCGCGGGCCTCATCAAACCCATCGCCCTCAGTCTCGCCGTCGGTATCGCGATTGATGCCTTCGTGGTGCGCATGACGCTCGGCCCGGCGCTCATGACGCTCTTTGGCCGCGCCGGCTGGTGGTTTCCGCGCTGGCTCGACCGAGCGCTGCCCGACCTCGACGTCGAGGGGGAGCGCCTGCGCCACCACCGCGACCATCGCGCGTGGGCCGATACCCAAGGTGACGCCGTCATTGTGGCCGATCGCCTGGGTCTCGCGGGAACGGATGCTGAGCTCACGCTCGTCGCCGGCCCCGGGTCACGCGTTGACCTCGTGGGCGAGTCGGCCCTTCGCCGGCTCGCCGGGGCGACGCTCGCTGGCTACCTTGCGCCGAGCTCGGGTCTCGCCGTGGTCGCCAACGCCGTGTTGCCGTCGGAGTCGGGGCGGGCGTCTCGCCGCGTCACACTCGTCGACGTCAGTGGTGATCGCCTCGCGCCCACCGTTACCATCGCGGAACTCGTGAGCGAGCGCATCGCGCTTGCGGCTGGCTACCCGCGACGACTGCGTCGCACCCGTCGCTGGATCGCTCGGCTCGCATCCTCCATTACCGCGATCGGGGTCGACCCGCTTGGCGTCGCCGACCCCGAGACCGTGGTCGCCGGGCTCGATGCGCGCCGCAGAGCTCTCGTTCTCGCGGCGGTCGCCACCCTCGATGCCACGCCCGTCATCGTGTTCGATCACCGTGACGATGCGCTGTCGGCTGACGACGTCGACCTGCTCGACGCGCTGGTGCAGAGGCTCGCCCTCGACCCGGTCGTGCGGCTGTGGGGGCGCGAGCCTGGCAGCCCGCTCGCCGCAGGCACAGTCGTCGCCGAGATCACCCGCTCTTCCGCCACGATGCCTGACGCGTCTGCAGTTCTCGCTGAAAGGAGCGGCTCATGACCGCCACGCCCGCTTCGCCCCTCACCTCGACGCCGCTCGCACATCGCGGACGCCTGCGACGCTGGCTCGCCATGGCCGCCGCTGTCGCCGTCCCCTTGGCGCTGGTCGGCATCGCACTCGCCGCGGTCGGCTCCGACTCCGCTGCGCTCGAGCGCATCCCCGCCGCCGTCGTCAACAACGACGAACTACTCACGACGACCGACGCCGACGGCAACGACCAGATCGTCTTTGCCGGCCGCCAGCTCGTCACCGAGCTCACGGGCGGTCAGGCAACTGGCTTTGACTGGCGCGTCACCAACTCGGACGAGGCCGCAGCCGCTCTTGACAGGGGTGAGGTGTATGCCGTTCTGACCATCCCGGAAGACTTCTCTGCCTCGCTTCTGACGATCGGCACGCCAGAGCCGGTGCAAGCTCAGTTGCAGCTCGAGACGGATGACGCCCACAGCTACCTCGCTGGCTCTGTCGTGCAGGCGGTCGGCAGCGGGCTCGCACAGCAGTTCGGGGCCGTTGTCACGGCGCAATACCTCGACGGCCTCACGAGCGGGCTGGGCGAGCTGGGAACGGCTCTCAATGACGCGGCCGCCGGCGCCACCCAGCTCGGTGATGGCGCGAGCGCTTTGAGCTCGGGGCTCTCTGAGCTCAGCGTCGGGGCGAGTTCCTCGGCGAGTGGCGCCCGCTCGCTTTCGTCAGGCGTCAGCAACTACACGCGCGGCGTGAGCGGTTTGTCGGGGGGGCTCGATCAGCTGCAGGCGGGAGCCACCCAACTCGATCCGGGTCAACAGGCCGCGGCGGGGCTCGTTCCGAGCAGCAGTGCGCTCGCCGGTGCCCTCGCCGCTCTTACCCCGGCCATCACCGCATCCAACCTGAGCGGCGCCGATCAGCAGGCCTTTATTGATGCGCTCACCTCCTCCCAGGTTCTCGCGGGAACGGCGGCCGCGGCTATCCCACCCTTGAACGCTGGCATCGACGGCATCCAATCGGGCATTGCACAAAGCGCGGGAGGCGCCTCAGCGCTCGCCGCTGGTGGAGCCGGCCTGCGGAGCGGCGCGGCCGACCTCGCTGCGGGGCTGGGTTCGCTCGCGGGCGGTACGAGCGACATCACCACCGGTGCTGAGTCGCTCGCCGTGGGCGTCGACGAACTCGCCACCGGACTCTCGTCGGGAGCCGGTCAGGTTCCCGAGGCCGGCGATAGCGCGGTGGCGAGCGAGCCCGTGGTCGTCGAGTCGACGCGCGCCAACGCGGTCGACGACGTCGGGTCGGTCATCGCCGAGACGCTCGTTCCGATCGGGCTGTGGATCGGAGCTCTTGCCATCTTCTTGGCACTGCGACCAGCCGCGCGCGGCGTGATCGGCACGTCGGCGGCCGGCGGCATCATCGTTCGCCGGGCCCTGGGCCGGGCATCCCTCATCGCGCTGGTCCAGGCTGCGCTCGTAACGGTTCTCGTGCACACCATCAGCGGGGTAGACCTTGCACTGTTGCCCGCGACCTTCGCGCTCACGAGCGTTATCGCCCTCGCATTCACGGCGCTACACGCAGCGCTCACGCTCACCCTCGGGCGTGCGGGGCTCGTCGTCTCGCTGCTGTTGCTCGCGGTGCAGATCGTCGCGGCGGGGGGCATCATTCCGGTAGCGGCGCTCGCCGACCCGTTCCCCGCCCTCAGTATGGTGCTGCCGCTCACCTATGCAGTCGATGGCATGCAAGCGCTGTTCGCCGGCGGAGACCCCGCCCGAGTGTTCGCTGCGGTCGGCGTGATGGTCGTGCTCGGCGGAGTGTCACTGCTGGCGGCGCGCCTCGCGGCCGGGCGCTCTCGTCGACGGGATGCGCTGGCCGCGTTCGCCCCGACGCTCGTTCCCGCGACCGTCTGATCTGCAGCGGATCTCAAGTGTGGGCCCATGCCCACACGAACGGGGCGGGCGTGAGAACGGCGCGGGCCGCGAGCGTGTGCTCGCGACCCGCGCCGCATCATGCGCTTGCTGAACAGCTACTCCTTTGTCATCTCGTGCGTTCCGCCGCTCAGCGCGTACTCCTCTTCAGGAGACAGCACGAGCTGCTTGCGGTAGTGCACCGCGAAGCCCAGCAGAATCAGCGCGTAGACAATGATGATCGCCACGATGGCCGCCTGGAACGCCGGGTTGATGAGCAGCCCGACGAAGACCAGCGCGGCGATCGCCGCGGCGCTGTATGCGCCGAACTTACCCATGGGGCTCTTGTACGGCCGGTTTGCGTCCGGGAACTTGCGACGCAGAATCAGGAACGACACCATCTGGAGGAAGTACGCGACGACCGCGCCCCAGACAGCGATGTTCAAGATGATCGCACCGGCTACCGCGCCGACGCCCTCGGGGTCGAGCTGCGCGAGCAGGTCGAGCACGACGATGGCCACGAAGCCCACGACTGCACCGACCGTGAGCGCGACCCAGGGGGTCTTGTTCTTGCCCGTGAGCGAAAGGAACTTCGGGTAGTAGCCGGCCCGTGACAGCGAGTACATGTTGCGCCCGTAGGCGAACATGATGCCGTGCAAGGAGGCCAGCAAGCCGATGAGCGCGAACAGCGCGAGCACCGCAGCGAGTTCATCGCCCACAATGACCCTGAACCCGTCGAGCAACGGCTCGAGTGAGAGGCCCGTCGCTTCAGCACCGAGCACCCCGGTATTGAGAAACAGCACGAGCACGCCGGTGATGATGAGCGTGCCGCGCGCCAGAACGGCGGCTCGAGGGATGTCTTTCTCGGGCGAGTGCGACTCTTCAGCGGCGAGCGGCAGTTCTTCGATGCCGAGGAAAAACCACATGGCGAACGGCAGGGCGAACAGGATGGCGAGCCAGCCCTCGGGCAAGAACACGGTTGCGCCCGCGACCTCCGGATTCGGGGCGATGTCCCACAGCTTGTCGAATGAGAACTGGCCCGACGCGAGCGCCATCACCGAAAACACCAAGATGATGCCGATGGCGATGATCGACACGACGATGGCGAAACGGAACGAGATGTGCGCGCCGGCGGCGTTGAGCGCCACGAAGGCGACGTACAACACGATCCACCAGACCCACATCATGTTCTGCTCAGCGAGCGAGAACCCGAGTAGACCACCCGTAACGCCGTCGAGGTACTGAGCCGAGAAGAACACGACGACCGCGGTGGTCGCCACGTACTCGATGGTCTCAGCCGCGCCCGTGATCAGGCCGCCCCACGGCCCCATGGCCGAGCGGGCGAACGAATAGGCCCCACCGGTGTGCGGCATCGCCGCCGACATCTCGCTGATCGAGAAGGTCAGGCCGTAGTACATGATCACGAGCACGATGAAGGCGATGAGCATGCCGCCAAAGCCGGCAAAGTCGATGCCAAAGTTCCACCCCGAGAAATCTCCCGAGATGACCGCTGCGACGGCGAGGCCCCAGAGGCCCCAAACTCCCGCCGAACGGCGCAACCCGCGCTTCTCGAAGTACGTCTTGTCGACGCTGGTGTACGAGACACCGCCGGTCGACGTGGTTGTTTCCGCCATTCATTCCTCCTGGGGGGTGGTGGGGATGGGTCGGCCCGCGGGCAGAAACGCCGCGGTGCGCCTTGGCAACTGAGCATGGCCCCAATGGTGGGTCTTGTCTACCATTGGAAAAGAAAACTTCGGTCGCGTCTGCTGTGGGCCCACCAGGCTGTGTGGTACTAATGGTCGACACTCGAGCCAAGGGAGCCCCCATGTCTGCAGCGCGATCGGCCGTCCAGTCGGGCAATCTGACGATCACCGAGCTCGAGGGGCTCATCGACGCGGGCGAGATCGACACGGTGATCGTGGCATTCGCCGACATGCAAGGCCGCCTGGTCGGCAAGCGTGTCTCGGCACGATTGTTTCGCGAAGAAGTCGCCGCGCACGGGGCCGAGTGCTGCAACTATCTGCTTGCTGTCGACGTGGAGATGAACACCGTGGCTGGGTATGCGCTGTCGTCGTGGGAGACCGGCTATGGCGACATGGTCATGCAGCCCGACATGGGTACGTTGCGCCGCGTTCCGTGGCTTCCCGGCACGGCACTCGTCATTGCCGACCTGTTGCGCATGGATGGCGGCACGGTAGCACCAAGCCCCCGCCAGATCTTGCAAGAGCAGATCGACCGCCTCGCAGCCCACGGCCTCGTGCCGTACGTCGGCACCGAGCTCGAGTTCATCGTGTTCGACGAGAGCTACCGCCAGGCCTGGGCGAAAGGCTATGACCACCTGACTCCAGCGAGCGACTACAACATCGACTACGCGCTGCTTGCCTCAACCCGCATGGAGCCACTACTGCGCGACATTCGCAACGGCATGGACGGCGCGGGCATGTACTGCGAGGGCGTCAAAGGCGAGTGCAACCTGGGGCAGCAAGAAATCGCTTTCCGCTACGCCCATGCCCTGGCCACGTGCGACAACCACGTCATCTACAAGAACGGTGCGAAAGAGATCGCCGATAGTCATGGCAAGGCGCTCACCTTCATGGCCAAGTTCAACGAGCGTGAGGGCAATAGCTGCCACATTCACCTCAGTGTGCGCGGCGCCGATGGTTCTGCTGTGATGGCCGGCGACGGCCCGAACGGCTTTTCGCCTCTCATGGAGCACTGGCTCGCCGGCCAACTGGCCGCGATGCGCGAACTCAGCCTGTTTTTCGCGCCGACCATCAACTCATACAAGCGCTACGTTGCAGGCAGCTTCGCGCCCACCGGCATCGCGTGGGGCTTCGACAACCGCACGTGCGCGCTGCGCGTGATCGGAAAAGGCCACAGCCTGCGCATCGAGAACCGCGTGCCCGGCGGCGACGTGAACCCCTACCTCGCCACGGCCGCGATCATCGCCGCGGGCCTGTATGGCATCGAGAACAAGCTGACCTTGCCCGAGATTTTCGAGGGCAACGCCTACTCGGCCGATCTGCCGCGCGTGCCCTCGACGCTGCGCGACGCGGCCGAGCTGTTCGCGGGCTCCGAGCTTGCCCGCTCGGCGTTCGGCGACGAGGTCATGGCGCACTACCTCAACATGGCCAGCGTTGAGCTGTCGGCCTTCGACGCTGCGATCACCGATTGGGAGCGCATCCGTGGCTTCGAACGGTTCTGATTCGTCGATGCGCCCCGAGCGCCGCCCCGTCATCGGACTGACGACCTACCTCGAGCAGTCGCAGAGCGGGGTCTGGGATGTTCCCGCTGCGTTTTTACCGAAGGTCTACTTCGAGGCCGTCTCGAGCGCAGGAGGCATCGCCGTGCTCGTGCCGCCGCAACCCTTCGACGAGATGAGTGCCGATGCCGTGCTCGACGGCCTCGATGGCATCATCTTGACCGGGGGCAAAGACGTCGACGCTCGCCGCTACGGGCAAGAGCCACACCCACTCAACGATGTGCCGCGGCTCGACCGCGATGAGCTCGAAGACATGCTGCTGACGCGCGCGATAGCCCGCGACATCCCGTTTCTCGGTATCTGCCGCGGAATGCAGGTGCTCAATACGTCGCTCGGCGGCAGTCTCGTGCAGCACTTGCCTGACGCCATCGGGTCAACCCGGTACAACGCGGGCGGCGGCGAGTTCACGCCTAACCTCGCGGTCACCGTGCCGGGAACGACGGCGGCCACTCTTCTCGGCGAGCGTGTAACGGTGCAGAGCTACCACCACCAGGCGCTCGACGAGATAGCCGCGGGCCTGACGGTGAGCGCTCGAGGCGATGATGGAGTGATTCAGGCCGTCGACGTCGACGGCCTGACCTTCGGTGTGGCCGTGCAGTGGCACCCCGAAGAGTCCGCGGCCGAAGACGCCCGGCTTTTCGCCGGTCTCGTGGCAGCCGCCGTCGAGTACCGCCAGAACCGAAAGGCCCGCGCATGAGCGAAACCACGCTCGTCAATCCCGCCGACGAAACCGTGATTGGCACCGTGCGCCACACGACTCTCGAGGAGGTCGACGCGGCCGTCGAGCACGCTGTCGTCGCCCAGCGTGCCTGGGCCGCGCTTGCCCCGGTCGACCGCGCGCGTGCCCTCCGGCGTTTCGCCGCCGTTATCGACGCGCACGTCGAAGAACTGGCACAGCTGGAGGTGCGCAACTCGGGCCACCCGATCGGGGCCGCGCGCTGGGAGGCGGGCAACGTGCGCGACGTGCTCGACTATTACAGCGGCGCACCAGAGCGACTCATCGGGCAGCAGATCCCCGTCGCCGGTGGCATCGACATCACCTTCCACGAGCCACTCGGTGTCGTGGGTGTCATCGTGCCCTGGAACTTTCCGATGCCGATCGCAGCTTGGGGCTTCGCGCCGGCGCTCGCCGCGGGCAACGCCGTTCTGCTCAAGCCCGCCGACTGGACTCCGCTGACGGCCATTCGCCTCGGCGAACTGGCCCTCGAGTCGGGTCTGCCCGAGCACCTGTTTCAGGTGTTGCCGGGCCGCGGCTCGATCGTCGGCGACCGCTTCGTCACGCACGAAAGGGTGCGCAAGGTTGTCTTCACCGGTTCTACCGAGGTGGGCAAGCACGTCATGGCCGGATGCGCCGCGCAGGTGAAGCCCGTCACGCTCGAGCTCGGCGGCAAGAGCGCGAACATTGTGTTTGCCGACGCTGATCTTGAGACCGCGGCATCCGGAGCCCCTGGCTCGGTTTTTGACAACGCTGGTCAAGACTGCTGCGCTCGCTCGCGGCTGCTCGTGCAGCGCAGCGTGCTCGACCGCTTTCTCGAGTTGCTCGAGCCCGCCGTGCAGGGTTTTCGCGTGGGTGACCCGCGTGACGAGTCGGTCGACATGGGGCCGCTCGTATCGAAGAGTCACTTCGACAACGTGGCCGCTTTTCTTGACGGTAGCGTGCCGGTGGCCTTTCGCGGCACA
>JBBRWT010000023.1:0-21370 GCA_038249035.1 Actinomycetales bacterium
GCCGCAGTCGTTCGGCGAGCACCGTCAGCATGGTGTTGGCGGCGGCATCGAACGGCTCGCTCGCCGTGCGGCCTACGGTACCGTCGATGCCGACCTCGACGAACGCGAGGTGATCAGCCGCGACCTTGACTCCGACCGCCCGGCCAGCGCTCGCGACGAGGCCGAGCATGCGGGCGGGGCGACCGCCTTGGCTGGGCTGATGGGCGAGTTCTCGAATGAGCCCGTCGGCAATGAGGTCTTTCGACAGCTGCGTCATGAGGGCCGGTGAGAGGGCCAGGGAACGGGCGAGCTCGGCGCGTGACGCGTTACCGTGCGCCCCCAGGTGCGCGAGGATCGCAGACCTGTTGACGTCGGTACGTGCCATGGGGCGAAGCGCCATTGCTCTTCCTTACTTCAGAACTAAACAAAGCATAGAATGAAGTTCAGAAGCATGTCAAGACCCAGCACCTGAATCTCCGCAACTCAGGAGTTGGAGTCGGTGACGACCCCCGACACGCCGAGCTCGGGGCTCGCTAGGGTGCGCATCAACGCGAACTCCTGAATTGTGGAGAAGCAGGATACTGCGCGGTCTGGGGCGCCGCGGCGCAGGCTTAGGACGTCGCGCGGTACCAGTGGCGCACGTGCTGGCGGTCGTGGCGGGCCTGCCAGAACTCGACCTCGGTGGGTATGAGTGCCCACGCCGCCCAGTCGGGATTGTGCGACTCGGTGACAGCCGGGCGCGCGGCCCAATCTGCTGCGGCGACGTCGCTGGCCAACTCTTCGACCTCGCCCGTCACGCGCACTTGCCGACCCAGTTCGGGCCAGTAGAACGTCATTGCTGCACTGGGGTTCGCGGCGAGGTCGATGCCCTTGCGGGTCGAGCGGGCACCCGCAAACACCCACTGACCGTCGAAAAGGTCTTTCAGAATGAGGGTGCGCGCGGTCACGTGCCCGGTGGGTCCTGCCGTCGAGAGGGTAAAGACCTGCGGCTGAGGCACGCCCCGCTCAAGAGCGTCATCGAGCCAGGCCATGAAAAGTTCATCGGCCCGGTCTGGCGCCGTTGCCGGATCAAAGTCGGGCAGGCTCTCAGGAAACGCGGGCAGAGAACGCAGTCGGTCTCGCAGAGTCTCGCTCATGCCGTCAGCGTAGCCCGGTCAGCAGCGCTGAGGTCGAACCGGCTACGCCGACTTCTCGCGGCGCGGAGCGACTCGACGCGGCACGATCGTCGGGGCGGCGTTTTCCATCACCGCGTCGCGGGTGACCACAATGCGCTCGACATCGTCGTGCGACGGCACCTCGAACATGATCGGCCCGAGAACTTCTTCGAGAATCGCGCGCAGCCCGCGAGCACCGGTCTGGCGCAAGACGGCAAGGTCGGCGATGGCGTCGAGTGCGTCTTGCTCGAATTCGAGCTCGACTCCGTCGAACTCGAACATGCGCTGGTACTGCCGCACGAGCGCGTTCTTCGGCGTCGTAAGAATCTCGATGAGGGCCGTACGGTCGAGAGGCGTGACCGTGGTCACAACGGGCAGTCGGCCAATGAACTCGGGGATGAGCCCGAACTTGTGGAGGTCTTCGGGCAACACTTCGCTGAAGAGGTTCTTCTCGAGCGACTTGTCGTGCAGCGGTGCACCAAAGCCGATGCCGCGTTTGCCCGCGCGCTGGCTGATGATGTCTTCGAGACCGGCGAATGCGCCAGCGACGATGAACAGCACGTTCGTCGTGTCGATCTGAATGAACTCTTGGTGCGGATGCTTGCGCCCCCCCTGCGGAGGAACACTCGCGACCGTTCCCTCCAGAATCTTGAGAAGCGCCTGCTGCACGCCTTCGCCCGAGACGTCTCGCGTGATCGACGGGTTCTCGGCCTTGCGCGCTATCTTGTCGATCTCGTCGATATAGATGATGCCGGTCTCTGCGCGCTTGACATCGAAGTCGGCGGCCTGCAAAAGCTTCAGCAGAATGTTCTCGACGTCTTCACCGACGTAGCCTGCCTCCGTGAGGGCAGTGGCGTCGGCGACGGCGAAGGGCACGTTGAGGCGCTTCGCGAGCGTCTGGGCCAGATAGGTTTTGCCGCAGCCCGTGGGACCAATGAGCAAAATGTTGCTCTTGGCGATCTCAACGTCGTCGGCAAGTTGGTCGGCGGCGGTGATGGTCTGGCGAGCCCGGATGCGCTTGTAGTGGTTGTATACGGCCACCGAGAGCGACTTCTTGGCGGCGACCTGACCGATCACGTATTCCTCGAGGAAGGCGTAGATCTCTTTCGGCTTGGGCAGCTCGAAATCGGCGACCTCGGAATCGTTCGACTCAGCGAGGCGCTCTTCGATGATCTCGTTGCACAGCTCAACACACTCGTCGCAGATGTACACGCCGGGGCCGGCGATGAGTTGCTGCACCTGCTTTTGGCTCTTTCCGCAAAAGGAGCACTTGAGCAGGTCGGCGCTTTCTCCCATGCGAGCCATTACCCCACCCCTCACTCACGGAACGGATCTCTCTCGAACCGGACCTGATGCGAGCCTAACGCGGAGAAACGACGTTCTGTGCGCACCGCCCACCGCCCGGGTGTCGCGGTGGGCCAGCCGCAAGGCCATCCGGCCCGAATGTGGTGAGACGCGGCGCCCAGCCGCGCCCCCTAATCTGGAGGCACCATGACTGCCCGCTCCCGCATTTTTCCGGTCGTAACAGCCTTCCTCCTGACGGGCATCGCCACGCTCGCCCCCGTCTCGGCTGCGGTCGCCCACGACCCTGTCACGGTATCCACGCCCTCCGAGGGCGAGGTGTTGAGCTCTCCCCCGGCGCAGTTCTCGGTGACCGCGGCGAAGCCCATGCTCGACGTGAGCGGCGATTCAGCAGGATTCGGCCTGCAGGTGACGGATGCGTCGGGGCTTTACTTCGGCGATGGATGCCTGACCATCGCGGGCGACACCCTGTCGATGCCGGCGACACTGGGAGCCTCGGGCGACTACACGCTCACCTACCAATACGTATCATCTGACGGTCACACGCTGTCTGACTCAATCGCGTTTCGCTTTGCGCCGACGGGTGCGGCCACCGTGCAAGCGGGCCTCACTGACCCCCCGACGTGCGGGCAGACTGCCGCCGAGCCGCCGACATCGACCGCACCGGCCCGTGAGCAGACCGACGAGTCGTTCGCCGTTCTCGTCGTGGTCGCCGTGATACTCGGCGGGATCGTCGTGCTCGGTGCGGTCATCGCACTGATCGCCCGTCGCAACCGAGCGACCGTCGCTGGCAACCTGGAGTAGCGACGACAAGAAGAGCCCCGCATCCAGAATTCGGATGCGGGGCCCAGCAGAGAGTGTCAGCGCCTGCTACGACGCGATCGCAGCTGGCACAGTCTTGCGGCTCGTGAGCACCTGGTCGATGAGGCCGTATTCAAGAGCCTCGTCGGCGATGAGGATCTTGTCGCGGTCGATATCTTTGTTGACCTGCTCGACGCTACGGTTCGAGTGCTTCGAGAGCGTCACTTCAAGCCACTCGCGCAAACGCGCGATCTCTTTCGCCTGAATCTCGATGTCGCTGGCCTGACCTCGACCGGCGTCACCCGTGGACGGCTGGTGGATGAGCACGCGCGCGTTGGGCAGCGCGAGGCGCTTGCCCGGGCTGCCGGCTGCGAGCAGCACAGCCGCGGCCGAGGCCGCCTGACCGAGCACCACGGTCTGAATCTGCGGGCGGATGTACTGCATCGTGTCGTAGATCGCCGTCATGGCCGTGAACGAGCCGCCGGGGCTGTTGATGTACATGACGATGTCGCGGTCGGGGTCTTGACTCTCGAGCACGAGCAGTTGGGCCATGACATCGTCAGCCGAGGCATCGTCGACCTGCACACCGAGAAAGATGATTCGGTCTTCGAACAGCTTCGCGTACGGGTCTTGGCGCTTGTAGCCGTAGGCAGTGCGCTCTTCGAAGGTCGGCAGAATGTAGCGGCTGCTGGGCATCATCGGGTTGGCGGCGCCATAGGTGGGAAGTTGCATGAGTGTCGTCCTCTTCGTCTCTCGCCGCTGTTACTTGTCAGCCGTGCCGCCGCCGCCGACAATGTCGGTGGCCGAGGCGCGAATGTGGTCGACGAAGCCGTACGCCAACGCCTCTTCAGCGTTGAACCAGCGGTCGCGGTCGCCGTCGGCATTGACCTGCTCGACTGACTTGCCGGTCTGCGCCGCGGTGATCGCGGCGAGGCGGTGCTTCATGTCGGTGATGAGCTGCGCCTGCGTCTGAATGTCACTCGAGGTGCCGCCAAACCCGCCGTGCGGCTGGTGCAACAGAACGCGCGCGTTGGGCGTGATGTAACGCTTGCCCTTCGTGCCGGCCGTCAGCAACAGTTGCCCCATCGATGCGGCCATACCGATGCCGACCGTGACGATGTCGTTAGGCACGAACTGCATGGTGTCGTAGATCGCCATACCCGCCGTAATCGAGCCACCGGGCGAGTTGATGTAGAGGAAGATGTCTTTCTCACCATCTTCAGCTGCGAGCAGCAGCAACTTGGCTGCGATCTCGTTGGCGTTATCGTCGCGCACCTCCGACCCCAGCCAGATGATGCGGTCTTTCAGCAGTCGGTCGAAAACACTGTTCGGCATTGCCGGTTCAGCCATGAAAGGAGCTCCTGTTCGTCTCGTACTTCGAATCTACAGAAGCGCGAGCGCGCGAACGGCCGTGTTCGCCGTGGGCAGAGCAGAGTGGTGCTTTTACTCCTCAGCAACCGAGATCTCGTAGAACGACCCGTCGAAGGATGTGACCGTCGAGATGACGAAGCCGGTCGCGTTCGAGGTTGTGTAACCGCACCGAACCTCTTGGCCGGTGAAGATCTCGATGTCGGCCGTGCCGCAGTCGACGACAGGCGTCTCTCCAAGCGAGTTCGAGAGCGCATCAGCGGTCAGGCCCGCAAAGGCATCTGCCGACTCAAGGGCCGAGCCGGGCTGCGGAGTCGGCACTGCCTCTGAACCGGCGACGTCGAGAACATAATCGGTGCCTTCGATGCTCGAGATGGTCACCGTGTACGCGCCCGAGGTCTGAGAGACCTCGTCAAAAGCGTCGCACTCGAGCGAAGTCCCGACCTCGAACGGCACGTCTTCGGTGCCGCAGTCGATGTCGACCGTGAAGCCCTGATCGGCCACGACACCCTCGGCCGTGACGGCAAGATCGGCGGCGTTGATGGTGGAAGGCGACTCATCGACGCGCACAGCACCCGACGTGTCGATGGCGGCGCATCCGCTCAGCAGCAATAACGCCGCCAACGGAAGAACGGTGCGGGGGAACGACCGTGTCATGAAACGACCTCTTCTTGGAATACCGAAGGGCATGCTCTCGCTGAACGAGATGCACCGGATACCGTGACGCTACTCTGACCCGCGCCGTGCGGGCAATGAGCAGAAAATACTCTCTCGGTACTGGGCGACGGGACCGGCGCCGTAGCGCCGAGCCCGTCGATGACAGAGTGAATACGACCTAGTGGCCGTGGCCCTCATGGTCGTCGTGGTCGTGACCTGCGTGGTCGTCGCCGCCAACCGCTTGGGCCACCGGTGCGACAGCAGCGGCCGTAAACGCGGTGAGGTCGACCGCCTTGCCCTTGGTGTCGACGACCTTCGCCTTGCTGAGGGCGACGGAGAGAGCCTTCGACCGAGCGACTTCGCCGACCATTCCGGGAATCTGGCCGTTCTGGTCGAGCACCTTGATGAACTCGCCGGGCTCCATGCCGTACTGCGCGGCGCCCTGGACGAGGTACTGGGTGAGCTCGTCTTGGCTCACCTTGACCTCTTCTTTCTCGGCGAGCGCGTCGAGGAAGATCTGGGTGCGGAACGTGGCCGTGCTCGACTCGGTGACCTCGGCACGGTGTGCGTCGTCTTCGAGACGACCCTCGTTCTCGAGGTGGCGCTGCACTTCACCCTCGACGAGCGAGTCCGGAACCGGAATCTCGACCTTCTCGAGCAGAGCCGCGAGAAGCTTGTCACGCGCCTGCGCGCCCTGGCCAAACGACTTCTGCTTCAGCAGTTGCTCGCGCACGTCGCTACGAAGCTCACCGATCGTGTCGAACTGGCTGGCAATCTGCGCGAAGTCGTCATCGGCCTCGGGCAGCTCACGCTCTTTCACCGAAATCACGGTGACCTCGATCTGGGCCATCTCGCCCTCGTGGTCGCCGCCGAGCAGCTTCGACTCAAAGGTCGTGGTCTCGCCAGCCGTCAAGGTGTCGACGGCGTCGTCAATGCCATCGATGAGCTCGCCCGAGCCGAGCTCGTACGAGATCGAGTTCGCCGTGTCGACGGTCGTGCCGCCGACGGTCGCGATCAGATCGAGCTGCACAAAGTCGCCCTTCGCGGCCGGTCGATCGACGGTCACCAGCGTGCCAAAGCGGCTGCGCAGGTTCTCGAGCTCGGCCTCAACCTCGTCGGGGCTCACTTCGGTGGCGTCAACCTCAATCTTGAGGCCGTCGTACTTCGGAATGTCGAACTCGGGGCGAACATCCACCTCAACAGTCACCAGCAGGTCGCCCGAAAAGTCTTTCTCGCTCGGCCACTCGGTGATGTCAGCCTTGGGCCGCCCCAGAGCGCGCAGGCCCTGCTCGGTGACGGCCTCGCGGTAGAACGTATCGAGTCCTTCGTTGACGGCGTGGCTCAGCACCTCGCCGCGGCCAACCCGCTGATCGATGATGGGCGGCGGAACCTTGCCCTTACGAAAGCCCGGAATATTGACGGTCTCGGCGATGTGCTTATACGCGTGCTGGATGCTCGGCTTCAGCTCGTCAGGGGTGACGGTGATGGCGATCTTGACGCGCGTGGGGCTGAGCTTCTCAACCGTGGACTGGACCAAAGGGGTTCTCCTGAATGTGTGTGCGAGGGGCAATGGTCGGGGCGACAGGATTTGAACCTGCGGCCTCCCGCTCCCAAAGCGGGCGCTCTACCAAGCTGAGCTACGCCCCGAAACCGTGACCGTAAACCACGTCAGCATCGCGACACGATGTCGCTTGCGAAAATGGCCTCGGCAAGTCTAGCCGAGTCACCGAGCCCCGCCGCTGGACGCCCGTGCTCATGCATTACGCTGGGTAATTGCACGGGTTGACGCCCGCTGCGGGGATGTAGCTCAATGGTAGAGCCTCAGTCTTCCAAACTGATGACGCGAGTTCGATCCTCGTCATCCCCTCGGTATCGGTTTCTAGGTGCGCCGCCCGGTCGACGGGCTCGGCCGGATCGCGCGCACAACGACGCCCCCGCGGCCCAACCCGCGAGGGCGTCGTCTTCAGGGGATGTCTAGTCTTCGAGGAACGGCGTGATCTCGCCCTCGAAGGGCGCGGGCAGTTCGATGATGCCGTCAATGAGCGAGACGATGGTGTTCCAGAACCCTTCGGGGTTCTGCATCGCAAAGCCCGGCACCAGCCAGGCGTTGCCGTCGGCGTCCCACATGAGCAACAACGTTGCCTCGGCCTTGTCGACCGTGACGGTGACCTGCTCTGGCTCTGGCAAGGGCGCAGGCTCGGTTGGGGGGTCGACGATCGGTTCAAGGCCCGGGTCGGTCGGCTCAACAATCGGCTCAACGCCAGGCTCGGTCGTGTCGGTCGGTTGCACGGGCTCCCCCGGGCTCGGCTCTGTCGAGCCGCCGGGCACCGGCTCCTCGCCCGAGACGGGAGATGAGACCGAGGCGTCGGGCGCACCTGACGTGCCCACGGCATCCCGAGCCAGTCCCGAGTCCGCAGCCAGAATGCTCATGCCGCCCTGGTAGTCGGGGCCCGCGGCACCAAACCACCGCCAGTCGGCAAGTCGGTCGACGGCGGCCGTCGGTGAGACGGTGTCAAAGGTGCCGCGATTGATGACCTCAATCGAGTGGCCATACGCCCAGGCAACCTCGCCGAGTGGGGTCCACGACACGCTGTAGTCGATGGCGGTGCCCACGCCGTCGACGGTGAGGTTCGCCGTCGCCGTGGTTCCCCAGCTGTCGGCCATGACGCGCACATCACCGGGCTCGACATCGAGGCCGAGCGAGCCGAAAATGTCGGCGGCCTGATCACGGGCCTCGGCCTCGCTCGGAGCGAGCGACTCCGATGCAGGAATCTCGGGCTGGGTGCACTCTTCGAACTCTTCCGTGCCGTTCTCGGTCTCGTAGCTCACGAGTTCGCAGACCGGCTCGGGGTAGGCGGCAGGGTTGTTGTACCACCAGTTACCGGTTCCGCTCCACGTGACGGTGATCGATGGCGCGGAGCCGTCTTCTGGCCCGATGACGTAGCTCGGCCACGCGGGGTCGAAGTACGAGGTCTGGCCCGGTTCGCCTTCTACCCCGAAGCGTTCGGCGACATCGGCGAGCACCTGCTCGGGGCTACCGATGCGCTGCAACTGGTAGACGCCCCCGCTGCCACCATCGGTGCCGAGGCCTTCGCCCGCCACGTAGGTGTAGTCGATCCAGAGGGCGATGCGAGCCTCATCAGACATCGCCGACAGTTTGTCCTCGCCCGAGGCCGACCCGGCCGCGGCGGCCGTAAAGAGCGGCTCACGCGGGGCGAACGGGTTGACGATCACGAGCGATCCGACGGCAACCGCCGCGACGGCGGCGAGCGAGGCGCTGGCGACACGGGTAGTGCGCCCATGGTTCACGAGTCGGGGAGCACGGCGGCTCGATGCCGTCGCGACGAGCTCGGGCGAGAGAGCCGGAGCTGGGGCGTTCGTGCTGGCGGCAGAGCGCCGTAGGCGGTCGGTCAGGTCATCGGTAGGTTCACTCATACCTGGTTTATGTCGCGGGAGCAGCCGATCTTTCAGAACCGCCCGAATTGGTCTCGGCCCAACTAGCGAGCTGAGCAGCCAGTGCTTTTTTGGCGCGGTGCAGGCGAATGCTCACCGCGTTGGCGCTGATACCCAGGGCGACCGCGGCGTCACTCACTGCGAGATCATCGAGCACGATGAGCGCGAGCACCTCACGGTCGCGCGGGGCGATCGCTGCCCACGCGCGAGCGAGCTCGGCGTCGGCCGTGACGAGCGACTCGGCGGAGGGTGCCGAGTCGGGCACCGACAGCAACCCGAGCACCGAGGCGCGCGCTGCAAGTCGGCGCCGGTGATTCGCGACCTGGTACGAGGCGATGCGGTACAACCACGGCAACTCTTCGCCCGCTGCGACGGACGCGCGCTTACGCCAGGCGATCGCAAACACATCGGCCGCGAGGTCATCGACGTCGGCGCGGTTAACTCGGCGCGCCAAATACCGACTGACGGCGGGCAAGTGTTGGGTGTAGACAGCCACAAAGGGCTCGGTCGACTCGGGCATGCTCATAGTCTCGTGGTGCGAGGGGCGCGACGGCACCCCAACGTTTTGCGCGTGTCGAACGTCTCAACCGTCGCGACGGCTGTCGAACCTCCCTGCGCGCTCACCCGCTCAGCGCTAGCGTGAGGGCATGAGCGATCCCACCCCTGATCGCGCCTGGGTCGGCCGCGTGCTCTTTCCGCGTTCGTCGGCCGAGCTGCGCTCAACCACGGTTTGCCCTGCGTGCTTCACGCCGCTCACCGCCACAGTGTGCGCGAGCTGCGGCCTCGACCTGCGAAACCCTGCGTCAGCCGAGTTGGCGATGGCATCGACGTCGGTTGCCGATGCGCTGGATGCTCGCCTCGACATCATCGGGCGCATCCGCCGCGAGACCGCCGTTGCCGCGGTCGCAGCACCTGCCCCCGTCGCTGCAACTGCCCCGGCCGCGGCCGCTGCTGGTGCTGTCGTCGCCGCACCCGCTCCCTCTGCCCAGCTACCGACCGCCTCGGTTGCCCCGCCCGCGGTCGACGGGCCGCGCCGCTCCGGCATCCAGATCGCGCTCATCGTGGTTGGCATCAGCCTGCTGTCGGTCTTCGCGGTGTTCGGCCTGGTGTACTCCTTCGTCACGTACGGCAGCGATGTGCGTATGGCGATCATCGTGGCGGGCACGCTCGCCACGATGATCGCCGCCGGAGTGCTCGCCCGTCGCGGTCTCACGTCGACCGCTGAGGGCATCGCCGCACTGGGCACCGTCATGCTCGTGCTCGACGCCTGGGCGCTGCGGCTCAATGACCCGAGCGGACTCGGCACAAGCCCCGAGACCTTGTATTGGGGCGCTGCGCTACTCGTGGTGGGTGCGACGGCTGCGTTGTGGTCACGCTCGAACAGACTCGCGACCCCCGGAGTTGTCGCAGCGGGGCTATTGCCAATCGGAGCGGGCCTCGCGACAGCGCATCTGGTGAGTGAATGGATGCCCACCACCACAGGCGCCGACATCACCGCGGGCGCGATCGCGACACTCGCGACAGCGGCCGGGTCGTGGTTGATCGTTGCCACGGCGAATCCGGCACCTCGCCGCGCTGCCCAGTTTGTCGCCCAATCAGTGGGGGCCCTCGCTGCGATCGTCGCGCTCTCCAGTCTGGTCGCCCTTGACGTGGGTGCGCGGTACCCCCGCCATCGCCGGTCTCGTTCTGGCCGCCGGTGCGCTACTGCACGGGGTCACGGTCGTGCGAAACGAGAACCGCGGCGAGGCCGCCGCGGCACGCCGAACGTTCGACACCCTCGTTCTCGGGGCCATTGGGGCTGGAGCCGCGCTCGCTACCGTCGTCGGGTCCATCGTCTCGGCAGCGCGCTTCGATCAGGACCGGGTGATTGTCAGCGCTCCGCTGCTCGCCGCGACCGCCGTTGCGGTGCTCGCCGAGCAAGGATGGCGGCGTTCGGCCGTTGGATCGCCCTGGCGCGCCACGTTCGCCTCGGCCACCATCACTGCGGCCGCTCTCGCCGCGATCGCCGGCGGACTCGCCGCGGTCGTCGCGGCCGCGGCGTTCATCGAGGCGAGCACTCAAGGGCTCAATCTCATCCCGCTCGCCGTGGGTGACCCCGTGACCTCGGGTGAGCGCGCCACGGTCGCTGCAATCGGCGCCCTCGCACTCGCCCTGGGCCTCGTTGCCCTCGGCTGGGCAACGCTCGGCGTGCTCGTGCGCCGTGCGCGTGCTCTGACCGTCATCGGCGGCATCGTGCTCATCGCGGCCGTGCCCCTGCTTCCCGCGTGGTGGATCGTGATGACGGCGTATGCGGCACTCGCTGTCGGCGGCGCTGTCGGCGTGCGCCTGGCCAGACGGGTGACGGCTCCGGATGCCCGACGAGCGCTCGTTTGGATGTGCGTGCCGCTCAGCTCAGGCGCCGCGCTCGGAGCGTTCCTCATCGGCTGGGGGGTGCCGCGCGGCTGGGCCGTGGGGCTGGTGATCGCCCTGCTCGCGATTGCTCTTGCCCGACCGGCGACGAGCCAGGTTCCGGTGCGCGCCGCGTTCCTTTTTGTTGGCGCCGCGATCGTCCTTGGCTCGATGCCCGAACTGTCGGGCGACCTCGCACTCACGCTGCCGGCATTGCAGGTGAGCCCGGGTAGCGTCGTATTGCTGGGTGCCGCGGTGATCCTGGCGAGCAGTCAGCTCGGGCGCCTCGCCGCGCTCGAACGGCAAGCGGTGGGCGCGGTCGCGGTCGTCGCGGTCCTCGCAGCAGCGGTCTTCGCCCAGAATCCGGCAATCGACGAAGCCGTCGCGTTCGGCCTGATCACGGCCTCCCTCGCGCTCGTTGCTGCACGGGGGGCAACCGCGGAACGTCTCGTCGCGCGCGGACTGATCCCGCTCGCCGTGTCGCGCGGCGCGGTGCTGGCTCTCGAAAGCGTCTCTCTCACCGGGGAGGCGCTCGACCCGGCTCTCAGCGCCGTCGTCACACTGGGGTCGCTCATCGTCGTCGTGACCGTGGGGCTGCTCGCTGCTCCAGGCCGCGAACCCCACGACATTGCACTCGCTGCGCGGGCTCGGTCGATGCAGTCGACCATCGCCGACTCCGACTTCGCCCGCATTGTGGGTGACGTTGCTGCTGTCGCGGCCGGAGTCGTCGTCGTGATCAGTGCCGCGAGCAGCAACGCCAGCGAACTGCTGTGGCTGACCGTACTCACTCTGGCCGTGCTCGTGCTCGTGACGGCGGTCAGTCGCGACGGGCTCATCGGTTCATCGTCACCTCGCCGCTTTCTCGGCTGGGTGGCTCTCGGCCTCGCGACGATTGCCTTGTGGATGAGGCTTGCCGACGCCGGCGAAACCGCCCCTGAACCGTACGTGCTCCCGCTCGCGGGTGCCATGCTGCTTGTCGTTGGCGCGAGCGCGGTGCTCGGCCGACGCCGTGAGCAGCGAGCCCCGCGCACGGCGGCTCCACTGACGGCTGCTGCTCTGCTCATTGGTCTGTTGCCGTCGGCCATTCAGAGCGTCTCGGGCAGCGTCCAGGGCAGCGTCGAGGGCAGCGGCGAGGGCAGCGGCGCGCGCGGAATAGCCGTAGCGGTTGTCGCCGTCGCGCTCGTCATCGGTCCTCTGCTCGCTCAGCGCCGGCTGAAGGTGGCCCTCCCCGGCATGAGCAGTGCGCTCGTCGGAACCGGACTCACCGTGGGCACCGTGCTGGCGGGTGCGCAGACTGTCGACCTGCTTGTCATCGCCGCCGGAAACTCGCTGGCGAGCAGCGAGGTGCTGCGGGCCGCATCAGTCGTGATCGTGCTGAGCGCGATCGCGGTCGCAGCCCGCGTGCTCGCCGAAGGGCGCCTGCGCGACACCGCGACCGCCATGGCAATCGGAATTGCCGCTGCGTGCGCCGGCGTGTTCGGTCTCGCCGGCGCCATCGACCCCATCGAGCTCGTCAGCCTTCCCGTCGCACTCGCGCTGCTCACGATCGGAACCCTCCATCTCACCGCTGTGCCGGCGGCCCGCAGCTGGCCGTGGCTTGGCCCGGGCTTCGTGGCGTTGCTCGCTCCCTCACTGCTGGCGATCGACGGGGCGGGAGAACCACTGTGGCGCGCCGTCGCTCTCGGGGTTGCCGCAGCATCCGTCTTCGTCGGCGCTCTGTGGCGGCGTCTGCAGGCGCCTTTCGTGATCGGTGGAATCGTGCTGTTGGTTCACCTCGTGGTGCAGAGCTGGCCGCTGCTTGAGCAGGTGGGCCGTTCGGTCGAGTGGTGGCTGTGGCTCGGCCTCGCTGGCGTACTGATCGTGGCTCTTGCAGCGCGTTACGAGCGCCGGCTGCAGAACGTGCGAACAGCCGCGCGACGCATCGCCGAGTTGCGCTAGGCCTCGACGTTGGCCGGCGTGCGAAGCGCCGGATCCCGGTGTGTCACTCGGCCACCGAGCACGGTCAGTGCCACCGGCATGGTTCGCAGTGCCTCGGCTCCGACCGCGAGCGGATCGACGTCGAGTGCGATGAGGTCAGCAGGCTCGCCGAGACCAATGAGCACGCGCGTCGACGCGGCCAGTGCCTCAACGACGGTGATCGACTGCTCGGGGTGAAAAGCTGGGCGGTCGTCGCGGGTGCGGCTCGTCGCCGCGGCGATCGCGATCCAGGGATCGAGCGGCGCCACCGGTGCGTCAGAGCCGAGCACGATGTGCGCCCCCGCGTCGAGCAGTGAGCGCAAGGCGAAGGCTCGGTGCGTGCGCCCTGGCCAGTAGCGCTCGGCGACATCACGGTCGTCGACCGCGTGCTCGGGCTGCACGCTTGCCGTGACCCCGAGGGCCGCGAAACGTGCGAAGTCGATGTCATGAACGAGTTGGGCGTGCTCGATGCGGCCGCCTCGACCCAGCTTGGCGAACGTGTCAAGAGCGAGGCGGTTGGCGCCGTCACCGATGGCGTGCACGGCGAGCTCGAACCCTGCCTTGCTTCCGCGAGCGAGCAAGGGGTGCAGCTCGCACGGGGGAACGTTGAGGCGCCCGTAGGCTTCGGCAGGAGCATCCGGATACGGGTCGCAGCAATACGCCGTGCGGGTGTTCAACGAGCCGTCGGTGATCACCTTGAGCGGGCCCACCCTCACTGTTCCGGCGACCGGCTGGCCGCTGCGCAGCCCGAGCTCGATCGCACGGTCGAGGTGCTGGGGGTACACGCCGAACTCGATGCGCAGGGCGTCGAAGCCCGCGGCAACGCGACGCGCCCAGTCGTCGTGGTTCCAGCGCATCTCGAGGTCGACCACTCCGACAACTCCTCGTGCAGCAGCCTCGGCCGACGCCTCGGCGACCCACGTGTCGAGCACGTCATCGGGAGCACTATCGAGCTGGGCCGTGATGGCGAACGCGGCGTCTTCGCGCAGCACGCCCTCATGGGCCTCAGTCGTGTCGCCATCGACGCCGAACCGCACGAGCGCGGCGCTATTGAGCCAGACGCAGTGCACGTCGGCGCTGATGAGCACGATGGGTCGATCGGGCGCGACAGAGTCGAGCAGTGCGGCATTGGGCGCATCCGGCCACAGACCATCACGGAACCCGACTCCGACGACTACCGTGTCGCGTGCGTCTCCGCGCCCCATGGCCGATCGCATGAGGGCCGCGGCTTCTGCGGCGCTCTCTGCCGCGCCCAGGTCGATGCGTCGGCGGTGTTGCGCCCACTGGGTCAGGTGAACGTGTTCGTCCCACAGCCCCGGCATGATGAATCGGCCTTCGAGGTCTACGTCGCCCGGGCCGGCGCTCTCGATTCCGGCCGGCAGAATTGCAGAAATCGCGCCGTCGTCGATGATGAGGTCGATCGGGTCGTGGCCGCCGAGCGGTCGCGCATTACGAATCGCGCGGATCATGGTGTCTCCTCATTTCACGGGCCAAGCCGGGGTGGTTGTAGGTGCCTTCACCCTCGAGCGCGTCGATGATGCGCTCAACCACGTCGGGTGACTTGTTTTGGCTGAGCTTGACGCGGGCGTCAACCCGTGTGGCGCGCAGACGCACGCCGACGGTGCCGAGGGCAACACGTCGAGAATACTCCGGGTCAAGATGCACCCCGCGCGGTTCGGCCACGTGCTGCTCGAAGTGGTCGGTCAGCTCGGAGAGTGCTGTCAGGTTCTCGTCGTCACTGAGAATCTCGGGCGTGCCCCGCAGATGCACGGTCACGTGGTTCCAGGTGGGAATGATGTCGCCTTCGGGGTACCAACTCGGCGAGACATAGCCGTGCGCACCCTGCACGATGAGCAGCACCTCGTGCTGCCCAAGCTCGCGGGCCTGCTCGTCGGGCCGGCCGACGTGGCCAACGAGAACGATCTCGTCGCCGGTGGAGGCCGCCTCATCAAGGAGAAAGGCGTAGTGCGAGGCGACCATGCCGCGCTCGGCCGTGTGCGACACGATGGTCATCCACGGGTTCTCGCGGATCAGTCGTCGCATTTCGTCTCGGTCATGCAGCAAGTAGTGGGGGTTGTGCCTCACCGTCGGGCCTTTCTCGGCATCACTGCTGACAATTCGGGCACCAGTACAGCTTGCGACCGGCAGCGGTCTCGAGCGCAATGTGCGTGCGGCAGATGCGGCACGGCAGACCCTCGCGCTTGTAGACCCAGTGGCGATCGGCGCGATTGCGCAGCGCAGCCCGTTGGGCGTCGTCATCGAGGCCATCCATCGTCAGCATCTGACCGGTCTCGACGCCCACGCCGAGCAGGTAGCACCAGTCGCGCCACAGGTCGCGGATGACGTCGTCGGGCACGGCCGCGCCGGTCGTGTGAGGGTCGAGTCGGGCACGGAAGAGGATCTCGGCGCGGTACACGTTGCCAATGCCGCTCACCACCGACTGGTCCATGAGCAGCAGGCCAATGGGCACCCGGCGCCCGCGCACCCGGGCGAGCATGCGCTCTTCGCCCGCAGCCGCGTCGTCGACGAGCGGGTCCGGTCCGAGAGCGTCTACGACCCGTTGAACGCCGGCCGCGTCGAGAACCTCGCACGCTGTCGGCCCGCGCAAGTCAGCGACCGCCCGCTCACTGAGCAGCCGAACGCGCACCTGGCCAATCGGCTCGGGCGGAAAGGCCGTGAGGGCCGCGTCGTCGATGACGCTCTCTTTCTCGGCCTCGGCCATGCGCAATCGTGTGCGTCGAGGTGCGCCGATCGAGGCCAGAGAGCTCTCGTGCTCGCCCACGACGGTGCGTGGGGCATCCGGGCTCGATACACCGGTGCCCCGCTGGTTCGTTTGCCCCATGCGTCCGCCCGCCGATCGCTGCGTGGCATCCTGGGCCACATCGCCCGCGAAGTCCCACGCCCCATAGATGCCGAGGTGCACGCGCAGCCACAGCGCGTCATCGAACTCGAGAAACATCTGCTTACCGACCGCTCGCGCCTCGGTCATGGTGCGGCCATCGAGAATCGCGGCGCCCTCAGCGAAACGCCCCTGAGGCGAGCTGACCTGGATGCGCTCGCCAACGAAGTGGCGCGCAAACTGCCGCGCAATGCGATGGACGGAATGACCTTCGGGCACAGCGCTGGGCTAGACGATCTCGTGCCCGGCAATCGCGCCGGTGCTCTCGTATTCGGCAAGCTGAGCAATGCGACGCGCGTGGCGCTCGTCACCAGAAAACGGGGTGGCGAGAAACACGTCGATAAAGCGCAAAACCTCGTCGACCGTGTGCTGTCGGGCGCCAATCGCGATGACGTTGGCATCGTTGTGCTCGCGGGCAAGGGTGGCAGTGGCCTCGCTCCAGACCAAGGCGGCACGGATGCCCTGTACCTTGTTCGCCGCCATCTGCTCGCCATTGCCCGAGCCCCCGAAGACGATGCCGAATGCCTCGACTCCGGCTGCCTGATCGCGCGCGACGGCACGGGCGGCGTTGATGCAAAAGCTCGGATAGTCGTCGAGAGCGTCATAACTCTGTGGCCCGTGATCGACAACGTCGTGTGCCTGGGCCGCAACATGCTCGCGCACCGTCTGGCTGAACTCCAAGCCAGCGTGGTCGGTGGCGATGTGGATGCGCATGGCTCGATTCTACGAGCGACGGGCGGGTGGTCCCCGCACCCACCCGGCCGGCCCGCCCACGTCGGCGCGGCCGCGGCCGCAACCGCAGCCGCGGCCGCTGCCAGGCGAGCGTTCTGGCCCGTTTCTCGCATCATGGCCCGAACGTTTGGCGCATAATGCGAGAAACGGGCCATAGTGCGGGGGCGGGCGGGGCGGGCGGGGCGGGGCGCTACGCGATGTAGATCTTGCGCAGCGTCTCGAGCACTCGCCACTCGGTCTCTTCGCCATCCTCGAGTCGGCCCACAGAGCCGGGAACAAGCTCGGTCTCAGAGCCGTCTTCGCGCCGCAAGATGGCATGACCCGCTAACACAATGAACACTTCGTCGACCTCAACGTCGGTCACGGTGCCAGGAGTGAGTTCCCAGACCCCGACCTCCCAGTCGTCGAGCTCGGCGAGAGCCGCGATGCCTGTCGTGGGCGCGCCCTCAACCACCTGCTCGGGGTCGACAGGCTCGTGCTCGAGCTCGATCGACAGCGCCTGCAACACCATCGCAGAATCGAGGGGAAGGGTCACGAATCGAACCCTAGCCCCACCTTGTCCAGCGTGCGAAGAAAAAGATTGCGTGTGCCCGAATTGTGATCAGCCCGGTCGAGCGCCCAGCGCACAGACTGCACTGCCGGGTAGGTGGCCGGCTCGGGCGGGAAGGGCAGCGGCATGCTACGTACCATGTCGAGCGACGTGCGCTCCGTCGTCTCGCCGGCCAGCTGATCGAGCATCACGTTGGCCGCGAACCGCGTGGCGGCGACACCGAGTCCGGTGAAGCCTGCCGAGTAGGCCACGCGGCCCTGGTGAGCGGTCGCGTGAAAAGCGCAGAAGCGGCTACAGGTGTCGATCACGCCCGCCCATCGGTGGCTGAATCGCACGCCCTGAAGTTGCGGGAAGGTCGTGAAGAAGTGGCTGGCCAGCGTTTCGAACGACTCGCGGCGGTCGTCGTACTCCGGCCGGATGCGCCCGCCGAAATGGTAGATCGCATCGTATCCACCCCACAGAATGCGGTTGTCTGCACTGAGGCGGTAGTAGTGAAACTGGTTGGCACTATCGGCGACGCCCTGCCGACCCTGCCAGCCGATCGAGGCGAGCTGGGCATCCGTCAGCGGCTCAGTCATCAATACGTAGTCGTAAACCGGCACGGTGTGCAGGCGGTAACGCTTGAGCAGCGACGGGAATGCGTTGGTCGCGAGAGCCACGCGCGCGGCCCGCACGGTGCCACCGCCGCGCACGCTGAGCGTCACGGCATCGCGCTCCGCGCTCAGATCGGTGACGGGGCTCGATTCGAACACCTCAACCCCCGCATTGAGGCACGCGGTCAAGAGGGCAGCGGCGAGCTTTCCGGGATGCACGAGCGCGGTGTCACGCTTCGACCACAGCCCGCCCTCATAGGTCGGCGAGGCAATCTGCGCACGCATCGCGGAGGCATCGTAGAACAGCTCGTGCTCGCCGTCGTGCGCGGCTTCGAGGTCGGCGACCTGGTACTGCTCGGTCGCCACAGCGATCGAGCCGACGCGCTCGAAGTCGCACTTCCAGCCGAGTTGCTCGACAGTGGCCTCGATCTCATCGAGGTTCTGCATCCCGAGTCGATCGAGCGTCTCGAGCTCGTCAGCAAAGCGTGTCTCGCCGTTTTTCTCGCCATGCGTCAAGGTTGCTTCGACGAATCCGCCATTGCGACCGCTCGCCGCCCAACCGATGCGCTTGCCCTCCAACAGCAGCACGCGAGCGTCGGGGTCGCGCTGTTTCGCGAGTAGGGCAGTCCAGAGACCGGTATACCCGCCGCCAACGATCACGAGATCGGCGGTCTCGCTGCCGGCCAGAACCGGCGCCATGGGGCGTTCGGGCAGGTCGTCGAGCCAGAATGGGCTGAGTCGTGAGCCGTCAAGGCTTTCGGCGATGAGGCGGGCGTCGGGGCGACTGCGCTCGAAGACGGTGGTGTGCATAGGGCTATCGTCCCACGAGTTGTCCAGTTGGACAATCCCCTTCACTCGCCAGCTCCGAGAAGAGGGCCAACCTAGACTGGCGGCTGTGCCGCTCACCGACGATGGAATGCGGGCGCTCGAGACAGCGCGCCGCCCCGAGACCAACTCAACCGAATCGGCGACATTCACTGCTCGATTTGCGCGCGAGCTGCCGAGACTCGAATCACTTTTCGCGCGCCTCTACGGTGACACCGAGCGCACCCGACGTGAGCTCGCGGCCCTCACCAGCCAGCTCACCGAGTCCTGGCAGCAGCGCTCCCCCGAGCTCTATGCGCTCGACGCCAAACGTCTCGACGACCCGAACTGGTTTCAGTCGAACCGGATGTTGGGCGGCGTTTGCTACGTCGACCGCTACGCCCAGAACCTCGACGGAGTACGGGCGCGCATCCCATATTTCAGAGAACTCGGACTCACCTACCTGCACCTCATGCCGCTGTTTGCCGCTCCCGAAGAGAACAGCGACGGCGGTTACGCGGTATCGAGCTACCGCGAGGTGAACCCCGCGCTCGGCACCATGCATCAGCTCGAAACCCTCGCCGCCGAGCTCCGCGAAAACGGCATCGTACTGGTGCTGGATTTCATCTTCAACCACACCTCAAGCGAACATCAGTGGGCACGGTTGGCACAGAGCGGCGACACGCGGTTCGAAGAGTACTACTGGGTCTTCGACGGCCGCGAGCAGCCCGATGCTTTCGAGCGCACCGTGCGCGAAATCTTCCCTGATGACCATCCCGGCTCGTTCGTACCCTTTCCGAACACCGATGGCACCGTGCCATCGCGTGACGAAGCGAAGCGCTGGGTCTGGGCCACCTTCCACTCGTTCCAATGGGACCTCAACTACTCCAACCCCGCGGTGTTCCGCGCGATGGCTGGAGAAATGCTGTTCCTCGCCAACCGCGGCGTCGACGTCTTGCGCATGGACGCGGTCGCCTTTATCTGGAAGCAGCTCGGCACGACCAGCGAGAACCTGCCCGAGGCGCACCTACTCGTGCAGGCGTTCAATGCGGTGCTGCGCATCGCCGCGCCCGCCGTGCTCTTCAAGAGCGAAGCAATCGTGCACCCCGACCACGTCAGCGAGTACATTTCGGTCGACGAGTGCCCGATCAGCTACAACCCGCTTCAGATGGCATTGATCTGGAGTTCGCTCGCGACGCGAGATGCCCGGCTGCTGCAAAAGGCACTCGACGGCCGCCACAATCTGCCCGAGGGCACCGCGTGGGTCAACTACGTGCGCAGTCACGACGACATCGGCTGGACCTTCGCCGATGAAGACGCCGGTGAGCTCGGCATCGACGGGTACAACCACCGCCGGTTTCTCAACAACTTCTTTGTCAACCGTTTTACGGGGAGCTTCGCGCGCGGCATCCCTTTTCAAGACAATCCCAAGACCGGCGACTGCCGCATTTCGGGCACGACGGCGTCGCTCGCGGGGCTCGAGGCCGGCGATGCCGGGGCAATCGGGCGTATTCTGCTCGCCCATTCGATCATGCTCTCGACGGGCGGAATCCCGTTGCTGTACCTCGGCGACGAGGTCGGCCAGCTCAACGACCCGCACTGGGCAGACGAGCCGGGTCACGCCGACGACAGTCGCTGGGCACACCGCCCCTGCTACCCGGCCGAGCTCTATGCCCAGCGCGACGATGTGACCACCGATGCCGGGCGCATCTACGCCGGCCTGCGGCACCTCATCGATGTGCGCCGTCGCACCCCTGAGTTCTCGGGCGGCACCCTCATCGGCTTCGACACGAAGAACGCGCACGTGCTGGGGTATCAGCGCCCGGGCGTGGGTGTACCCGCCGAGTCGCTCGTCGTCTGCTTCGCCAACTTTGCCGACCACCCGCAGGCCGTCGCGCCGCTGACGCTCTCTGGGCTACCGCCGGACGCGATCAACCTGCTGACGGATGCCCGCCATGACCTGCGCCGCGGCCTCACACTGCCCGCTCACGGCGTGCTCTGGTTGCGCGTCTGAGTTGGCGCTAGATTCGAGTTCTCTCGGCGAGGATCGGAATATCACAAGGTCAGATTCCGGGTGCGAGTTCATGCCCATGAACACGTCTAGCTTGGTCATGACAAAGTCGGTGACGCCGTTGACGCCGTTGACGCGCGCCGTTATGCCTTCGCGGTGCCGATCACGCGGCCGACCCCGGTGCCGATGACGCGATCGATCCGGCTGGGGCCGAGAATCTGTGTGCCTGCGCGCGCTCACTAGCGTGTGCGTGTGTGTGTGCGTGTGCGTGTGTGTGTGCGTACCGGCGAGGGCTAGTAGCCGTGTCACCCGTTCGGTGAGAGGCTCCGTCTCGGCAGACGCTGTTCGACCTTCCACTCCTCCACAGAAGCCCAGGTCAGAGGGCTATCCCCAGCTTTGTCGAGTCTCGGAGTCGACCGACCGAATGTCGGTGGTCGGGTGTTGGGTTGACGTATGTCGACCATTACCGCACCCACCTCGGGAGGGCTTGCCGCGACCCTGGCATCGCCATTGTCGACCCCGCCACTGTTGACCTCGCCGTTGTTGACCCCGGCGTTGTCGACCCCGCCGCTGTCGACCCCGCCACTCACCGCCGCTGCGGTGATCGACAACGCGCTCGGCGTCGCGCTCGAGTCGATCGTTGCGGTCGAGCGAATGATGGCCTCGTTTGCGGCCTACCGCGCCGTCGCAGTCAACGAGGTGCACCGGCTTGCACTCGCGGCC
>JBBRWT010000024.1:0-21157 GCA_038249035.1 Actinomycetales bacterium
GGTCGGAGTGAGGTAGGGCGCGAGGGCGGTGGCACCGTAGGCCGCCGAGAGAAAACCCGAGACCGTCACGCCGATCTGTACCGCCGCGAGAAAGGTGTTTGGGTCTCGCGCCAGTGCGGCGACGCGTGCTCCCCGAGCACTGCGTTTCTCCAGCGCGGCGAGCTGCGACTCGCGCAAAGAGACGAGGGCTATCTCGGTCGCAGCGAACACGCCTCCGATAGCGATAAAAACGGCGATCAGGCCGATGATGAGGGCGATTTCGCCGATCATCGGTTCGTATGGTGACAGTCGTCCACCAATGGAGCATGTCGGTGCGAGCTAAGAGAACGCTGAGCCATAGCCGTATCGCCACCAAGCGCCTGAACGATGAAGAGGGCAAGTGGCGCACAAAAGAACGGCCCCGGGCTCTCGCTACGGGGCCGTTCACGCTGTTGCCAGCGCACTGTCTCAACCAGTTCTTCGTCACACACGATCGGGTTCTTGCGAACCGGGTTCATGCAAACCTTGTTCGTCCGAACCGCGTTCATACGATCTGTGCGCGAGGGGGGACTTGAACCCCCACGCCCTTTCGAGCACTAGCACCTCAAGCTAGCGCGTCTGCCAATTCCGCCACCCGCGCTGGTTGCGATCTCGCCGCCGTGAGGCCGCGCGACCGGAGTCGACATTATCACGAATGCCCTACCCCCTAGCGCGCCCGGTAGCGTTGTGCGCATGCCCGGGGATGCTGCGCTCGACCCACCCGTCTCGCGCGACGGGATCGTACGCGACGGGATCGCGCTCGACGACACCGCACGCATCGCCCGCGACCTTATTCGCTTCGACACGACCAACTACGGCGAGGGCCGCAGCAATGGCGAGACCGAGGCGGCCGAATACGTCGAGGCCGAGTTGCACAGCATAGGCCTTGAGGCTCAGCTGATCGACGCCGCACCGGGGCGCACGAGCGTGATCGCGCGCATCGCGGGCCGGTATGAGCATCCGGTCAATCACAGTGGCGGCGAGCGCCCGGCACTCGTCGTCCACGGCCACCTTGATGTGGTGCCCGCCGACCCCGCGAACTGGAGCGTCGACCCCTTCGCGGGCGAGATTCGCGATGGGATGCTGTGGGGCCGTGGCGCCGTCGACATGAAGAACATGGACGCCATGATTCTCACCGCTCTGCGCTCAGTGATCGCCAGTGGTGGGCCGAATCGTGACCTCGTCGTGGCGTTCTTCTCGGACGAAGAGAACGGGGGCGTGTATGGGTCGCATCACATCGTGAGCGAGCATTCGCAGCTCTTCACCGGTGCCACGGAGGCCATCAGCGAAGTCGGCGGGTATTCGGTCGAGCTCGCGGGGCGTCGTGCCTACCTTCTGCAGACCGGCGAAAAGGCGCTGGTCTGGATCAAGCTCATCGCACGCGGCACAGCGGCGCACGGATCTCGCGTCATCCACGACAACGCCGTCACGAGGCTCGCTGAGGCGGTCGCGCGCCTGGGCCGCGAGCGGTGGCCGCTGCACCTCACCGACACCACGCAGCAACTGCTCGGCGAGCTCGCGCGCATTCTCGACACCGACCCCGAGCAGGTCGGCCCCGACGAACTTCTGCTGCGCACGGGCACAGCGGCTGGCTTTCTCACCGCGACGCTGCGCACGACGAGCAACCCGACCCTGCTGAAGGCCGGCTACAAGCACAACGTGATTCCCGACCTCGCCGAGGCGCTCATTGACATTCGCACCCTGCCGGGGGAGGAGGATGCGGTGCTCGCCGAGATCCAACGCCTCGTCGGAGACGACATCGAGATCGTGGTCATGCACCGCGACGTCGGGCTCGAAAACCCGTTCAGCGGCGCGCTCGTCGACGAGATGGTGGCCACGTTGCAGCGCCTCGACCCCGGTGCTGAGGTGCTGCCGTACCTGCTGAGCGGTGGTACCGACAACAAGGCGCTCAGCCTGCTGGGCATAACGGGCTACGGTTTCGCACCGCTCAAGCTCACCCCAGACCTCGATTTTGCCGCCATGTTCCACGGTGTCGACGAACGCGTACCCCTCGATGCTCTCGATTTCGGGCACCGCGCACTCACCGATCTGCTCAGTCGATACTGAAACGGCGCAATCTAACCCCTCCCGCTACCAGAAACGGCCACCGTGTCTCTGCTCGAAGCGCTCTTCCTCGGCCTGATCCAGGGCCTCACCGAGTTTTTGCCCATCTCGTCGAGCGCTCATCTACGGATTGTCGGCGAGTTTCTACCGAGCGCGACCGACCCGGGTGCCACCTTTACTGCCATCACCCAGATCGGTACCGAACTGGCCGTCTTGCTCTACTTCTGGAAAGACATCACGCGCATCATCGGGCGCTGGTTCCGATCGTTGCGGCCGCGGTCTGGAGCGCATTCCGAGGGCGGCGAGCGGGGCATCCCGCGCAACGACCCCGATGTGCGCATGGGCTGGCTCATCATCATCGGCACCATTCCGATCGTCATCGTCGGCTATCTCGCGCAAGAAACCATTCGCGGCGCCTTTCGCTCGTTGTGGCTCGTCGCCATCGTGCTCATCGTGTTCGGAATCATCCTCGGAGTCGCCGACTGGCTCGGACGCCGCACGCGCGAACTCACCGACCTCACCTACCCGCACGGCCTCGCTTACGGTGCCGCCCAAATGCTCGCGCTCGTGCCCGGCGTCTCACGATCGGGCGCCACCACAACCATGGGACTCGCCCTCGGCTATACGCGACCCGCAGCGGCCCGGTACGCCTTCTTGCTGGCGGTACCCGCCGTGTTCGGCAGCGGATTCTACGAACTCGTCACGGCGATTCGCGAACCTGGGTCGAGCCCCTTCAGCGGGCTCGAGATTGCGGCCGCCACCGTCGTCGCCTTCGGCGTCGGCCTCGCCGTGATCGCCGGCCTCATGGCCTACATCTCGAAGCGCTCGTTCTTGCCCTTCGTGATCTACCGCATCCTGCTCGGCGGCACCCTGCTCGTGCTGCTCTCGACGGGCGTGCTCGACCCGCTTTAGCCCGGGCGACGCGGCGCCCTCTACGTGCCGGACCCGAGCATCCCGATCGCCATCTCCACAATTCAGGAGATCGCGCATTGCCCGGTGGCCTGCGGATGCTCTACCGGCGTGTCGCGGCTGCTCTCGTTACTCAACTCCTGAGTTGTGGAGACTGACACGGGGGTCGACGAACTGTCAGACTGATGAGCGCAATTGGCGGATCGTGACCATGGTCTTCATCGTCTTCGGACTGGTGTGCTTGTTCGCTCCGCGATCAGTGATGAGGTTCAACGCGTCCACTCTTTCGAGCCGCGGGGCAGGTCAAGAACGAACAGCGAGCGCTCGCAGAGTCGCAAGTGCTCCAGCGGCGTATCGGCGGCGGGGTCATGCTGTTTTTCGGGCTCTTCCTGGTGTTCTACCTCATCGTTCAACCGCTACTTGGCCCCACCGCTTAACGCGCACGCCGCGCTATGCAAAATGACCTCCACCCGACCTGCCGCTGCACCCCGCAGTGTCGCGGACACCGACAGTTCGGAGCGACACGCCGCCCGGAGCGAGCGACACGCCGGGGTCCGCACAGAATCTCCGGGCCTAGACGACACCACACACACTTCTGGCGTCGGCAGCCGTTCACAGAGCGGCCGAGCGCACCACCTGCGGCTCAGCCCGCGCCGGGCCCATCGCCTGAACCACTCGACCCGCTGCTGGGCGCATCGTCGTCACGCTTGCGCAGGTATCGCTCAAACTCTTGCGCAATCGCCTCGCCACTCGCCTCTGGTGCCTCGACAGCGTCACGGGCCCGCTCGAGCTGATCGATGTACGAGCGCATCTCGTCGTCGTCGTTGGCGAGGGCGTCGATGCCCTCTTCCCACTCTCGGGCTTCCTCGAGAAGGTCGCCACGCGGAATGACGACGTCTACGAGCTCTTCGAGCTTGTCGAGCAGTGCGAGCGTCGCCTTGGGCGAAGGGGCGTTATGCACGTAGTGGGGCACGGATGCCCACAGCGACACCGTCGGAATCCCGGCCTCTTCAGCCATCGCTGCAATCACGGTGAGAATGCCGACGGGCCCCTCATAGCTGCTGCGCTCGACGCCGAGCTCGTCGCGTACCTCGGGGTTCTCGCTCGAGCTGTGGATGGCGATCGGGCGCGTGTGGGGAACGTCGGCGAGAAGGGCTCCGAGCATGATGACGCCCGTGATGTCAGCGGCGAGCGCCTGGTCGATCGTCTCGGTGGCGAAGGTTTTCCAGCCGCGCGAGGGTTCGGTGCCGAGCAATAAGTAAATGTTCTCGTGGTTGGTGCCGCTGACGCCCATCGGGTCAGAGCCACCAACTGCGGCGCCGAGCGGGTCGTCGCCGATCGAGCGTGCGCGGGGCATCCCGTCGTCGCCCGCCGGGCCGTACAGCGTGACGCTCGGCCAGCGCAGGCGCCGCAGCCCGTCGTCGTCGAATTCGACGTGTGGGCGGTTCAGCTGAAAGTCGTAGTAGTCCTCGGGGTCGATGTCAGCGATGGGCGTGACATCGAGAACTTCTTTGAGCGCGCGCACGGCACCGCTCGCGGCCTCGCCGGCATCATTCCAGCCCTCGAACGCGACCACCAGCAGTCGACCGCTGCGGAACAGATCGCTCGTCGTCACCAGTGCACCTCTCTGAGCCCCCGGCCGATGCCGAGGGGTCGCCCCAGGATAGAACGCAACTAGACTCATGCGTCGTGACCGCCCCAACTCCTGCCGCCGTTCTGTGGGACATGGACGGCACCATCGTCGACACAGAGCCGTACTGGATGCGCGCCGAGACCGAACTGGTCACCGATCATGGCGGCACCTGGAGCACAGAGCAGGGCATGCAGCTCGTCGGCTCGGGGCTCGTACAGTCTGCTCGGATTCTGCAGCAGGCCGGGGTCGCGCTTGAGGTCGATGAGATCATTGACTGGCTAACCGACCGCGTGATGCTTCAGATCGACGAAGCGCTGCCCTGGCGGCCCGGAGTTCGCGAGTTGATTGCAGAACTGAAGTTCGCAGGAATACCGATCGCGCTTGTCACGATGTCGATCCGCCGCATGGCGTTGCAGGTAGCCGCCGCGGTCGGCGACGACATCTTCGACGTCGTGATCGCCGGTGACGACGTCGAGAACGCCAAGCCGCACCCCGAGCCGTACCTGCGTGCGGCTGAGCGCTTGGGGGTGCCCATAGGCGACTGTGTGGCGATCGAAGACAGCGAGTTTGGGCTCGTCTCGGCCGTCTCGTCGGGGGCAGCCACCATTGTGGTGCCGTTGCACGTGGCCCTGCACGAGGCGCCGACCCACGAGTTGTGGCCGACCCTCGCAGGCGTTACCGTTGCCAACCTCAGTGCGGCACTCGAGCGCCACCACCACCGCGCGACAGGAGCCACCTCATGATCGGAGCGGCCTCATGATCGGAGCAGTGCAGTGGTGACCCGCCGCCAGAGCGGCCCTTTCGTCGACGGTGACCAGGTTCAGCTGACCGACCCGAAGGGCCGACTCAACACCATTACGCTTGAGTCGGGCAACGCCTTTCACAGCCACCGCGGAGTGCTCGATCACGACGTTCTCATCGGGCTACCCGATGGCAGCGTCGTCGAAAACTCGCAGGGAATCGCCTACTTGGCACTGCGCCCGCTGCTGACCGACTTCGTCATGTCAATGCCACGCGGCGCCGCCATCATCTACCCGAAAGACGCCGCTCAAATTCTCGCGCAGGCCGACATCTTCCCTGGCGCGCGCGTCATCGAGGCGGGCGTCGGCTCCGGCGCGCTCAGCATGTGGCTGCTGCGGGCCATCGGCGACCGCGGTCACCTGTTCTCGTTCGAGCGCCGCGAAGAGTTTGCACGAATTGCCGAAGGTAATGTCAGTGCCTACTTCGGCACACGGCCTACAAACTGGACTATCACGATGGGCAATCTTCAGGATGCCCTGCCGCAGGTCGCACCGACCGGTACCGCCGACCGCGCCGTGCTCGACATGCTCGCGCCCTGGGAGTGCCTCAACGCGGTCGCTGAGGCACTCACGCCCGGAGGAGTTCTGCTCGTGTACGTCGCCACGGCCACGCAGCTGTCGCGGGTGGCTGAGGCCATCCGTCACACCGAAACCTTCACCGAGCCCGTGTCAACCGAGACGATGGTGCGCGGCTGGAATGTTGACGGCCTCTCGGTGCGGCCCGATCACCGCATGGTCGCCCACACCGGCTTTTTGTTGACCGCGCGCCGGCTCGCCGATGGCGCAGGGCGCTTCGTGAAGGCCAAGCGTGGCTCGAAAACCGAGTTCGGCGACGAGGATGTCGAGTTGTGGACGCCGGGGGCGGTAGGTGACCGCCAGGCGAGCGACAAACGGCTGCGCAAAGCAGCCCGCGAGGCCCAGGCGCTCGCCGAGAAGTCGGCCCGCCGCCCGATAGAGTGAGGCACGTGACTGCGACAATGCGGCGCTCTGCGCGCACAGCCTCCGCCCTCGTCCTGACCAGCGCCCTCGTCGGATCGCTGGTCGCATGCTCGAGCCCGATCGGATCGGCCGATTGTGCTCCGGTCGTGCCGACAAGTGATGCAGCCGGCTACGTCACAGCGACAGGCACATTCGGTTCGCCGCCCGAAGTGTCGTTTCCCACTCCGTTGCAGACCGACGGCACGCAGCAGGCAGTGCTCGACGCTGGCGAGGGCGACCCGATTGCCGCTGGGCAGATCGTCGACTTTCAGGTGAGCCTGTTCAACGGCGACGACGGCGAACTGATCACCGCGAGTGCCTACGACGCGAACGAAGCGCCCTTGCGTCGCACCGCCGGCAGCGACATCGACCTGCTTGCGGAAGCCGTGCAGTGCGCTCTCGTGGGTTCGCGCATCGCCGTGACCGGCAGCATCGAAGACGTTTTCGGCGCTGACACCCTCGACCCCGCTCTGGGGCTCGCCAACAGTGACCCGATCGTGATGGTGCTCGACGTTCAGGCCGCCTACCTCGGCCGGGCAACCGGTATTCCGCAGCTGGGCGCCGCGGGCATCCCGGCCGTCGTGACAACGCCGGAGGGCATTCCTGGCGTGACCATTCCCAACGAAGAGCCGCCAACTGAGCTGAGGTCGCACACGCTCGTACTCGGCCAGGGAGCAGAAATCGTCGAGGGCGACCGTGTCGTGCTGCACTACACCGGACTGCTGTGGAGCGCGAAGACGGTCTTCGACTCCAGCTGGGACCGCGGCGCGCCCGCAACCTTCACCGTGACGAGTTTTGAGAACGATCCGAACGGCATCGTTCCTGGGCTCGTTGACGGTCTTATCGGCAAGACCGTTGGCTCGCAGGTCATCGTCGTGATCCCGCCCGAGTTCGGGTACCCAGCAGGCCAAGCTCCCGCCACGATTCCCGACGGCTCGACGCTGGTCTTCGTCGTCGACATCCTCGGCATCGAGGGCTAGGGCGCCCGTGGCCGCGTCTGCGCGGCGTGTTCCTGTCGAGGAGCGCCTGTTCAGCCTCGTGCTCGCCTTGCTCGCGACCGAGCAGGGGCTCACGAAGGCCGAGATCCTCTCGACCGTCAGCGGCTACGCTACGCGCTTCGAGGTGGCCGCCGACCGAGCCAATCTCGAGCGCCAGTTTGAACGCGACAAAGAAGAGTTACGCGAGCTCGGTGTGCCCCTCGAAACCGTTGACGCCACCGGAGCTGAAGGCGACACCAAACTGCAGCGCTACCGCATCCCGCGCTCGCGGTACCAACTGCCCGACGACATCGTCTTCAGCCCCGAGGAGTACGCGATGCTCACCCTCGCGGCCCAGGTGTGGCGCGAGGGCTCACTCTCGACCGACTCACGGCGTGCGCTGACAAAGCTGCAATCACTCGGGGTGCGCCTCGACGATGCCGTCATCGGGTTTGCTCCGAGCATCCGGACGAGGGATGCTGCGCATGAGCCCCTGACAGCCGCCACCGACCGCGGCCAGCAGGTGACGTTTCCCTACCTCAAGCCCGGGCAGACCGCTGCCGCGCATCGCACCGTGTCGCCGCTCGCCCTCGTCTTTCACGAGGGCCGTTGGCATCTGCACGGGCATGACGATCGGGTGGATGCCCGACGCACCTTCTTGCTGCGCCGTATCGTCGGCCCCGTCTCACTCACGGGTTCACCGGCAACGGCGCGGCCGACGGCCGACGAACCGGCGCGCGTGCTCGACGAGTTGGCCGCTCTATGGCGCTCAACGGTGGCGACCGTGCGCGTGCGCCCGGGCAGCGAAGCCGACGTGGTCATGCGCAACCGCCCGGGCACCGACGAGGCTGAAGCTGGCTTGCAGGTACACGCCACGGATCTCGACATTCTCGCCGACGAACTCGCCGCATTCGGCGCCGACGTGCAGGTGATTGCGCCGCCAAGCCTGCGCAACGCTGTGCGATTGCGCTGGGAGAAGCTGGTGCAGACCCATGGCTAATCGCCCTGCGCCATTGAAGGCACAAGACAAGCTTGCGTTCCTGCTGGCGCTCGTGCCGTACCTCATCGACCAGGTGCGTGTCACGGTCGATGTCGCCGCCGCGCACTTTGCTACCACGCCCGACGAAATGCGTAAGGCGGTGATGCTCATCGCGATGAGCGGCACGCCCGGTGCCGACGGAACGTACACCCACGAGACCCTGTTCGACATTGATTGGGACGACTTCGAGCAGCGCGATCTGATTAGATTTCGCGCTGCGCCGATGGAAGACAAGCCGCGCTTCTCCTCGCGCGAAGCGGCTGCGCTGCTCGCAGGCCTGCAGCGGGTTGCCGCGCGACCCGAGTTCGCGGCGCGTGTCGACATCGTCGAGCTCATGTCCAAGCTCGCCCGAGGTGCGACGGGTGCGCCCGCACCATTTGCCGTGCGGGCCGGCGAGCTGGCGGCCATCCAGGCCACTCTCGTCGATGCCGTCACGGCCCGGCGCCGCGTGCGCATCGACTACGTCACGACGCGCGGCGAACGTAAGGTACGCGAGGTTGACCCGATGAGCTTCGACGGCGTGGATGACGCCTGGTACCTGCGCGGCTGGTGCTTGACGCGCGACGCCGAGCGCACTTTCTTGCTTGATCGCATGGCAAGCGCCGAACTGCTCGGCCCGGCCGAGGTGCACGAAACCGCGGGGGATAGCGACGAACTATTCCAGGGAGCATCCACTGACGAGCGCGTAACGCTCTCGATGCCTCTCGCCGGGCTGCCCCTCATCGCCGACTACCGGGGGCCCAGCGACCCCGTGCGCATCGAGGGGGATCGCGCGATCGTGACTCTTCGCATCGCCCACTGGGGCATCCTGGGCCGAATCGCGGCGCGCCTGGCCGGGGGAGTCGAGATCATCGAACCCGTGAGTGCCCGTCTCGCAGTCGCAGACTGGGCCCGTGCAGCCCTCGCGGCACACGGTGACGAGACAGATCGCGACGCCGATGACGCCACCGATGACGCCACCGGCTCAAACAGCGTGTGAACGCAGGAGCCTCAAAGCCGACCAGGCTAGACTTCAGTTCTCAGTACCCGTCGACCTAAGGACGTAGCGACAATGCCGGCAAATCTCGGAGGCTGGACGGGCCTCATCCTGTTGCTTGTGGTCATCCTGCTCTTCGCGGCGCCGAAGCTGCCGCAGCTCGCTCGCAGCCTCGGCCAGTCAATGACGATCTTCAAAAAGGAGATCAAGAACAAAGACGTCGACGGCGAGTCGGCCGCTGATTCGACTGCCACTGGTTCGACTACCAATGATTCGGCCACCACAGATTCGGCCGCCGCTAAGTCGACCGTAGCTGACTCGGTCGCCGCGCCGAAGGCCGACGGCACCGACTCCTCCCAACCCAAGTAGTCCGTGGCCGGCCGCGAACCGCGGCCCCGGAATCCCGAGGGCCGCATGTCCCTCGGGCAACACCTCGTCGAGTTGCGCAAGCGCATCACGTGGTCGGCCCTTGCGATTCTCGTCGCCTCAGTCGGCGGGTGGTTTTTAGCCGCGCCGGTCTGGGCCGCGCTGAGTGCACCGATCATTCGTGTCGCCACGGCGCAAGACCGAGAAGCGGCGATCAGCTACACGACCGTCGGCGAAGCCTTCGACACCCAGCTCATCATTGCGATCACCCTCGGCATTGTCATCGCAAGCCCCCTATGGCTGTACCAGCTTTGGGCATTCATCACCCCGGCGTTGCACCGTCACGAAAAGCGCTTCGCCGTCGGATTCCTCGCTGCCTCGATCCCGCTGTTTCTCGCCGGCTGCTTGGCCGGATGGCTGATCTTGCCCAACATCGTTTCGCTGTTGACCGGATTTGCCGCCGAGAACACCCAGACGCTGTTGCAGGCTCGCAGCTACCTCGACTTCGCCGTGAAGCTCGTGCTCGCCATCGGCATCGGCTTCGTGTTGCCCGTCGTGCTCGTGATGCTCAACTTCGCGCGCGTTATCTCAGGAGTTGCCATTCTCAAGGGCTGGCGCTGGGCGATTCTCGCCATCGCGGCGTTCACAGCCATCGCGACACCCGCCGCTGATGTTGTCTCGATGGTGCTGCTCGCGATCCCGATGATTGGCCTGTATTTCATCGCCACGGCCATCTCGATTCTTCACGATAAGCGAGTCGCCAAGCGCGAGGCGGCGTTGAACGCCGAGTACGGCATCCGCGTCGATGAGTGACGCGTCGATGAGTGAGGAGGCGATGAGTGACGCGTCGATGAGTGACGCGTCGATCGATGACGCCACGATCGACGCCGCCGCACCGAGCCACGCCGAGCGCTTCGCGGCCCAGCGAGAGCTGCGAACCTTGCCACGACTTCGGGCTTTTCGTGACGGCCTCACGATCGAGCTAGACCCTTTTCAGCACGCCGCCTGTGCCGCACTCGAGCAAGGTCGCAGTGTGCTCGTCGCGGCACCCACGGGTGCCGGCAAGACGATCGTGGCCGAGTTCGGCGTGTTTCTGGCCATGTTCGAGGCGAGCGCGAAGATCTTCTATACAGCGCCGATGAAGGCGCTCAGCAACCAGAAGTACACCGAATTCGTCGCGCAATACGGGCACAGCGAGGTCGGTCTGTTGACGGGCGACACGAACATCAACGCTCGCGCGCGCATTGTGGTGATGACCACCGAGGTGCTGCGCAACATGCTCTACGCCGACTCCGATTTGCTCACCGACTTGGCGTACGTCGTGATGGACGAGGTGCACTACCTCGCCGACCGCTTCCGCGGGGCTGTGTGGGAAGAAGTGATTATCCATCTACCGCCGCAGGTGCGCATGATTTCGCTCAGTGCCACGGTGTCGAACGCGGAAGAGTTCGGCGACTGGCTGCAGGCCGTGCGCGGCGACACCGACGTCATCGTGAGCGAGACGCGGCCCGTGCCGCTTGAGCAGCACGTGCTCGTGCGAACGAAGCTGCTTGACCTCTTTGACTCGTCGGGCAAGGCCGCCACGAACCGCGTCAACCCCGAGCTTGCGCAACTCGCCAAGGCGGGCGGACACACACCCCATCGCGGCCGCCAACAGCATCCACGACGCTGGGAGAAGCGCCCTGGTGGCGACGGTCGTGCCGACCGGGCTGAGATCGTCGGGATGCTCGGCGATCGCAATTTGCTGCCCGCCATCTTCTTCATCTTCAGTCGCGTGGGCTGCGATGCCGCGGTGAAGCAACTGGTGCGGTCGGGAGTGCGCTTGACCGACGCCGCCGAGCGCGAAGAGATTCGGCTCATCGTCGAAGAGCGCTGTCGCACGCTGCGTGACGACGACCTCGCCGTGCTCGGCTACTGGGAATGGCTCGATGGCTTGCAACGGGGCGTCGCGGCCCACCACGCCGGCTTGCTGCCCGCCTTCAAAGAAGTCGTCGAAGAGCTCTTTCAGAAAAAACTGCTGCGCGTTGTGTTCGCCACCGAAACCCTTGCGCTCGGCATCAACATGCCCGCTCGCACGGTGGTTCTCGAGAAGCTCGAGAAGTTCAATGGCGAGGCGCGCGTGCCCATTACGCCCGGCGAGTACACCCAGCTCACGGGGCGAGCCGGGCGGCGGGGGATCGACACCGAGGGCCACTCGGTCATCCAATGGACGGGCGGTCTTGACCCCCAGGCCGTCGCCTCGCTCGCGTCACGCCGCACCTACCCGCTCAACTCCAGCTTTCGACCCACCTACAACATGGCCGTCAACCTGATCGAGCAGTTTGGACGCCAGCGCACCCGTGAGGTGCTCGAGTCGAGCTTCGCGCAGTTCCAGGCCGACCGAGCGGTTGTTGACCTTGCGCGCACGGTTCGCAAGAACACTGAGGCACTCGAGGGCTACGCGCGGGCCATGACCTGCCACCTGGGTGACTACAGCGAGTACGCAGCCCTTCGGCGCGAGCTGAGCGACCTTGAGCGCGGCACGTGGCGCGCGGGCGAGCCTGGCGAGAAGGCCGACAAGCTACGGCGCCAGAAGCAGATTGAGGGTGTGCGCACGCGCATGCGCAAGCACGCCTGCCACGGCTGCGCCGAGCGTGAAGCGCACGCCCGCTGGGCCGAACGCTGGTGGCGATTGGGGCGCGAAACCGAGAAGGTCAGTCGGCAGATCACGGGGCGCACGGGAGCGGTTGCCGCGGTCTTCGACCGCATCACCGACATTCTCGCCGAACTCGAGTACCTCGAGACCGACGAGCACGGCAGGCTCGGCCTCACCGTGCACGGCCGTTCGCTGCGCCGCATTTACGGCGAGCGCGACCTACTCGTCGCCGAGAGTCTGCGGCGGGGGCTGTGGCGCGACCTTGACGTGGCCTCGCTCGCCGCGATGGCGAGCGCGATTGTGTTTCAAGCGCGGCGAGATGACGGGCAGGCACCCGACTACGCCCTGCCGCGTGGTGCGTTCCGGCCCGCGCTTGAGCGCACGCAAGAACTGTGGGCGCGCCTGGACGACCTGGAGCGCGAGCACCGGCTACCTGGTAGCGAGCCGCTGGCGACCACGTTGGCGCTGCCCATGCACCGCTGGGCCGCAGGGGGCTCGCTCGATGCTGTGTTGCGTGACGCCGACCTTGCTGCGGGTGACTTTGTGCGCTGGACCAAGCAGACAATCGACCTGCTCGATCAGATGTCGATCGTGGCTGACGGGCAGGTCGGACGCACGGCGCGGAGCGCACTCGATGCTATTCGTCGTGGAATCGTTGCCTACAGCTCGGTCGGCTGAGCGGTCAACCATGGCTGGTCGCCTAGGATTCACCCTCGTGACACCGTCGATTGCGAGAGCCTCATCCGCCGTGGTCTCTCGACCGCTCTCTCTCGATCTCGCGCTACTCACCGCGATCGTGGGCGGGTGGCTGATGGCTTTGGGGTACCCCGATGTGGCCTGGTGGCCGATGACGATCGCGGGCACCGCCCTGGTTCTTGCGAGTCTACGAGGCCGCAGTATGGGCGGCTCGCTGCTGGTCGGAGCGGTGGGCGGCTTCGCGTACTACGGCATTCTCATCGAATGGTTGACCGTTTACCTCGGCGTCGTGCCGTGGCTGGCGCTCACCCTCGTGCAGGTGGTCTTCACGGCGCTCGGCAGCGTGCTCATCACCTGCGCGTGGCGGTGGGTGCCGCGTGCGTGGTCCGGCGTGGCGGGGCGACTCGTGCTGACGCCGCTCGTCGTCGGTGCCGCCTGGACTGCGCGCGAGGCCGTGGCGAGCGTATTCCCCTTCGGCGGCTTCGCCTGGGGACGACTCGCGCACAGCCAGGCCGAGGGGCCCCTGGCGCACTGGGCAGCCTGGGTCGGGTTTTCGGGGCTCACTTTCTTACTCGCCGCGTTCTCGGCCGCCCTGGCCGCAGTGGTGATTGAACGCGAGATCGGGATGCTGCGCCGCGGCATCGCGGTGGTCGGAGCATCCGCTGCCCTGCTCGTCTGGCCTGCCGTGCCGATCGCCACCACCGGCACGATCTCGGTGGCAGCGGTGCAAGGCAACTCAGATTCCGGTCTGTTCGCCTCGTACGAGCGGGGCCAGATCTTGCAAGACCACTACGACGCCACTCGAACGCTTTTTGACCAGGGACTCGACCTCGACGTCGTCGTCTGGCCTGAAAATGCCAGCGATCTCGACCCACTACGTAACGAGTACTCGGCCTCGGTGCTTGATCTAGTCGGCGATAGGCTCGATGCTCCCGTTGTGGTCGGCACCATCACTATGGACGGAGACAAAACATTCAACTCGGTTCTGCTGTGGGAATCGGGTGTCGGAGCAGTCGATCAATACGACAAAGCACACCCGGTGCCTTTCGCTGAGTATTTACCGGCGCGCGACTTCTTCTACCCGCTCGCCCCGCGCTTGTTCGATCTCGTGCCGCGTGACTTCTCATTCGGGCAGCGCGACACCGTCGTCGACATCAACGGGGTGATCGCCGGCATCTCAATTTGCTACGACATCGTCGATGACGACCTGCTCGCCCGCCAAATCGACGAGGGTGCGCAAGTGCTGTTCTCGCCCACCAACAATGCCGACTTCGGGGCGAGCGACCAAAGCGTGCAGCAGCTCGCGATCGCGCGACTGCGCGCCATCGAGTCAGGCCGCTCACTGGTCAATGCCTCCACCGTCGGCGCGAGCGCCATTATCCTTCCCGACGGCTCGACGCTCGACAGCCTGCCGCTGTTTGAACCGGGCACGATGGTGCAACAGGTTCCCCTGAGCGACACGATCACTCCCGCCCACGCGCTCGGGCGCACACTCGAGTGGGGAATCATTCTGTTCGCGCTCACGACGATCGCATTGGCCGGAATACTGATTGGTGCCAGTGGTCGGGCGCACAGTCGTGCCAGCGACGGCTCCAAGGCCGATCGGTGATGCGCACGCTCGTCGTGGTGCCCACCTACAACGAGGCCGAGAGCATCCGCCCGATCATCGAGCGCATCCGCCGTGCGGTGCCCGACGCTGACCTGCTCATCGTCGACGATGGCTCTCCCGACGGCACCGGCCGAATCGCCGACCAGCTCGCGGAGGGTGACGAGCGGCTCACGGTGTTGCATCGGCCACGTAAGTCTGGTCTCGGTGGGGCGTATCTTGAGGGCTTCGCCCGAGCGATCAAGTTCGGCTACGACGCGGTGGTCGAAATCGACGCCGACGGCTCGCATGATCCGGCCGAACTACCGGCGATGCTCAGTTTGCTCACCGATCGTCAGGCAGATCTTGTCATCGGCTCGCGCTGGGTTACCGGAGGCGCTGTCGAGAACTGGCCAGCCGCACGACGCGCCATCTCTCGGGCAGGCAACCGGTACGCGCGGTTCATGCTGCGCTCGAGCATTCACGATCTCACCGCTGGGTTTCGCGCTTACCGCACCAGTGCCCTCCGCGATCTCGATCGTGACGTCGTGTCGTCCCAGGGATACTGCTTTCAGGTCGAGCTCGCGTGGCGCATCGAAGCGACCGGGGGATCAGTTGTCGAGCACCCGATCGTCTTCGTCGAGCGCACGACGGGGCGCTCGAAGATGGGCCCAGGAATCGTCGCCGAGGCGCTCGTGCGGGTGACGGGGTGGGGAGTGTTGTCACGCTTCGGGCGCGGTCCCATCCGCCAAGCGGTCAGCTAGGCGCCGATCCGTTCACCGCCCCCGCGACGCGCACGCAGCAAACTGAGCCGCTCCTGCAGTAACTCTTCGAGCTCGTCGCGCGTTCTCCGCTCGAGCAGCATGTCCCAGTGGGTGCGGGCTGCTTTGACGTCGCCCACCACAATGTCGATGGGAGTGCCGTCTGGGGAGAGAAGAATGCCCTCTTGGCCGCTCTTCGGTGACTCCCAGGTGTCGGGCAGCTCGGCGTCGGCTGAGAAGATGACGTCAAACGTCTCGCCATCGTCGGTGCGGTACTGAGCGCGCTGGCGGTCGGCGAACTCGACGCCTTCTTCGCTCTGCATACTCTGCGAGCCCAACCTCATACCACGCAACGTGCGATCGGCCATCATGTCTCCCTTCCAGAGTGCGAATTGATGAAGCGTCTCAACAGACGCCGCAAGTAAGAATATGTATAGGTATAGACCCGTTCACCCCGACGCAACGCGAACGTCGGGTGCTTCCCAGAACCTTGCCAGCGTCATTCCAGAGTCGCGACAACGTTCATCGCGATGTCAGCGCGGTCGGTCACGATGCCGTCTACCCCCAGCGCGAGAAGTCGTCGCATCTCTTGCTCGTCGTTGATCGTCCAAACATGCACCTCGACACCGGCGGTGTGAAAGGCCCGGATGCGCCCCGGCGTGACCGTGTCCAGCCCGATCGCGCGCGAGGGAATCTGAACCGCGTGTAGCCCGCGCAATGCCGCACGCACGAGCGGTCCGCCGTGCACGACCGAGGCCAGTAGCGCTGCGGCAAAACGCGGCCCCGAGGCACCCGTCGCGACCCCGGGTAGTTGAGTAAGGGCGGCACGCCGACGACGTTCACTGAATGAGGTCAGCAGAACTCGACCTTCTGCCCGCGCCGCACGGATAACGTCGACGGCGGGCGTGACCACATCGGCGCTCTTGAGGTCGATGTTGAATCTCGCCTCTGGAAAAGTGTCAAGCGCCTCGGCGAGCGTCGGCATGTGCTGATCGTCGCCGAGGTTGATCCCGGAGAGCTCGATCGCCGTCAAGTCGCGCACCCGTTGCGGCAGCTGGGCCACGCGCGACAGATCGGGGTCATGAGCGATCATCGCCACGCCGTCGGCACTCGCGTGCACGTCGGTCTCGAGGTAGGTCACACCCAACGCCATGGCGCGGGCGAATGCGAGAAGCGAGTTCTCGGGTGCCTCGATCGCCAGCCCCCGATGCGCGAGCACGCGCGGGCCGGCCGGGGTGAAGTACGGAGGGGCAGACCCCACCTATGACTTCGAGGTCGGCGCGCCCGGCGAAGCACTGCCGGGCCCAAAGAACCCCTGACCGATGCCCTTGAGCGCCTCGGTCAACTCGCTCGGAATGATCCACATCTTGTTGGCATCACCCTCGGCGAGCTTGGGCAGCATCTGCAGGTACTCGTAGGCGAGCAGCTTGCTGTCAGGGTTGCCCTTGTGGATGGCGTCAAAAACGATCGTGATCGCCTGGGCCTCGGCATTGGCACGGAGGATCTGCGCCTGGGCATCACCCTCGGCCTTGAGAATTACTGACTGACGAGCGCCCTCGGCCTCAAGAATCTGCGACTGTTTCGATCCCTCCGAGGTGAGGATGACGGCGCGACGATCGCGCTCGGCTCGCATCTGCTTCTCCATCGAGTCCTGAATCGAGAGGGGCGGATCGATCGCCTTGAGCTCGACGCGATTGACTCGCAAGCCCCACTTGCCTGTTGCTTCATCAAGCACGACGCGAAGCTGCCCGTTGATGTTGTCGCGGCTGGTCAGCGCTTCTTCGAGGTTCAGACCACCGACCACGTTGCGCAACGTGGTGACGGTCAACTGCTCGACACCGGCCAGATAGTTCGCGATCTCGTACGTCGCTGCTCGGGCATCCGTCACCTGAAAATAGATGACCGTGTCGATCGAGACGACGAGGTTGTCTTCAGTGATCACCGGCTGGGGAGGAAACGAGACCACCTGCTCGCGCATGTCGACGAGCGGCCGCATGCGGTCGATGAACGGCACAAGGATATTGAGGCCCGGCTCAAGAGTCTTGCGGTAGCGGCCAAGGCGTTCTACGACGCCAGCGTACGCCTGCGGCACAATGCGAATCGAGCGGATGAGTACGACCACGACAAAGATCGCGATGACCACGACCAGCACGGTCACGAAGATCTGGCCGACGAAAGCGGCGGTGGATATCATGCGGTTTCGGTCCTTTCTTTCGGTGCAACCTCAGCGGTTGCGCCGTCGATGCGGGTGACGACCACGCGGTCGCCCTCTGCGAGTTTCAGGCTTTCGTGGTCGGGATCGAGTCGTGCGGTCCAGGTCTCGCCGTTGGCCAGCTTGACGAAGCCGGCCCCGTCAGAGAACGGCGCCGTGACACGGGCCGCCATGCCCATGAGCGCGTCAACATTGGTCCGCGCTGGCTCTTCGCCACGATTGAGAGTCTTGAGCAACAGCGGTCGAATGGTGAACAGCAGTAGCCCCGAGACAACGGCTGCAGCGATGATCTGAAGCCACCATTCGGCACCCAGTAGATTGGTGCCGAGACCGCCGATCAAAGAACCCGCGGCGACCATCATGAAGGTGAACTCGAGTGTCAAAACTTCGATGATCACGCAGACGATGACGAACACAAGCCACGCGATCCAGAGGTACTGGGTCAGATCGACCATGGCCTGGTTGCTCCCGTCGTCAATGCGGTTTGCGCATCGGTTCTCTCACGCTATCACCGCCATATGAACGCGCGTCGGTAGCTCTGACGATAGGGTCGTGAATCGTGAACACGCCTCTACAGCCCGGCTCGCTGGCCGGCAAGACCGCCCTCGTCACTGGTTCGTCTCGCGGCATCGGTGCCGACACGGTGAAATACTTCGCCGCCGCGGGCGCCAATGTCGTTATCAACTACCGCGCGAAGGCACCCCGTGCCGCGAAGCTCGTCGCCGAGATCGAAGCTGCCGGCGGGCAGGCCATCGCCGTGGGCGCCGACCTCACCGACGCAGTCTCGGTCGCGACGCTCATGGATGCTACGCGCGAGCGCTTCGGCAGCCTCGACATTCTCGTGCTCAACGCTTCCGGCGGCATGGAGTCCGGCATGGGCCAGGACTACGCGCTCACGCTCAACCGTGACGCCCAGGTGAACGTTCTGACGCAGGGCGCCGAGCTCATGGGTCCGGGCGGCCGCGTGGTCTTCGTCACGAGCCACCAAGCGCACTTCATCCGCACGGTGCCCACCATGCCCGAGTACGAGACTGTGGCGCTGTCGAAGCGCGCGGGAGAAGACGCCTTGCGTGAGCTCATTCCGACTCTGGAGGCGAAGGGCATCGGCTTTGCGGTGGTGTCTGGCGACATGATTGAGGGCACGATCACGGCCACTCTGCTTGAGCGTGCCGCGCCGGGCGCGCTCGACGCCCGCAAAGAAGCGGCCGGGCGGCTCTACAACGTCAGCGAGTTCGCCGCCGAGGTGGCTCAGGCAGCCGTCGACGCGGTGCCCGCCGACAACACGCGCATCGTTGGCGACGTGAGCTACTTCACCGAGTACCCGAGCGGCACCGCCGGCACCAACGGCAACAACGCGGGGGAGTAACGGCGTGGCCCCAACGCCGGGCCTGCGCCGGTCATCCCGAATTATTCTCATGGATTCCTCGGGGGCCGCCCTGATGTTCTTCACGGCCGCGCCCGATTCGAGCCGGTGGGGTCGCTGGATCACTCCCGGCGGGGGAGTGGACCAGGGGGAGTCGCACGATCAGGCTGCGATTCGGGAGCTGTTCGAAGAGACGGGGCTGGTGGTTGACGGTGTGGGGGAGTCGGTGTTCAGCATCGATTTCGACGTTGCGTGGGATGCCGCGGATCACGACCGCGGACACGCCGAGTACTACGTCGTGCGCTGTGAGCGCTTCGAACCGGTGTCGACCAACTGGACCGAGTCGGAACACGTCGACGTCACGGCACATCGCTGGTTCACCGCTGATAAATTGTTGCACTCAGGCGAGCCGTTCGAGCCCTACGACCTGCCCCGGCTACTGCGTCAGTATGCCGAGGCAGGCCGAGCATCATCGACCGTGGACGATCGCGCGGAGGCCGTTGTTCGCGACGCCGCCGGAGCAGCGACCGGCGCGTACCCGACCACCGCACGCGCCGAACTTGCTGCCGAGTGGCCCGAGTGATCTTTTAACGGCGCGTTGCGCTGTTATGTACATTTCAGCTAATATTGAAACGTGAACCACATTGCCATTACGGATGCTCGCGGCCGTCTCTCGTCGATCATCGACGATGCACGAGCTGAGCCGGTGTACCTGACGCGCCGTAACCGCCCGGTGGCGGCGGTGGTTGACAGCCAGCAGCTTGAGCAACTGCTAGCCGATGCTGAAGAACTTGCCGACATTCGCGCGGTCGACGCAGCCTGGGAAGAGACCGAGCGCCTCAAAGAGACAGCAATACCGTGGGAGGACGTGAAGCGCGAGCTTGGCCTCGCACCGTGAAATACACGGTCACCATGCTTCCAGTTGCTGTGCGCACGATACGAAAGCTACCGCCGGAAGCGCGTCGACGAATCCAAGCCGTCATCGAACTGCTGTCAGAGGATCCACGGCCACCGGCGGCGAAAAAGCTCACTGCGCGTTCTGAATGGCGCGTACGCACCGGCGATTATCGCGTGATTTACCGCATCGAGGATGCCGCTCTCACGATCATCATCGTGCAGGCAGGTCATCGGCGCGAGATCTACAACCGGTGATCGAGGTCGCCTGCTGATGCGTGTTGGCTTTATCTGATAATGCACATTATGTCAGCATAGGCGAGTTCGCTGCTCCTTAGCGTTGCGCGCAGGCGTCCCGCCGGTGCATGACCGACACCACTTCGATCACCAGTCTCTGCTCAACGATCCGATAGGTGCGGCCCACGTCGATAGCGTCGTCGCATGCCGAATCGCGATGCCCGCCATCATTCCCTCGACGACGCCGAAGATCAGTTGCTCGACGCGATGCGTACCAGTGACGTCGATACGTTAGACGCCCTGATCGCCGACGAGCTCGAATTCACGCTCCCCGACGGATCGACCATCGGCAAGCAGGCTGACCTCGACTCCCACCGCTCCGGCGCGACGCGCTTCGAGCGCATCACCGAAGTCAGCCGTCGCACGGTCGAATCTGACGGCAGCGGCACGACCGAGACGGTGGTCGACGCCGTGATCCTCTGGGCCGGCGAACGAATCGAAACGTCGCTCACCTATGCGCGCTTGTGGCAAAAGGTCGACGGCCATTGGCAGGTCATCTCGGGCAGCGCGACCCCTCACAGTGGGCGCTGACCGTATGACGAGCGACGCGAACGCCTGGCGTGGTGTGATCGCCGCGCTCGCGAACCCTGAGAGCCGCCACGTGCTCGGCCTGCTGATTGCCGAGCAGGATGCGGCGACGCACCTCGCCGCGCTCTCCCCCGCACGCCGCAGCCGCGTACTGAGGTCGCTCGTCGCCGTGGGGCTCATCGACCCTGTGACCGCTGATGACCCCGAGCCTCGGTTGTGCGCCGGGCGGTTCGCCGAGCTTCTGGCGGCCTCACCAATCGAGCGCCGTACTGGCATCGACCGGTTCATCACGAACGGACGCCTCGACCACTACCCCGCCGGGGCCGACGACCGAGCTGAGGTGCTGCGATTCATCGCCTCGAAGGCCATGCCTGACGGCGGGCTTCTCGACGAGAAGACCGTGACCGAGCGGCTTGCTGCCCTGAC
>JBBRWT010000025.1:0-20085 GCA_038249035.1 Actinomycetales bacterium
ACTTCTCGTTCTCGGGGCTGAAGACCGCGGTCGCGCGCCACGTTGAGAAGCTTCGGGATGCGGGAGAGCCCGTGCCGACCGCCGACATCGCCGCCTCATTTCGCGAAGCGGTCGCCGATGTGCTCACGGCCAAGGCCATTGCGGCGTGTCGCGACCTCGGGGTGCCGAGGCTGTTGCTCGGCGGCGGAGTCGCCGCCAACGCGCGGGTACGGGCGCTCGCCGAGGAACGCGCCACAAAGGCAGGCGTTGCGCTTCGCATCCCGCCGCTGTCGCTCTGCACCGACAATGGCGCGATGATTGCCGCGCTCGCCGCGCAGCTCATCGCCGCTGGTCTCCCGCCGTCGGCGCTCGACGTGAGTGCCGATTCGACCCTGCCGGTGACCCAGATTCAGGCCTGACACGGGCCTGGCTCGTGCCCCACAGAGTGCGTCGCCGCACGTCGCGTCGCGTTGACACTCTCTCGAAGCACTGCAAGCATGGTGCGTGCCCGCTCGGGCCGACCCGCCACCAGCCAGGAGAATACACAGTTCTGACGTCACGCCTCCCCCTGTTCCCCAGCCCGCGCCGACCCCCTACTCGTCGGCTCCAATGGGCCCGAAGACCAACACGCTGGCGATCGTGTCGCTCGTGCTCGCGTTCTTCATTTCGCTCGGTGCGATCATCTGCGGCCACATCGCCCTCGGCCAGATCAAGAAGACCGGCGAGAGCGGCCGCGGCCTGGCGATCGCGGGCCTCGTGCTCGGGTACCTCGGGCTTGTCATCGGATTCTTCGCGGTCGTCGTTGCGTTCGTCTTCCCGTTCCTGATTATCGGCACGAACGGCGGCTTCTCCAACTAGGTGACGCCTATGGCGGGCCCGCACTCACGGTGAACCCGAAAGTGCGGGCCCGTATAATTTGTGAAACAGATCGACTTCCCTACCCGAACGGCGTGCTCCTGATGACCGACGAGACAATCGCCCGCCCGACCAATCGCCTTGCACCCGTGGCGTTGATTCTGGCGGTCCTCGTTCCGATCGCCGGAGCCGTGCTCGGCCACATCACGTTGCGCCAAATCGCCCAGACCGGCGAGAGCGGCCGCGGTCTCGCGCTCTCTGCCACCATCATCGGCTGGATCGGTACCGTTGCCTGGTTCACGTTTTGGGGCCTTTTTCTCGCCTCTGCCGGAGCCCTGACGCTCTGACCAGGTAATCCGACCACCCCGCCCGCCGTACCTAACTAGGAGAAAACAGTGGCCGACTCGACCCTTCCCCCGCCGCCCCCGCCCGCACCCGGTCAGGGGGCCAAGGATGCCCCGCTGCCGCCCATCGATACGGCTGGTGCTTCTGCGCGCTCCGCGAAGCCCGCCGCCCGCAAGCCCGCGGCCGCCAAACCGGATGCGACGAAGCCCGAGACCGCGAAGCCTGCCTCGATCAAGGCCGCCGCGACGAAGCCCACCGCCACCAAGGTTGTGGCGAAGAAGCCCGCGGCAACGGCGACATCGGTGTTGCCAGTGGCCGCTGCTTCGGCGCCTTCGAACCCGGTGCCGCCTGTGAACCCTGTGGCACCTGTGGCACCTGTGAACCCTGTGCCGGTCGCGGCAACGCGCCTTGACCCATACGCGCCCGCAGCTCCGGCCTCGGCTGGACTCGGCGTTGCAGTCTCCACCCCCTACAGCGCGCTGCCTGCTGCCCCCTCGTCAACCCTCAGCGTGCTCGCGTTGGTCTTCGGCATCATGGGCGTGATCTTCTCGTTCTTCCTGCTCGGTTTGCTTCCCGCGATCGCCGGAGTGATTTTGGGCCACCTGGGGCTCAAGCGCGAGCCGCACGCGCGAGGCATGGCCATTGGCGGTCTTGTGACGGGCTATGTCGGCGTGGGTATCTCGCTACTGTGGGGCCTCTTGTTCTTCGTGCCCGCGCTCATCTTCGTCCTCACGCTGGCGGGCATCGGATCGGCCGGTTTCGGCGGCTGACACGATTCCAGTAGCGCTGATCGTGCTATTCAGCCGCGCGCATGATTAGTCGCAGCGTTCGGCGAGAAGGGCCACTCGCTCGCCAGCGAGCCTCGTGAGCACGAGCACCGCCGAACCTGCACCACTGAGCGCGAGCTTGGGTCGCAGGCGTGCGGGGTCGACATCGATGCCGCGTTTCTTAATCTCGAGTGTTCCGATGTCGTGCGCCGCGAGGGCGCGTCTCAATCGCGGCACGTCGAGAGGAAGCCTTTCGATCACGCGAAACCCGCGCGCGAAGGGTGTTGGCGTGGGCTGATCGGCTGTCACGTAGGCGATCGTGCGGTCGAGCATCCGGCCCCCGATTGATCGGGCGAGATCGCCGATGAGGCGCGCGCGAATCACCGCGCCGTCAGGCTCATACAGGTAATCGCCCAGCACACCGGCCTCGACATCGTCAGTGTCGGCGGCGGCACGCAGTTCGGCGGGCCGTTCATCGCCGCGCAACACGAGGGCAGCCCGTCCGACCCCCGGGCGCGCGAGGGCGCCGCTCCACAGCACGAGCTCGACCACCTCGCCGTCGACCGAGATCCACTGTGCCTCGAGACCCTGGGGCAGGAGCGCCCGATCCATGCCGGGGGCGAGTTTTATGCCTGCGGGGAGCCGGTGCGCAATCGCGAGTGCGGCAGTGAGAGTGGGTGACCAGTCGTCGGGAGACGCGAGCCGCGTTGCGCCCTCGCGCCGCGCGGGGTCGAGCCACACGGCGTCGACGTCATCGAGCGGCTGCTCGAGCGCGTCGCCATGCACGACGTTCGCGCTGGGGAACGGTGCGAGGTTGTAGGTAGCGATGGCGGCGGTCACCTCATCGCGCTCGACGGCCGTCACCTGCAATTCGAGGGCAGCCAACGCCATGGCGTCACCGCCAATGCCACACCCGAGATCGGCAACGCGCGTAAGCCCGGCGGCCGCGAAGCGTCCGGCGTGCACCGCCGCGACCCGCAGGCGGCTCGCCTGCTCAAGGCCTGCTTGGGTGAAGAGCATGCGCTGCGCGAACGGGCCGAACTTCGCGACTGCCTTGCGCCGCAGCCGGTATTGCGTCAGCACTGCCGCGACGCGGGCGGGGGAATGCCCCTGTTTGCGAAGGCGCGAGACGAGTGCCACGGCATCGCTCGTCGTGCTGCTCGGCTCAAGCTCGTCGAGCAATCGCAGCGCCTCGGGAGTCAACAGCTCGCGCAGTTCGCCCGCATCCATGCTCTGATCCTGCCACCTCGGTCTCGGTCGACCCGCTCGCCCGGGTTGGCACTCGGATTGCGTGAGTGCTAACCGCTTCGATACAGTAGCTCTGGCACTCGCACGTCGAGTGTGCCAACCCCCTCATCGTCGTAAGAAAGAAGAGGTCAACCGTGTCGGTCAGCATCAAGCCGCTCGAAGATCGCATTGTCATCAAGCAGGTCGAGGCGGAGCAGACCACCGCTTCAGGTCTCGTTATCCCCGACACTGCCAAGGAAAAGCCCCAGGAGGGTGAAGTTGTCGCTGTCGGCCCCGGCCGCATCGACGACAACGGCAATCGTGTTCCGCTCGACGTCGCCGTCGGCGACCGCGTGCTGTACTCGAAGTACGGCGGCACCGAAGTGAAGTACGGCGGCGAAGAGTTGCTCGTGCTGTCGGCTCGCGACGTACTCGCGGTGGTCGTGCACTAATCACCCGCTCGACTGCAGTCGAACCCCCGATCCGCCTTGCGCGGTCGGGGGTTCGTGCTGTCGCCGGTCGGTCAGGTGGCCCTTCGCGCGCGGACTACAGTGACACCGTGCCCGAGTCCCGCCTCTCCTCCAGTGGCCTCGGTCTCGCGATCGCGGCGTACGGACTCTGGGGCTTTCTCCCCCTCTACTTTTTGTTGCTCGCGCCCAGCACGCCCGTCGAGATCGTCGCCTGGCGCGTCGTGCTCTCCCTCGCGTTCTGCGTTTTTCTGCTGGCCGTGACGCGCACCTTTCGGCCTTTCGCCGCGTTGCTACGCGACCGGCGCATCATGGTGCTGAGCCTGTTGGCCGGCATCCTCATCGCCATCAACTGGATCGTGTACGTCGCAGCGTCGACGAGCGGGTTCGTCGTCGAAGCAGCGCTGGGGTATTTCATCAACCCGATCGTCTCGATAGCGCTCGGAGTGCTCTTTCTTCGTGAGCGACTGCGCGTGGGCCAGTGGGTCGCCGTGGCAATCAGTGTCGTCGCGGTGCTCGTGCTCGCGATTGGCTACGGGCAGCCGCCGTGGATCTCGCTCACACTCGCCTTCTCGTTCGGGTTCTACGGCTACATCAAGAACCGCATGGGCGGCAAAGTATCTGCGGTCTCGGGGCTCACCCTCGAGACGGCCTGGCTCGTGCCTCTTGCGGTAGTCGCACTCGTCGCCATCGAGCTCACGGGGGGCATCACCTTCGTTCGAGAAGGAATCGGCCACGCCCTGCTGCTCTCGTTCGCCGGCGTCGTCACGGCCGTTCCGTTGTTGCTGTTTGCAGGGGCGACACGCCGACTACCACTCAGCGTCATGGGATTCATTCAATACCTCGCCCCGATATTGCAGTTCGTGTTCGGTGTGGTTGTGCTGCTCGAGCCGATGCCACTCGAGCGGTGGTTCGGGTTCGCCCTCGTGTGGCTCGCGCTCATCGTGCTGACCGTCGAGGCGGTCGTGCAGCGCCGCCGTGCCGCGCGCGAGCGTCGTGCTGTACCCCTCGAGACCGGTCCTGTCGAGCTGGTCTAAACGCTGACGATCGCACGAGGCGCTCGAGCTGCTCACCCCAGGTCGCGCAACGCCCCGTCGAGTTCGGTGGCAAACCTTTCGGCGTCGTCGCGCGAGAACGGCAGCGGTGGCCGCAACTTGAGCGCCGCGTTGTCTCGCCCCGAGGCGCTGATCAATATGCGCCGCTCACGCAGCGCGCCCACGAGCGCCACCGCGGCCTGTTCGTCGGGCGCGCCTGACTCGCGATCGACCACGTCTACCGCCAGGTACAGGCCGCGGCCCCGCACGGTATTGAGTCGCTCGTGGCGTGACGCCAGCTCGGTGAGCGCTGCCAGCAGATCTGCGCCCACCGTGGACGCATGTTTGGGTAGCTGTTCGTCGTGCAGCACGTCCCACGTCGCGCGGGCTGCGGCGACCGACACCGGGGTGCCGGCAAAGGTGTTGAAGTAGCGCACCCTCTCACCAAACGTATGCATGAGGTCGCGGCGGGCGACCAGCCCCGCTACGGGCAGCCCGTTGGCCATCGGCTTGCCGATTGTCACAAGGTCGGGCTCGACGCCGTGGTGCAGGAATCCCCACAGCCCCGGTGCGGCGTCGGTCGCGCCCAGTCGCCCGAAGCCGGGCTGCACTTCGTCGGCAATCACTAATCCACCGGCGCCGTGCACCAAGCGCTGCAGCTCGGAGAGAGCCGCGCTCGTGCCCAACGAGGGTGCGATGAAGCCGTCACTCGCGAACGCCGTGTCGACGATGAGCGCCGCCACCCCGTGCCCGGCGGCCTGTAGCTCGGCGATCGCGGCGCGAGCATCCTCGATCATCGACGTGCCGTCGCCGACGGGCGGGCGCACCGTTCGTACCCAGTCAGCCACCGAATCCCGGCCGCCCAGTGAAGGCGAGATCGCCGCGATCTCGGTCGTGACGCCGTGGTAGGCGTTCTCAGTGACGATGACGCCGCGGTGACCAGTGGCATTTTTCGCCACCCGCAAGGCGAGGTCGTTGGCCTCGGATCCCGTGCAGACGAGCGTGAGCGTGTCGAGCGGGGCGGGGAATGACGCGAGCAACAACTCGGCGTAGTCGATGAGCCCCTCGTGCAGGTAGCGAGTGTGTGTGTTGAGCAGCGCCGCCTGCTCGGCGATCGCCGCCACCACGCGCGGGTGCGAGTGCCCCACCGACGGCACGTTGTTGTAGACGTCGAGATACTCGTCACCCTCGCGCGTGTAGAGCTTCGTGCCCGCGCCGCGCACGAACTCGACGGGGAGCGCGTAGAACAGCCGGTAGCCGGGCGAGAGCACAGCCTCGCGTCGGTCGATGAGCGTTCGTGTGCGATCGTCGAGCCCCGCGCGGTGCTCGGGTCTGAAGTAGGTGGCTGGTCCGATCATCGCGATGCTCCTTTCATTCCGACGCTCGAATCGTCTTCGGGATGCTCGCGCCGAGCTCACGCAAATCACGGGCGATGGCGCTCAGGTTGCGACTCGCGTACTTCTCGGCGGCCGGGTTCGCAGCGGCAATTGCCGAGTTCAGGATTCCTCGCTGGGCTAGGCGTAGCAACACCAGCTCGGGGAGCAGCGCGTGCTCCTCGTCGTCGAGCGCCTGTACGGCGTCAAAGCCAGCAACGTAGGCGCGCGCGGCTGCCCATGGGTCGACCGAAGGCCGCACGCGCCCGCGCGCGTACGAGGCCGCGACGGCGAGGTCGGCGACGCGCGGGGTGAGGGTCATGTCGCCGAAGTCAAGCACGCCCGTCACGGCGAAGGGGCGGCTCGTGACGAGCACGTTGTCGCCGTGCAGGTCATTGTGAGCGAGCAGTGCGGGTAGGGCCGCGGCACGGGAGAGCACAGCATCCGTCGCCCGATCAATGACGCGCGCCGCCTCGTCGCGCAGGCTCGAATCGGCGATTTTCTCACGGAGCGGGGCATACTGCTCGATGCTCAGAAGGTTCCAGGGAGTGAGAGCGCCTTGCAGCGGCGGGTCTGCAGCCCCGCCAATCGCCGCAATTGCCGACGCGAGCCTGGCATGCAGCGAGCCGAGGGTGCACATCGCCGCAGCGGGCCTCACCCGGGCGCCCAGCAGCTCACCGTCGAGGTAGGTGAGCACGCGCGCGATGCGGGGCTGGCCCGCGTCGTCGACGACGCGCGTCAGCAGCGAACCATCGCGCGCTGGCACTATGCGCTGCACTGGTAGCTCCGGGTGCTCGCGAGCAAGCGCCTCGAGCACCACGACCTGGTCATGAAGTGCGGCCGGATCGTCGAGCGGGTGAGCGAACTTCGCCACCACAACCCCGCGCGGGGTGTGCGCGCGAAAGGTGTCGTCTCGCTCGGTGGCGAGCCGGTCGAGCTGCTGCACCTCGAGTGCGTGGGTCTGCTCGAGGAGTTGGGCCGCGCGCTGATCGCTCAACGGCACGAACTCTGCCGTCAGGGGAAGGGGTGACGGCGCGGGCACCATCCCAGCTTATGACGCGGGGATATAGGGTGCCCATAACCCCCTGGTCTCGAGAAGGAGCGTCATGACGCGACTGGCCGTCATCGCTATGAGCGTTGCTGCCGCGGTGCTGCTGGCCGGCTGCACCGCACCGGCGCCCTTGCCGACGCCGACGCCCACTCCCAGCGCGACAGCCCGGCCCACTGGCGACGGGGTGCTGCGCATCGGAACACTGCTGCCGATGAGCGGCGATGTCGCCTTCATTGGGCCGGCCATGGTTGCCGCGGTCGAGGTCGCCGTGCGCGACATCAACAGCGCCGGCGGTGTTCTCGGGCAGCCCGTCGAGGTGGTCTATCGCGACTCGGGAGACACCTCGCAAGACCGCTTAGAGACGGCCTTCGCCGAACTGGTCGAACGGAAAGTCGACGTCATCATTGGCCCAGCTACCTCGGCGCTGGCCGAGCGACTACTGCCACTCGCTGCCGAGGCGGATATCGCCGTTATCTCGTCTGCCGCCACGTACCCGACGACGGGTTCTGCTGCCCTTCAGGGTGTTTTTTTTCGCACCATCCCGGCCTACGACCGGCAGGCCGGTGCCATCGTGCGCGAACTCGCCGACCAGGGGGCCGAGTCCGTGGCCCTAGTCACGACGGGGGATGCGCTCGGCTTCTCTTTTGAGCTTTCGGTGCGCGCGGCTCTCGAGCACGAGGGAATGCGTTTGAAGAGCATCGAGCAGCTCGACGGCGCCACCAACGTCGAGCGCCTGGCGTTCAGCGTTGCCAGCGGCGAGCCTGACGCGGTCATCCTGGCCACGGGCGCGTCTCTTGCGGCCCAAAACCAAGCCCTGATCGCGGCACTCATCAAGCGCGGGGTGCGGGCCGAGCAGCTGTGGCTCACGGCCCAAAACCTCGCTGACTACTCGGCCACGGTTGAAGCGGGACTGCTCGAGGGAGCTCACGGCGTACTGGAGGGTGCCGATGTCGACGACGAACTCGTCACTCGGCTACGCCAGTCAGACCCCGCGCTGCTGAGTTTTCGCTACGCGCCTGAGACCTATGACGCCGTCGTGCTCGCGGCGCTCGCCGCGGTGCTTGCCAACGACGATAGCGGTCGCTCGGTCGCCGCGTTCCTGCAGCAAGCGGCCGCGCAGGGGGTGCCGTGCTCGAGCTTCGGCGAGTGCCTCGACGTGCTCGACACGGAGCCCGCGGTCGACTACCAAGGCATTTCGGGGCCGCTCACTCTTGACGAGGTCGGCGATGTCATCGACGGCGAGCTGGGTCTCTACCAATACACCGCCGAGAACCGTCCGGAGCGCGTGGGAACGCTGTCGATCGCAGCGCGCTAATCTTCGGATTCCGTCGTGCCCCACGGGTCACAACGACAGAAATCGTCGGCTATTGACGACCATGAACGCGTTTCGCGGTGTTACAGGGATGTAACCCTAATGAGTTGTGTATGGACCGTGAGCACCGTACGGTGAATAAGCGGCCACTCCTGTGGTTCCGCATCCTGAACACATTCGAAACCCAAGGAGCAACATGGGCGTTTTCACCGCGACTTCAGGTCGCCGCTCTCGTTCTCTCAAGTCGATCCTCGGCGGCATTGCCGTCGTGGGCGCCAGCGCACTCGTTCTGAGTGGCTGCGCAACGACTGAGACCGAAGAGCCGGCTGGCCCCACCGAGCAGTTGACCCTCAAGGTCGGCACAATCCTTCCCCAGAGTGGCGCGTTGGCGTTCCTCGGCCCGCCAGAAGAGGCGGGTGTCGCTCTCGCTGTTCAAGAGGTCAACGACGCTGACCTCGGCATTACCGTCGAGGCCATCTACCGCGACTCGGGCGACACCACGACCGATACCGCCACCGTCTCGGTGACCGACCTGCTTTCGCAGGACGTCTCGGCCATCATCGGTGCCGCCTCGTCGGGTGTCTCGCTCACCGTCATCGACCAGATCGTTGCCGCGGGCGTCGTGCAGTTCTCGCCGGCGAACACCTCCCCGGCGTTCACCGAGTACGACGACAACGGACTCTACTGGCGCAACGCCCCCAGCGACCTGCTGCAGGGCGAGGTGCTCGGTAACCTGATCGCTGAAGACGGCGCTGCCACACTCGGCATGATCGTTCTGAACGACGCGTACGGTACCGGACTCGCCGCGGCACTTCGCGCGACGTTCGAGGCCGCCGGTGGCGAGGTTGTCGCTGAGGAGCTGTTCAACGAGGGTGACACGAGCTTCGACGCTCAGGTCTCCGCGCTGACCGCTGCTGCTCCTGACGCGATCGCCGTCATCACCTTCGACCAGGCCAAGGTCGTCGTCCCTGCCCTCGTGGGCGCGGGCTACCCCGGCGGCCAGCTGTACTTCGTCGATGGAAACCTCGCCGACTACAGTGCAGACTTCGCGGCTGGCCTCGTTGAGGGCGCCAAGGGAACGCTGCCGGGACTCGACATCTCGTCGCTGGGTAACTTCCAGGACCGTCTGCTTGAGGTCGACCCCGCGCTGACCGAGTTCAGCTACGCGGCCGAGTCATATGACGCTGTGATCATCATCGCGCTGGCGGCTTTGGCTGCCGGCTCGACCACGGGCGTCGACATCGCGTCGAAGCTGCAAGAGGTCTCGGGTGGTTCTGGCGATGGCGAGAAGTGCACTGACTTCGCATCGTGCGCAGCGATCATCGCTGACGGCGGAGTCATTGACTACGACGGCGCGTCTGGTCCGATCACGTTCAACGAGGCCGGCGACCCGACCGAGGCGACGATCGGTATCTTCCAGTACGGTGCCGACAACACCTTCAGCCGCCTCAACTAGCACCCGCTAGTGCGACTGTGAAGGGCCCCGACTTCGGTCGGGGCCCTTCTTCGTGGCCACAGTCACTTGCCACCATGAGCACTGAGTCCGTACCATGCCGCAGGGCCCCGCTGAGCGACAGTCGCTCTGCGGGGCCCTGTGTGCCGTTCTGCGGGGCTATTCCTGCCCGAGAGTGCCCAGATACAGGCCGATGACCTTGGGGTCGTTCAGCAGCTCGCGGCCCGTCCCCGTGTACGCGTCGGTGCCCTGGTCGAGTACGTAGCCGCGGTCGCAGATCTGCAGGCATCGGCGAGCGTTCTGCTCGACCATGATCGTGGTCACGCCGGCCTTGTTGATCTCTTTGACGCGCAAGAACGCCTCGTCTTGACGCACCGGCGAAAGCCCAGCGCTCGGCTCGTCGAGCAGAAGCACTTCGGGGCTCATCATGAGCGCCCGACTCATGGCCACCATCTGTCGCTCGCCGCCCGAGAGTGATCCGGCGCGCTGGCCGAGTCGCTTGGCCAGCTCAGGAAAGATGCTCACGACAAAGGCGAGGCGGTCGTCAAGTTCTTTCGGCTTCTGGAAGAGACCCATTTCAAGGTTTTCTTGGATGGTGAGCGTCGGGAAGACATTGTTCGACTGCGGCACGAAGCCCACGCCCTTGGCCACGAGCTTGTTCGCCTTGAGGTTCGTGATGTCGTCGCCGTACAGCGCGATCGTCCCTTCGCGCACCTTCACGAGACCGAAGATCGCCTTCAGAAGCGTCGATTTGCCGGCGCCGTTAGGGCCGATGATGCCGATGAGCTCGCCGTCGTAGGCGGTGAGCGAGCAGTCTTCGAGAATATTGATGCCCGGCAGGTAGCCCGCAGTCACCTTGTCGACGTGCACGACAACAGCGCGCGTCTCGTCGGTCACGATGGCGTCAGTGCTTGATTTCGTCGGCGTCGTCATCGGCCAGCTCCTTGATCGCGGTCATGACTCCGGTGTCGAGCCCACCGAGGTCGCTGTCGTGGTGCGAGCCCAAGTAGGCATCGATCACCGCGGGGTTTGCCATCACTTCGTGGGGGTCACCCTCGGCGACAACTTTGCCCTCGGCCATCACGACGACCCAGTCGGCGATGTGTCGCACCATGTGCATGTCGTGCTCGACGAAGAGCACGGTCATGCCCTCGGTCTTAAGATTGAGAATGTGGTCGAGCAGCGACTGCGTCAGCGCAGGGTTGACCCCAGCCATCGGCTCGTCGAGCATCACAAGTTGCGGCTGGCTCATCAGCGCGCGGGCCATCTCGAGCAGTTTGCGCTGGCCGCCCGAAAGCCCGGCGGCGTAGTCGTCTTTCTTCTCGACGAGCTTGAAGCGCGTTAGCAGGTCGAGGGCGCGCGCCTCGATCTCGGCCTCTTGCTTGCGCCAGAACCACGGAAACAGTGCGCGGGCGAGGCTCTCGCCGCTCTGGTCTTTCGCCCCGAGCTTCATGTTGTCCAACACGGTCAGCAACCCGAGCGCCTTCGTGAGCTGAAACGTGCGCACTTGACCCTTGCGGGCCACCTTGAACGCGGGAATGCCCGAGATGCCCTGACCATCGAACGTCCACTCGCCGGTGTCAGGCTTGTCGAACCCGGTGAGCAGATTGAACAGCGTGGTCTTGCCGGCACCGTTCGGCCCAATGAGCGCGGTGATGGCTCCGCGAGGAATCTCGAGGTGTTCGACGTCGACCGCCGTCAGGCCGCCGAAACTGCGCTTGATGTGGTCAGCGACGATGATGGGGTCGACCTTTTTGACCCCGGGGGCGGGATCGCCCACGTGCAGGCCGACGGTCTTGATCGGGGCGCTGTCAGCGCCTGTGCTACTTGACAAAGGCCAGCTCCTTCTTATTGCCGAAGATTCCTTGAGGTCGATATATCACTATCAGCATGATCGCGACCCCCACCAAGATGAATCGAAGCTGACCAGCCTGAACGTTGGTCAAGAACGGCAGCCAGCCGACCTCGACCGCTCGGGCAATGAAGCCCGAGAAGAACGAGAGCAGCACCCAGAAGATGACCGAGCCAATAATGGGCCCGAACACCGTGGCTGCACCACCGAGCAGCAGGATCGCGTAGATGAAGAACGTGAGCGAGGTCTGATAGTTCGAGGGCACGACCGCTCGGGGCAGGATGAAGATCACGCCGGCGAGGGCGCCGAAGACGCCGCCAATCACCAGGGATTGCATCTTGTAGAAGTAGACATTCTTGCCGAGCGCTCGCACGGCATCCTCATCTTCACGGATGCCCTTGATCACTCGACCCCACGGGCTCTTAAAGAGGCGCCACGTGATGAAGGCGGCGATGGCCACCAAGCCCCAACCGAAAATGCGAACCCACCAGTCGTAGGGGTTGTAGACCCACGGACCGAAGCCCCACAGCACGCTCTCGTTGTCGGTGAAGAGCAACAACGGGTTCAAGGCCGCGAAGCCGCCCTTGTAGCCCTGCAGGCCGTTAGCCGAGCCAGTTACCTCGACGAAGGTGTTCGTCGTGAACAAGAGGCGCACGATCTCTGCGGCAGCGATCGTCACGATTGCGAGGTAGTCAGCACGCAAGCGCAACGTGGGTATTCCGAGGATGAGGGCGAAGACGATCGAGCCTACGACCCCGAACAGAATCGCGGCCCACACTGGCCACTCGAAGGTCAACGTCGCAATGGCAAAGCCGTACGCGCCCAGTGCCATGAAGCCCGCCTGACCGAAGTTCAGCAGCCCGGTGAAGCCGAAGTGGATCGCCAACCCCAGGGCGGCGAGCGCGTAGGCCGCCGTGGTCGGAGAGATGATCTCTTGTGCGGCGTTAGAGATGATTTGAATCCAGTCAATCATTGTCAGCCCCTAGCCGATTCGTTCTTTGCGTCCGAGGATGCCCTGTGGCCGCACCAGCAGCACCAGGATCAGGATCACCAGCGCCCCGACGTACTTCATGTCGGAGGGGATGATGAGGGTCGACAGCTCAACGAAGAGCCCGACGATGAGTGCTCCTACGAGGGCGCCGAAGGCCGTGCCCAGTCCGCCCAAAGTCACAGCGGCAAAGGTCAGTAGCAGAATCTGGAAACCCATGTCCCAGCTGACGCCGGGCCGGAAGTACGCCCAGAGGATTCCCGAGAGGCCTGCGAGCCCGCCCGCCATCACCCAGACGATGCGAATGACACGGTCGACGTCGATACCACTCGCAGCAGCGAGCGATGGGTTGTCAGAGACGGCGCGAGTGGCCTTTCCAATGCGCGTACGCAACAAGAAGTACGCGACGCCGAGAAGCACAATGACGCTCACGACCATGCTTCCCACGTCGATCCACGAGAGCCCAAAGACTCCGATCGAGAGGGTCGTGTCGGTTGCGCCGGGCAACTGCTGGGTGTCACCGCCGACGAAGAGCTGGAAGATGTAGCGCACCGCGAGCGAGAGACCGATCGACACGATCATCATGGGTATGAGCCCGACCCCCCTGCGTCGGAGCGGTTTCCACAGCGCGGAATCATTCACGTAGCCGAGACCCGCGCTGAGGATCAAAGCGATCGGGATGGCAAGCCAGATCGGCATGCCCAAAGTGGTACCAAACAAGAGCGCCATCAGGCCGCCGAAGGTGACGAGCTCGGCGTGGGCAAAGTTGCTGAGCCCTGTGGTGCCGAAGACGAGCGACAGCCCGATAGCGGCGAGCGCCAACAACAGACCGAAGTTCAAGCCGTTGAAGAGCCGCTCGATCACCTGGTCGAAGAGGCTTGTCGTGTTGCGCTCGCCTTGACCGATGAAGAAGTTAGCGACGGCGCTGCCCGATTGGCCGACCGTGATCGTGCGCACGTTCGGCTGCTCAAGGTTCTCGTCGATCACGGCGATGCCCGCGGGAAGAGTGTTCTCGTCGAGCGTCACAGTGAAGTCGCCTCTTTCGGGAACCCCGACCGCCCAGCGGCCGTCTTGCCCACTCTCAACCTCGACGCGGAAGCCGCCACCTTCGATGACGAGCAGCACGTCGGCGAGAGGTTCATCAGCGAGTTCGACGAGGCCGCTGACTTTGAAGTCGTACTCGTCGAGCCCGACCTCGTTGGCGGCCGCGGGCGCGGCGATCGACAGTGTGAGAACGCTGACGAGTCCGGCGAGAAGCACAGCGGCAAGGCGCCGGGGTGCTCGCCGGTTGAGCGGTCTGCTAGCAACGTGTGCCACGAAACCTCCAGGTCGTTTCGGGTAGGGGCCTCCCAGCCCCGCGGGCCAGCAGGCCCAGTTCGTCCACGGTGACGATACGGATCGATTGTTGCCAAGGTGTTTCAGGCCCCAACTGATCCGCTCAGCCATTATCGCGACGGAATACGTTTCGACCTAACCGGCTTAAGATGAGACACCCGAATTCAGCGCGGCATCCGGGCTCGATCCGCGCTCTCGCGCGACGACAATCACACGGCACCCACGATCCAAGGGGAACAATGGACCAGCCTGACCCGTTCGGATTCATCGGACTCACCTACGACGATGTCATGTTGCTGCCGGCACACACCGACGTGATTCCGAGCGAGGCTGACACGACCTCGCGATTGACGAAACGCATCTCGGTGTACGCACCCCTGCTGTCGGCCGCGATGGACACCGTGACCGAGGCCCGGATGGCGATCGCGATGGCCCGCCAGGGCGGCATGGGCATCATGCACCGCAACCTCTCGATCGCCGATCAGGCCGAGCAGGTCGACAAGGTGAAGCGCTCGGAGTCGGGAATGATCACCAACCCCGTGACGACCACTCCCGACGCCACAGTGGCGGAGGTCGACGACTTGTGCGGCCGGTTCCGCGTATCAGGGCTTCCGGTCGTCGAAGGAGACGGCAAGCTCGTGGGCATCATCACCAACCGCGACATGCGATTCGTCTCGCGCTTCGAGGCCGCCACTACCCTGGTGCGCGATGTCATGACCCCCGCACCCCTCATCACCGGGCCGGTCGGCATCTCGCAAGACGACGTGCTCGCGTTGTTCGCGCAGCACAAGATCGAGAAGCTGCCCCTGGTCGATGATGCCGGACGGCTGCGCGGTCTCATCACTGTCAAAGACTTCGACAAGAGTGAGCAATACCCGAATGCGACGAAGGATGCCGAGGGCCGCCTTCGCGTCGGCGCCGCCATCGGATTCTTCGGCGATGCCTGGGAGCGCGCGAGCGAGCTGCGCGACGCCGGCGTCGATGTGCTCGTCGTCGATACCGCGAACGGCGACTCGAGTGGAGTGCTTGAGATCATCTCTCGGCTCAAGGGCGATGCTGCTTTCGCCCACATCGACGTGATCGGTGGCAACGTTGCGACGCGCACGGGAGCGCAGTCGCTCATCGACGCGGGCGCCGACGCCGTGAAGGTGGGGGTTGGCCCTGGCTCGATTTGCACTACTCGCGTCGTCGCTGGAGTCGGCGTTCCCCAGGTGACCGCGGTCTATCAGGCCTCACTTGCCGCCCGCGAAGCCGGTGTGCCGGTGATCGCCGACGGTGGCCTGCAGTACTCGGGCGACATCGCGAAGGCACTCGTCGCGGGCGCCGACACTGTCATGCTCGGGTCGCTGCTCGCCGGCACCGACGAGAGCCCCGGCGACCTCATCTTCGTCAACGGGAAGCAGTTCAAGTCGTACCGCGGTATGGGCTCGCTCGGCGCTTTACAGACGCGGGGCTCGAAGACGTCGTACTCGCGCGACCGCTACTTTCAGGCCGATGTGCCGAGCGACGAGCAGCTCATCGCCGAAGGAATCGAGGGCCAGGTGCCCTACCGCGGCCCCGTCGGCTCGGTCGTGTACCAGCTACTCGGCGGACTGCGGCAGTCGATGTTCTACAGCGGCGCTCGCACAATCACCGAGCTGAAGCAACGCGGCAAGTTCGTGCGCATTACGGCCGCGGGGCTCAAAGAGTCGCACCCGCACGACATCCAGATGGTCGTCGAGGCTCCCAACTACCGCCGGTAGGCGGCCGGGCTTACGCGGGCACACGCTGTCCGCCCGCTCGCCCGCTCGCCCGCCCGCCCGCTCGCCTCGCCCGCTCGCCTCGCCCGCGAGCCGAGCCCGCCGCGTCCCCCCGCCGCGTCAGCCTGCTACGTCAGTACCGCGAGTTTCTCGCAACACTGCACGAAGCTGCGCGCGGTGTTGCGAGAAACTCGCGGTATTCGGCTGACCCGCGGTGTTGGCCGCTCCTCCGCATCGCTCGCACAGTCGCCTGCTGTGCCGCGCGGCATGTGTGGCGATTGACCGCGCTTGGGTCGTGGCGCATGCTTCGCGGCATGCCGTCGTTTCTTAGTGACCTTCCGGCCACCGCCGATGGGGTGATCCTCACGCGACGTGTCTCGAGCATCCATGGCCATCAGGGTGCGCTTGCCAGGGCAGAGGCTCGTGGCGAGTTAGTTCGGGTTCACCGCGGTGCGTACGTCGCTGCCGACACCTGGTCGGCGGCTCCTGCGTGGGAGCAGTTCCGCCTCCGGTGTCGGGCCGCGGCGCTCGCCCACCCCGGAATCGTCCTCTCTCATGCCGCGGCGGCGGCCATGTGGGGCGTGCCTCTCTTGCACCTCAACCGGCGCATCGAGGTGCTGGCCTCCGGCCCTGAGGCAGGCAGGGTCTCGGGTGCGCTTCACTACCGCGGCACACACCTGCCGGCCTCTCGAATCATCCAAATGGATGGCATAACAGTGACCGATCTGGCGCGCACGCTCGCAGAACTCGGAGCGCGAGCGACATTTGCTGAGGCTGTGACCGCACTCGACTGGGGTATTCACCCGCGCGGAACGCAACGAAAACCCCTGACCACGAAAGACATCATCCGCGCAGCGGCAGTCGAACTCGGCATTGTTCGGGGTGCCCGTCGACTCGCGCGGGCACTCGAGTTCGCAGATGGACGCTCCGAGTCGGCCGGTGAGTCGCTCAGCCGGGTACTGATCGTTGAGTTGGGGTTTGAGCTGCCCGACCTGCAGCACGAGTTTCTGCTGCCGCAACTGGGGGTTGTCCGCACCGACTTTCGGTGGGCCCAGCAGCAGATAGTAGGCGAGTTCGATGGGCTGTCAAAGTATCGGGCCGCCGAGCTGCGGGGCGGCCGGACGGTCGAGCAGGTGGTGGTTGACGAGAAGCTTCGAGAGGATGCGATCCGGCGGGAAGGTGAGAAGGTCGGGCGGTGGATCTGGGCTGATCTGTGGGCTCCGCACCGGCTGGGGGCTGTGCTGCAAGGGCTGGGGGTGCCGCAAGCCTGACGCTTGCGAGCGAGTTGTGCTCGCGCTCACTGCAATACTTCGCGATTCGCCCAACACTGCAGGTTTGAACCCACGGTGTACAGCAAAAGTCGGAGTGTTGATGAGCCGGGCGGCGCGGCGCGAGGGCGCGCGGGCGCTATCGGCTGGCGGGTGCCGTGCGCACGCGCGCCCCGGTCTCGTGCGAGCGGATCACCGCGTACGCGAGCTCGAGCGCACGGCGACCCGCCGACGCCGGTACGGGGGGCGGAGTGCCAGCGCGCAGAGCGGTGAGCGCAGCATCCAGATGCCGATCAAAGGTGCGCTCGAACGACCGTGCTTCATCGTCGAAGTAACCGGGGCGCCACACCCGCTCGGTCTCGTCGCCCACTGCCTGCAGGGTGAGTGAGCCGACCGTGTCGTGGATGATCGCGCGGCCCGCCGTGCCGTTGAGCTCGACGCGCTGGGTATCGGGGTAGGCGTACGACGAGTCGTATGATCCGAGCATCGTGCCCACGGCGCCCGAGGCGAACTCGAGGGCGACCGCGATCGTGCTCCACGCCCCGTAGGTCTTGTTCGTCATCTGCGCGGCCACCGAGGCGATCGGCCCACACAGGTGCTCGAGCATGTCGAAGCCATGGCACTGCGTCTCGATGAGGTTGGCGTGCGGAGACGGCCCGTGGTTTGCTTCGCCGCCGAATCGCCAGGTGGCGAACACGAGGTCGCCAAGCTCGCCGCTCTCGATGGCCGCCCGCGCCCGCAACACGGGCTCGGCGAAGCGGTGGTTGAAGTTGATGGCGAAGAACGTGTCGCCGGCCGCGTCGAGCAGCGCGTCGGCCTCGGCGAGCTCGAAGACGAGCGGTTTCTCGACCAGCAGCGGCACGCCCGCGCGCAACAGTTCGAGCGTGGGCGCGAAGTGCTCTTCGTTCGGCAGGCTGACGGTGACGAGATCGGGATGCTCTGCCTCGAGCATCCCCGCGATCGAGATGTAGGCGCGCGTGCCATAGGCGGCCGCGCGTGCCGCGGTGCGCCCAGGATCGCGCCCCACCACGCCCACGAGTTCGGTGTCGGTGCGCTCGGTGATGACGCGGGCGTGCTGGGCACCCCAGCCGCCGGCTCCGACGACGGCGATGCGCAGTGGTTCGATGCCCCGCGCGCCGGGTCGCTCGATGTTCAGTGCGCTGCCGGCCACGACTGCTCCCTCCGTGGTGGTCAGGTCTGACCGCCGCTCGCCACGCTACCCGAGGCTCTCGGCTTGCACAGTCTGCTGCGCCAGGCTCTGGCCGCACACAGCGCGCCCGATAGGGTGGGGAGGTGATGGAGATCGAGATCGGCCGTGGAAAGCGAGCGCGCAGGGCGTACTCGTTTGACGACATCGCCGTGGTTCCTAGCCGCCGCACGCGCGACCCCGAGGTCGTTTCGCTGAACTGGAGCATCGACGCGCTCACGTTCGAGATTCCCGTGATCGCGGCGCCGATGGACTCGGTCGTGAGCCCGGCAACGGCTATCACGATCGGGCGCCTCGGCGGTCTCGGTGTGCTCGACCTCGAGGGTCTCTGGACGCGCTACGACGATGCCGAAGCGCAGCTCGCCCGCATTGCCGAACTCGAAGACGATGGCGCGACCGCCGAGATGCAGCGCATCTATGCCGAGCCGATCAAGCCCGAGCTCATTGGCGCGCGGCTTGCCGAGATCCGCGCTGCGGGCGTGCCCGTCGCCGGTGCGCTGAGTCCCCAGCGCACGCAGGAGCACCATCAAGCGGTGATTGACGCGGGCGTCGACCTCTTTGTGATTCGCGGCACCACCGTCAGCGCCGAGCACGTGAGCAATAGCGCCGAACCCCTCAACCTCAAGAAGTTCATCTACGAGCTCGATGTGCCCGTCATCGTCGGCGGCGCCGCGACCTACACCGCGGCGCTGCACCTTATGCGCACGGGTGCAGCCGGGGTGCTCGTCGGCTTCGGTGGGGGTGCGGCGTCAACGACGCGCTTGAGCCTGGGCATCCACGCCCCGATGGCGACCGCAGTGAGCGACGTCGCCGCTGCCCGCCGCGACTACATGGACGAGTCGGGCGGCCGTTACGTGCACGTCATCGCCGACGGCGGGCTCGGCACAAGCGGCGACATTGTTAAGGCGGTCGCGATGGGCGCCGACGCGGTCATGTTGGGCAGCACCCTGGCGCGTGCGACGGATGCTCCTGGCGGCGGGTGGCACTGGGGTGCCGAGGCCCACCATCCGGAGTTGCCGCGCGGCAAGCGCGTGCATGTAGGTCAACTGGCGCCACTGGACCAGCTCTTGTTCGGGCCGAGCACCACTGCCGACGGTCAGGTGAATCTCATGGGAGCCCTGCGACGATCAATGGCGACCACGGGTTATTCCGACGTCAAAGAATTTCAGCGCGTCGACGTGGTCGTCGCCCCGTACATAGCCGGCTGAGTACACAACCAGCATCGCCCCCAGGAGGACACCCGCCGATGGCGACCATGGCCGCCGTGCCTGTACCCGGGTTCTGGAGCATCGCGCGGCGACCGCGCTGGATCGCCGCTCTCCTTGTGGCTCTCGGTGTTGCCGCCGCGTTTGCCGCCCTGGGGCAGTGGCAGCTCGAGCGGTCGCTCGAGTCGACGGTGGTCGACACTCGCGACACGGAGACGCCCGTCGCACTCGACACGGTGGCTGAGCCGCAAGCGGTGATGACGACCGATGCGAGCGGGCGACTCGTGACCGTGAGCGGCACCTGGGTGGCGGGCGACGATCTCACCGTCACGGGTCGACTGAGTGGGCGCGACGCATCCGATGCTGCGGGTGAGCCGGGCGATTGGGTTGTGCGGCACCTCGTGACCGAGGGCGGCGCGAGTCTCGCCGTGGCCGTCGGATACGTGGCGGTAGGAGCGGGGATCCCGAGCCTGCCGACTGGCGAGGTCCAGCTGACGGGGCGATACGTGCCCAGCGAGTCGCCGCAACTCAGCGACTTTGAGGCTGGTGAGCGCACCGCAATCGCTGTCGCTGACCTCATCAACCTGTGGGGGGGGGTCGACACGGTGTATTCCGGGTACCTCGTTCT
>JBBRWT010000026.1:0-19243 GCA_038249035.1 Actinomycetales bacterium
AGAGCATTGAGGTTGGCGCCGTCGATGTAGACCTGCCCACCGGCGTCGTGCACAGCGGCCGTGACCTCCATGACACCGTGCTCGTAGACGCCGTGCGTGGAGGGGTAGGTGATCATCAGCGCGGCAAGGTTCTCGCCGTGCTCGGCGATCTTGGCGCGCAAGTCGTCGATGTCGACGTCGCCGTTGTCGTCGGTGCTGATGACGACGACGCGCATCCCGGCCAAGACGGCGCTGGCGGCGTTCGTGCCGTGCGCGCTCGAGGGGATCAGACACACCGTGCGGTGAACGTCGCCCCGCGAGCGGTGGTATCCGCGAATCGCGAGTAGCCCGGCGAGCTCGCCCTGCGAGCCGGCGTTGGGTTGCAGCGACACGGCGTCGTAGCCGGTGAGCTCGGCAAGCCAGGTCTCGAGGTGTCCGATCATGACGAGCGAGCCCTGCACGTCGTCGAGCGGCGCGAAGGGGTGCAGGGCACTGAACTCGGGCCACGTCACGGCAGCCATCTCGGTAGCGGCGTTGAGCTTCATGGTGCACGAGCCGAGCGGAATCATGCCGCGGTCGAGCGCATAATCGCGGTCAGCGAGGCGCTTGAGGTAGCGCATCATGGCGGTCTCGCTGCGGTGCACATGAAACACCGGGTGGGTCATGTACTCGGATGCCCGGCGCAGGCCACTCGGCAGGTGCGCCGTCAGGCTGACGCCGAAGCCGTCGCTCAGGCCGAACACCGCGGCGAGGTCGGCGGCAAGCCCGTCGGTGGCTCGGGAGAACCCGATGCCACTCGCGGCCGTCACCTCGTCGAAGCTGAAGCGCACGGTGTCGGCGTCGACCTGCCACAGCAGTAGGTCGCGCTGGCGGGCATCGTCGACGATCTCTTCTGCGCGGCCAGGCACCCGCACTTCGAGGGTGTCAAAGAACTCGCCGTGCGCCACCTCGATGCCGGCCGCGTGCAGTCGTGCCGCGAAGCCGGCCGTCTGGGCGTGCACTCCCTCGGCGATACGGCGTAGCCCGTCCGGTCCGTGATAAACCCCGAACATCGACGCCATGACGGCCAAAAGCACCTGGGCAGTGCAGATGTTCGAGGTCGCTTTGTCGCGGCGGATGTGCTGCTCGCGAGTTTGCAACGTCAACCGGTAGGCGGGGCGACCGTCGGCGTCGCGCGAAACGCCGACGAGTCGACCGGGCATCTGGCGCTCAAGGCCTTCGCGCACGGCGAGATAGCCGGCGTGCGGGCCGCCAAAGCCCATGGGTACGCCGAATCGCTGAGTTGTGCCCACGGCTACGTCGGCACCAAGCTCGCCCGGACTGGTGAGCAGCGTGAGTGCGAGCAGGTCAGCTGCGACGATCGCGAGACCACCCGTCTCGCGGACGGCGGCGATGATGAGCGAGGGATCCCATACGCGGCCGGAGGCCGACGGGTATTGCACGAAAACGCCAAAGGCTTCGGGCAGCTCGGCGGGATCGATGTCGGCCAAGGGCAACACGGCGAGCTCAATGCCGAGCGCTTCAGCGCGGCCGGCGAGAACGGCATGAGTTTGAGCGAAGGTGTCGGCGTCAACGATGAACCGCTGCGCGTCAACACCCGATGCCCGTCGCGCGAGCAGCATGCCTTCGACGACGGCCGTCGCCTCGTCGAGCATCGACGCATTGGCGGTGTGCAGGCCAGCGAGCTCGCTCACCATCGTCTGAAAGTTGAGCAGCGCCTCGAGACGCCCCTGCGAGATCTCGGGCTGATAGGGCGTGTAGGCGGTGTACCAACTGGGGTTCTCGAGCACGTTGCGCTGAATCACGGCGGGCGTCACCGTGCCGTAGTACCCCTGCCCAATCATGCTGCGGCGAACCCGGTTGTGCGCGGCCAGCGCGCGCAACTCGGCGAGCGCCTCTGCCTCGGTCGCGGGGGCAGGCAGGCTGCGCAGCGCGGAGGTCTGGCGAATCGCGGAGGGCACCGCAGCATCCATCATGTCGGCGAGCGAGGCGTAGCCGAGCGCGTCGAGCATGAGTTGCTGGGCGTTAGCGTCGGTGCCGATGTGGCGAGATGCAAACGTGGCAGTCATAGGTCGTCTCTCTATTCGCCGATGAGGGCGCGGTATTCGTCGGCGCTGAGCATTGTCGGGGTGCTCGTGACGCGCACCTTCACGAGCCAGCCAGCACCGTAGGGGTCGGCGTTGATCGTCTCGGGTGAGTCGGCGACGGCCTGGTTGGCCTCGAGCACCTCGCCGTCGAGCGGTGCGTATAGCTCGCCAACCGACTTGGTCGACTCGACCTCGCCGACGATGGCACCCGCGGCGAGCGCCGCACCCACCTTGGGCAGATCGACGTACACGACGTCACCGAGGGCGTCAGCGGCGTACTGCGTGATGCCGATGGTGGCGACATCGCCCTCAAGGCGCACCCACTCGTGCTCGGCGGTGTACTGCAGGTCGGCGGGAACTGCGCTCATGAGGCTGGCCTTTCGATCAGTTCGTGCGAGGTGGGCGAATGAGGAACGTGTGGGTTAAGAACGGGAGTAGAACGGAAGGGCAACCACGGTGGCAGGAATGCGGGTTCCGCGCACGTCGAGGTCGAGCACGGTGCCGAGCGCCGAGGCATCGGGCGAGACGAATGCCATCGCGATGGGGTACCCGAGAGTGGGCGACAGCGCCCCCGAGGTGACCTCGCCCACCAGCGCCTCGCCGTGGAACACCGGGTACTCGGCGCGAGCGGCGCGGCGACCTTCGGCACGCAGGCCGACGAGCACCCGGGCCCCCTCGGGCGGGCCGGCGATGACAGCGTCGCGCCCGACAAAGGCACGCTTGTCAGTGACGACGACGCGACCAAGACCGGCCTGTACCGGCTGGATGCTCAGCCCCAGTTCGTGCCCATACAGGGGCATGCCGGCCTCAAGTCGCAGGGTGTCGCGCGCCGCGAGCCCGCAGGGCACGAGACCGAGGGGCTCGCCGGCGGCGGTGAGTGCAGCCCACAGTGCAGCGGCATGCTCGACGGGCACGTAGAGCTCGAACCCGTCTTCACCCGTATAGCCCGTGCGGGCAACCATGAGGTCGAGGCCGCCGAAAGTGCCCGAGCCCCAGGCGTAGTACTTGAGGTCATGGAGCCCGTCGATGGTGAGCCCCACCGTGGCGGCGAGCACGGCCACCGAGGCCGGACCTTGAACGGCGATCAGCGAAATCGCCTCGGTGCGGTCATCGATCGTCACGTCGAAACTGCCCCCGGGCGTGCTGTCGTCAACTCCGACCCGTTGCTGCAAGGCCTCGACGACCGCAAAGCGGTTTGACGCGTTCGCGACGACCAGATACGAGGTCTCGGTCATGCGATAGACGATGAGGTCGTCGACGATTCCGCCGTGCTCGTCGAGCACGAGCGAGTACTTGGCCTTGCCGGGGGCCATGGCCGAGAGCCGGCCGGCGAGCGCAGCATCCAGAAATGCGGCCGCATCGGGGCCGTCGACCGCGATCTCGGCCATGTGCGAAATGTCGAAAATGCCCGCGGCGGTGCGCACAGCGTGGTGCTCGGCCAGATCAGAGCTGTAGCGCACCGGCATCTGCCAGCCAGCGAAGTCGGTGAACGCGGCCCCGAGCGCGACGTGCACGTCGTGCAGAGGTGAGTAGTGAGGCTCTGCGCCGCTTGTTGCGGTGCTGGCCGTGGAGCTCGCGGTGGAGCTGCCTGCGGAACTGTCGGACACGGAGTTCTCCTGACGCTGACGGCCGGTGGAACTCCCCCTCTGTCATGGTGCCTGAGAGTTTCACGCCTCCAGGCTGCTTGTGGCAGCCGGTGCGGCGCTTTCCCCGTGGGCGAGTGCGCTCCCGTCGAAACGGTGCGCTCTGCTTTTCAGAGTGGCCTGGCTGATGCGGTACATAAACCTGAGAGATTGGCGGGGAGGCTTGCTCCTTCGGTGCCCCGGACGTTACGCCCGCGGCTCTCCCGCATCGCGGAAACGGCCGAGTGTTCAGTTGAGGATGCTGCTAGGGCTCACTCTACTCGCTGACTACTGATCGGCGCTGTCATCGCGATCGGCGCGGTCGGCTTTGTCATCGCGGAAGTACCGCACTGCCTGCCAGATGAGCACGGTGAGCCCGGTGAGGGCCATCAGCACGAACACCGGGCCAGCCCAGGCGGCCGTCGCAGCGTCGACGGGAATCGGAAGAGCGATCACCTCGGCCATGAAGGCAGGCTACTCGCCGTTGAGCAGTGCTGAGAAGTCGTCGTCGTCGGGCCCTGTCATCGTGAGCATCTCGGCAGCACCCTCCGTTGCCTCGATGAGTGCGCTCAGTAGCTCAACGACACTTCCGGCTCGCAGCAACCGCACCTGGTCGAGCGCGCCGAGCGGGGCAATGCCGGCGAGCTGCCAGCACGCCTGCACGGGGTCGTCACCCAGCTCGATGTCGGCGGGCCACTGCTGCTCGACGAACTCGCTGGCGCGCGCGATCGTGCGCCGCACCAGTTGTTCGGCACGATCGAGCAGTGGTTGCTGCTCGTCGTCCCACACCAACTCGGGTACGTCACGCACTTCCGCCCGCGGGTATGGGTCGTCGTCGAGCCAGCTGACCACTTCGACTCGGCGGTCTCCTTGGGCGATGAGGCCGATGAAGCCCTCGCTGGTCTCGACACGGGTGATCTGGGCGACCGTGCCGATCGGAAAGCGCTGTTCGCCACCACCGACCTCGCTCCCCCGTTCGATCAGCACGATGCCGAACTCGGGCGGCTCGTCACCAAGAATCGTCGAAAGCATCACAATGTATCGCTCTTCGAACACTCGCAGCGCGGTCGGCATGGAGGGGAACAGCACCGACCCGAGCGGAAACATCGGCAAGACCGTCATGAGACTACGATTCCACCTCTTCCTGCGGATTCCCAGATATCCGGAATACCCCAGGGGGTATAATAGCGAGTATGACCGAGACCACTCCCGATCGCGGCATCCGCCCCGTCGTTGGCGAGTGGGTCGGCGGTATCGACGTGCCCGTCGTGAATGAGCGTGCGGTACGAGCCTCGGCCGGACTGCTCTTTCTCGCGGGATTCGCGGCCTGGCTGACCGGCGTGGTCACCGGTGATCTTCAGCTGATGCGCGCTTTCGGCATCCTTTTCGCCATCGAGATGTATCTGCGCCTGTTCGTGGGCACCCGCATCACCCCGACCCTCGTGCTCGGTAGCCTGCTGACGCGCCCCCAGCGCCCCGAATGGGTGGAGGCCCGCTCAAAGCGCTTCGCCTGGGCTCTCGGCTTCGGCATGGCGATGGCGGGATGCCTCGCGCTCGGCTGGCTCGGACTACCCGCCGTCATCGCGCAGACGGTGTGCGGCCTGTGCCTGGCACTGCTCTACGCCGAGGCTGCCTTCGGCTACTGCCTGGGCTGTGAACTGGCTAGGCGCTTCGCCCGCGAGAAGCCCACGCTGTGCGCGGGCGACACCTGCACCTACGTTGCGCCAAAGCGCGGCGAACACCACCGTGTTTGATCGAGAGGAAGCACCATGAAGACTCCTGCCCCCTGGGGAATCGCCTTGCTGAAAGCCGTGTCGTCGCCCGCCGGGCGGTGGGCGCGCATCATCGGCGGGCCCGCCATCATCATCGGCAGCATCGTGTCGGGCGGCTGGGCCCTCGCCCTCATCCCAGTGGGCGTGCTCATGCTTGCCACCGGCCTACTCAACCTGTGCCCCGCGGGTTGGTTCCTCGGGCGCCCGGTCAATGGCGAGAAACTCATCCTCTCGTTCGATCGCGTAGAAGCAGTGCGGATCAGTCGCTAGCCAGCCCAGCTCAGCGCAGCCGTGCTGAGGGACGTTCGGCCCTGATCGATCGGTCGAGGCAGGGCTAGCGTGAGAACAGCGCGAGGCCGTGCTCGGCCCCGTCGCGAAAACCGCGCCTGTTGAAGCGGGTCGCCACACCATCGAGGCGGTGGAGAAGGGCAGTTACGAAATTTTCATCGGCTCGGATGCCTGAACCATGTCGCGCCTGTCGCGACTGAACCCGGAGAACGTCGCAGGGCTTGTCTACAAGCAGATCAAGGATTTGCTGGAGTAGCGTCAGCACCACTCCGGAAGGGAGGCGCCCGGCATGACCGAACAGCAGCCGTACTTCGTATTGAGCAGGCACGACGACTTCGAAGTGCGCAGCTACCCTGAGCACGTGCTCGCGCAAGTTGATGTGCGCGGAGCGCTTGGCGAGGGTGCGGGCGCTGGGTTTGGCCCCCTCTTTCAATACATCAGCGGCGCCAACGCCGATCGTCAAAGCATCTCGATGACAGCGCCGGTATTGCAACAGAGTCGGGGGCCCGAGACACAGACGGTGAGTTTTGTCATGCCCGCCGACATGCACCCCGCGAGCGCTCCTGCGCCCCGGGACCCTCGGGTGCGAACCACGACCGTGGCGGCACGGACGGTGGCCGCGCGGCGCTTCGGGGGCATGTCGACGACCTCGCGGTTGGCCTCGCAGGGTGACACGCTCATGGCGGCGGTGCGCGCCAGCGGCCTCACGCCGGTGGGCGAGACGTACTACGCGCGTTTCGACCCGCCGTGGAAGCCCGGATTTCTGCGGCACAACGAGGCCCTCGTCGAGGTGACGTCTGCCGAGAGCGTCGAGCATGACCGCCCGCCGGCCAGAACCGAGTAACCATGGCCTCGATTGCGGCCGCGTTCTCGGTCGGCATCTCGACCACTCTGGCCGAGCATCCCCCGGTCAGTGATGGGCTGAGACTCGATGTTGCCTTGCGCATCAAGCGCTGGATCCGCCGGGGTGACACGGTCACGATTCTGCGCGGCGAGCACATCATGGTCGAACTGAACGGCGGGCTGACCCCAGCATTGTTGTCGAGGCTGCGTCGCATCATGCGTGCCGTTGCCGAGCTTCCCTTTTACAGCGAAAGCGACCTGCACCACCTCGACGTCGGCACGTCATGGATTCCGCTCACTGGCGACCCGGCAACAGATGCTCATCGACGCGAGCAGGTGGTGGCCGAGGCCGATCAGTCGCTACTCAATCGAGACCTCGACCTCCGGCCGGGTGAACGGCGCGGTCGGCGTATCAAGCCCGGCCCTTTTCTCACTCCACTGCTGATCAGCCTGTCGTTCGTGCTGTCGTTCGCGGTGCCCTTCGCTCTCATGGTCTTCACCTACCAAAACGGCGTCGACATCTCACCATGGTTCTACTGGGGCGTTGTGCTGACCCTGATTGTGATGGCCCTCAGCCAGTTCGTCGAGGGTGCGGCCGCGATGCGCATCGTCGAACCTCCTCCCGCACCCGACTCCATTCCGCCGCGGGCGACCGCCATCATCGCCGCCTACTTACCCAACGAGGCGGCGACGATCATGGAGACTCTCGAGTCTTTTTTCAGGCAGCAGTACGCCGGCGGCCTGCAAATTATCCTCGCGTACAACAGCCCGACCGATCTGCCTATCGAAGACGAACTGCGGCGACTGGCCGAGCAGAATCCCAACTTCACGGCACTCCGCGTGCCGCACAGCCGCTCGAAGGCGGGCAACGTCAATGCGGCACTGGCCTCGGTCGAAGGCGAGTTCGTCGGCATTTTCGATGCTGACCACCAACCGATGCCGGGTGCGTTCGATCGTGCGTGGCGGTGGATGGCCGACGACGTCGGCATCGTGCAGGGCCACTGCGTCGTGCGCAACGGCGACGAGTCGGATGTTGCCCGAATGGTCGCGATCGAATTTGAGCAGATCTACGCCGTGAACCATCCCGGCCGCGCCCGCGTGCAAGGTTTCGGCATCTTTGGCGGAAGCAACGGGTATTGGAATACGCAACTGTTTCGGGCGATCCGATTTCAGTCGCGGTACCTCACCGAAGACATCGACTCTGCCTTGCGCGCGGTGCGCGCGGGTGCTCGCGTCGTCAGCGACCCGGGGCTTCTCAGCCGTGAGCTGGCGCCGGTCAGCCTTCGCTCGCTGTGGAAGCAGCGCATGCGCTGGGCGCAGGGCTGGTTTCAAGTCAGCCTGCGCCATGGCCACGCGACGGTGACCAAGAGCAGTCTGCCCTGGCGCACGAAAGCGGGCATCTTTGTGTTGCTCGGCTGGCGAGAGATCTTTCCGTGGGCGGCATCGCTCATGTGGCCCACCCTCGCGTTCGTCGTGTGGCGAGAGAGTGGACTTCCGAGCTTCGAGCCGATTCTGGCTCTCATCACTCTGCTCACGCTCACTTCGGGCCCGATCCAGGTGGCGTTCGCCTACAGTGTCGCGACGCCCGAGATCAAGAAACGCACCTCATGGTGGTGGAATTACCTCTTCGTGTCGATCTTCTTCTATCAAGAGTTCAAGAACCTCATCGTGCGCATCGCGCACCTGCGGCATCTACTCCGTCAAAACGAATGGGTCGTGACACCGAGGGGAAACACCGCAAAGGTCACGACGCGCGGTGCGCCAACAGCCGCAGTGACCATCATCGGCTGACGGGTTCGTCTTCGGGTCGCGCTGGGCCAGCACCGCTCGCGGTCGCGCGGCGCCCTCGCAGTACACCCACTTCGAACGCCGTGAAGACCACAAGAGTGAGCGCAACAAGCGGCAAAACAAACCAGATCATCACGTCGGTGAAGCCCTCGAGAGCGGCGTGCTGGGTCGAGGCGAGCACGAGATAGGTCGTGTAGGCCACATAAAGCACGACGAAGAGAGCACCCTCCCAGCGCGCAACGACGAAGCCCGTGAAGGCGATGGGCAGCAACGCGATCGCCGCAGCGAGCATAAGGGGCAGGTCGAGCGCAATAGCAGGAGCCGGTACCGGGATGCCCTGGCCAAAGATGATCGCCGGCACCCCGAGCACCATTCCGATGTTGAAGATGTTACTGCCGACGATGTTGCCGACGGCCATGTCGCGTTCGCCGCGGCGTAGCGCGATGATCGAGGTCGCGAGCTCGGGCAACGAGGTTCCGATGGCGACAACTGTAAACCCGATGACGAGACTGCTGACGCCCAGGCCGGTCGCGATGCTGACGGCACCCTCAACGAGCAACTGTGCCCCGAACACGAGTAGGCCGATGCCCGCGAGCAGCAGCACTCCCGCGAGCCACAGGGGCACTGGCTTGCTGTTGAGGGGCATCGTGTCGGGCGGTGCGGCCGCAGTGGCGACCTCACGTCGACTCACGATGATGCTCATGACAGTGTGCGCAACGAGACCGGCGAGCAAAAGCACGCCATCAAGCACGCCGATCTGCCCGTCGAGGCTGACCAGTACCAACAGCACCGACAATCCCACCATGACCGGAATGTCGAAGCGGACGAGCTGTCGTTTGATGACGAGAGGGCTGATGATCGCCGAAAGCCCAAGGATAAGGAGAATGTTGACGATATTGCTCCCCACCACGTTGCCGAGCGCGAGGTCGGGCTCGCCCTGAATCACCGCGCCCACCGTCACCGCAAGTTCGGGCGCGGAGGTCGCCGCCGAGACGACAACGAGGCCGATCACGAGTGGCGAGAGCCCTACGCGGGCGGCGAGCGTCGATGCGCCGCGAACAAGAGCCTCTCCACCCGCGATGAGCAGTACGAGCCCGGCGATGACGAAAACAATGTCGAGAATTTGCACGCTGCTAGTTTACGAGCGGCGAGAAGCTGTCAGTCGCGAGCTGCAGCTGACCCTCGGCCCGACGCGGTGCTCGCGCGCGCCAGATAGATCGCGATGACAAGCCCGAGCACGATGAACGTGTTCACTCCGAGCTCGAGGAGCGCGCGATCGAAGGCCTCTCGCGGCTTGTCGGGCTCGAGCGTTAGCGACGCCCCCACCGTGAGGATGTGTCGCACTGCGGCGATGACGCCGATGACCAGAAAGTTCTGCAACTGGAAGACACCGTCAGTAAAGCGGGCAATGATCGTGCGCACGATCTCGAGAATGATGACGATGAACAAGATGTCGTTGATTGCCTGGATCATGCCGGTCGGAAAGAACGGCTCAGTAGTCACAATCCGCCAGAGCACCACCCCAAAAGCGGCGATGGCAATGATGACGAGGAGAACAGCAAGCACGATGTGAAAGACGTCTTCGACATAGTTCGCGACGCGGCCAGGAATGACGGAGTGCCCGCGACTATCGCTGGCGGGCGGGGATGTGGACGGGATGCTGGATTCCATCGGGCGACTGTACGGGGGGATCGCCCAGCACTGACCCTGGTTCAGCAATCCGGCAGTCAGCGGTCAGCGAATCGACAGCAAGCGGGGAGAGCGTCACGCCTGAGCCTGACCCTGACCCGCCGGCGCCGATGGTCGATCGCCGAGCACGAGTTCGAGACGCTCGCGCAGGTAGGCGTCGAGGGGGGTGAGAGCGTCATCGGGTGAGCCGGGCATCCACCGTTTGAGCACCGCGGCACCCCGGTGATCGTCGCGCAGCACGAGCTGGCCTCGCTCGGCGCGCAACGCCTCTATGTCGTCGAGGGGCAACGGTCGGGCGTCGATCACGACCGTGCTGCCCTCGGCAAAGCGCGCGTCGAGCAGCCGCTGCCGTGACTCGCGCCGCGCTCGCGCACTCTCAGACTGGTGGCCGGGCAGCACCTGCCGGCTCGCGCGCACGATGCGGCCCGGCTCAAACACGTCTCCGCTCGTGGTGATCAAGAGTGCGCCGAGAAGGAATCCTTCACCGTTTCGCCGATATGACTCGCGGCGCGGAATGACGCCGAGTACACGGTGCGCTGGCACAGTGGTCGCGAGCAGGTCGGGCGCGATGCCCGCGGCGGCGAGGCGCTCGACTGCCGCGGCGAGCACAGCTCGGGCGTTGCTGACCGCGCGGTGGGCATCCACAGCTATATCGTGCCTCATGACAACCGAGAGTCGACGATGCATCGGGGAGCGCGCGCGGAACGCCGGTGCCGTGTTGTTCACACGGACAACAGCCGGATACCGTGCTCGTACGCCCCACGTTGGCGGATGCCCGACATTCGCCCCCGAGAATGAGTGACGCCATGGATAAGCTCGCCGACCGCTCACTGAGCGCCTCACTGTTCACCGACACGGCGCGCGCGCCGTGGCCCGGGCGCGCCCGAACGGTGATCGGGGGTGGCGGCATCATCGGCGCGAGCATTGCGCACCATCTTGCCGCGGCGGGTGACACTGATGTGCTGCTACTCGAACGCGCAGTGCTGACCAGCGGAACCTCGTGGCACGCGGCCGGGCTCGTGGCCGGAGCCCGCAGCACTGCGGCAATGACAGAACTGTCGTCGTACGGGCTCGAGATGTATGCGCAGTTGGAAGAGCGCACGGGCCTGCCCGTCTCGTTTCAACGCTGCGGGTCGCTCAGCATCGCGCGCACTCTCGGCCGGGTCGATGAACTGCACTATGGGCTCGATGTGGCGCGCCAGAACGACATCGCTGCGCGCATCGTCGACCTCGATGAGATCGCCCGACTGTGGCCGCTCGCCTCACTCGACGGCATGCTCGCCGGGTTGCACTTTGCCAACGACGGGTATGTGAACCCGGGATACGCGGCGCTCGCCTTCGCGAAGCTGGCACACGACGGTGGTGTCGCGATTCGCGAGGGCGTGAGCGTAACCGAGATTCTGCACGCGGGGGGCCGGGCCACCGGGGTGTTGACCGATCACGGGGCAGTGTTCGCCGAACGAGTGGTGATCGCGGGCGGCCTGTGGAGCCGCGACCTGGCCGCCACCGTCGGCGTGCACCTACCGCTCTATGCCGCCGAGCACGTGCATGTGAGGTCAGGCGTGATCGACGGCGCGGTGGCGACCCTGCCCGTGCTGCGCGATCTCGACAACAGCTACTACATCCGTCACGAATCGGGCCGTCTACTGGTCGGCGCCTTCGAACCGAATGGCCTGCCGCGGGCGGTAGACGGCATTTCGACCGAGGGCTTTGCGACCTTCCCTGATGACTGGGAGCACTTCGCGCCCGTGCGAGAGCAGGCGGAGCGCACTGTGCCTGCCCTTGGCCCCGCCGGGTACGACCGCTTCGTCGATGCCCCCGAGAGCTTTACGCCCGACACCTCATTTCTGATGGGCGAAACCTCCGAGGTCGAGCAACTGTTCGTCGCCGCGGGCATGAACTCGCAGGGCATCATCTACGCCCCGGGCGTCGGAAAGCAGTTGGCCCACTGGATGATGACCGGCGCACCGGGATTCGACTCTGCCTCGGTCGATGTGCAGCGCTTCTCGCCGAACCAGAGCAACCGCCGGTATCTTCACACCCGCACGACCGAGAGCCTGGGTCGGCTGTACGCCATGCACTGGCCGAGCTACCAGTCAGAAACCGCGCGCAACGTGCGCCGCACCCCCCTGCACGATCGGCTGGCCGAACTCGGCGCACGCTTTGGCGAGCTCAACGGTGGCGAACGGGCCAACTGGTACGGCGGGCCCACCGCCGCCGAGGGCTACAGCTACGGTCGGCCGGGCTGGTTCGACCAGGTGGCGGCCGAGCATCGTGCAGCCCGTGAGGGGGTCGCGCTGTTCGATCTGAGCCCGTTCGCGAAGTTCGAGGTTGCCGGGCCCGACGCGCTGGCCGTGTGCCAGCGAGTCGCGACGAACGACATCGACGTGGCCGCGGGTACGGCGGTATACACACTGTTTCTCAACGCGGCAGGCGGCATCGAGCTCGACGGCACGATCACGCGGCTCGACGATGATCGCTTCCTGGTTGTGACACCGTCGGCCAGCCGCCACAAGTCGCTATGGCACTTACGTCGTGCGGCCCGGGGGCGGGCGGCGGCCGTCGTCGACGTAACCGCGGCTCTTGCGACGATCGGCGTGATGGGCCCCCGTAGCCGCGAACTCATGAGCCTGGTCTCGCCCGACGACTGGTCAGACGAGGCCCAGGGTTACACGCACGGGCGCGAGGTCGAGATCGCCGACGGCTTCGCCTTCAGCTTGCGCATTAGCTTCGTCGGCGAGCTGGGCTTCGAGATATACCCCGCCGCCGATCTCGCATTAAACGTGTTTGACGCGCTCTGGCAGGCCGGCCAGCAACTGGATGTTCGGCTCGCGGGCTACCACGCCCTCGATTCTCTGCGCAGCGAGAAGGGGTACCGCCACCTGGGTCACGACATCGGCCCAGCCGACGACCCCTACTCGGCGGGCCTCGGCTTCACCGTGAAGCTCGACAAGCCGGGCGGCTTCGCCGGTCGCGCCGCGGTGGCCGCTCTCGACCCCGGCTCGCCTCGCCATCGCACCGTCTACGTCACGCTCGATGACCCTGAGCCGGTGTTTGTGCATGACGAGACGGTCTTCTGCGACGGCGTCGCAGTCGGGCGCATGACGAGCGGTAGCTACGGGCACACCCTCGGGCGCGCGGTCGGCATCGCCGCGATCGACCCGGCGGCTGATCTTGATGGCGCGTTTAGCGTGCAATGCCGGGGTCGGCTCGTCGCGGCGACAGTGTCACGCCGCCCGTTCTACGACCCGCGAGGGGAGCGCCTGCGAGGGTGAGGTCTATCGGACGAGGCTGAAGGCGAGACCACCCATCCGCCCAAGGCGCTGGTCCCTGCTCTGGCTGTGTGCCGTTCGCGGCACATGCCTCGAACGGCACATTGCGTGATGAAAGCCCCACCGCCCACGCCGCTGAGAACTTCGCTTCCTGAGTTCCGCGTGCACTTTTGCTGTCAATCCCTCGGCGTCGTGGCGAGGTGTGGTTGGCAGCGACCTATGCTCCCTGAATCCCTACTCAGGCCCGAGTTCACCGCTCCCAGATCGGACCATCAATGACACTCATCCTCAAGCCCGGTACCGACTGGAACAGTGTTAGCGCCACTGCTCGGCGCCTCGCGCCGGAAGCCTTCGACGGCGATCGAATTCGCAACCTCATCGGTGGAAGCTGGCTTGCGGTCGGGACAAGCGGCGAGCACGTCAATCCGATCGATCAGTCACCGATTCTGGGGCCACCGCGGGTCGACCACGACACGGCGATTGCCGCCGTGGACGACGCGGTTCGCCAGCATCACCAGTGGGCCACGGTGGCGCTCGACGAGCGGGTTGCCCGAGTGATGGCCGCCATTGACGGGCTGCGAGAGGCACGCGATGCGATCGCGATGCTACTCGTATGGGAGATCGGAAAGCCATGGAAGATCGCCTGCGCCGACATCGACCGCTGCATCGAGGGTGTTGAGTGGTACCTCGGTCAGATTGAGCGGCAACTCGAGGGTCGGCGCCCGTTGCCCGGCCCGATCTCGAACATCGCGTCGTGGAACTACCCGCTGAGCGTTCTCGTTCACGCCGAGCTTGTGCAGCTGTTGGCAGGCAACGCCGTGATCGCCAAGACACCCTCACAGGGCGGTTTTCACGCACTCACGCTGGCGCACGCGATCATGGTGCGCGCTGGCCTGCCGGTCACGTTGCTGTCAGGGGTGGGAGGCGAGCTGGCGGATGCTCTCGTCTCGTCGCCCGATCTGGGAGCGCTCGCCTTCGTGGGCGGCAGGTCAAACGGCCGGGCAGCGGCCCAGACTCTCGCCAACTTCGATCGGCGGCACATTCTGGAGCAGGAAGGACTCAACACCTGGGGCATCTGGGACTATTCGAATTGGAACGAGCTCGCGCCCATATTGCGCAAGGGCTTCGAGTATGCGAAGCAACGCTGCACGGCGTACCCCCGCTACGTGGTGCAGCGCCGTCTGTTTCCGACGTTTCTCGAGATGTACCTGTCGGTCATCGACAACCTTCGGTTCGGGCATCCACTCGCCGTTGAAGACCCCGCGGACGACTTGCCCGACCTCGAATTCGGTCCGGTTATTCAGAAGGTTAAGGCCACCGATTTGCGCGCGGCCTATGACGAGGCAATCACGATGGGAGGCATCCCGCTGTATCACGGTGATCTCTCGAAGGGAAAGTTTCTGCCCGGCCAAGACGTTGCCGCGTACGTCGCGCCGGCCTGCGTGCTCGAGCCGCCGCGAGCGTGGTCGCTGCACCACTCTGAACCTTTTGGGCCAATCGATTCGATCGTTCTGGTCGACACCGAAGCCGAGTTCATTGCGGCGATGAACGTGTCGAACGGCAGCCTCGTCTCGTCGGTTGCCACCGACAACCGAGAGTTCGCCGAGCGCGTGCGCGAACAAGTGCACTCGTTCAAGTTCGGCATCAACCGACCCCGCTCACGAGGTGACCGCGAAGAGGTGTTCGGAGGGCGGGGTGCCTCATGGCGGGGCGCTTTCGTCGGTGGCGACTTGCTGGTCGACTCTGTTACCGACGGCGAGCGGCCGCTGTTTGGCAACTTTCCGGACGGGTCGCGGTACCCCGACACGCTCGACGGCTGAGCCGTCAGCCGATTCCGGCGAGGCGTTCCAGCGCGGCCCTCAGGATGACCTGGGCGGGATGCGCGATGACGTGGTGGTTAAGGTAGACGCCCTCCAGCCAGGTCAGAACCTCGGGCGCGGGCATCCCGACCGCATTCCAGTCGATGCCGGGCTCGGTCACGGTGCGCGGGTCATCGGTGCGCGGATCGAGCCAGGCGCGGGCGATGCGGATGCTCGGCGCTTCACCGAGCGGATCCCACAGCAGCTCGATCGGGTGGTGGTCGCCGTCGATGTGCTCGTGGTCGACGCTGCCACTGCCGAGCCAGGGCAAGAGCATGAGCTCGCCCTCGAGTTCGACCTCGATGATCTCGAGCGGAACGGGGCCAGTGTCGCGAGCGAAAACGCTCAGGCCGGCCGCGTGCCACTCGGCCGCCTCTTCGGCGTCGGCGAGAAGGTCGGGAATGACCGGGAGCGCTTGAGCGACATACAAGCGTGCCCAGTCAAGCAGCGCGGCCGTCGGCTTCGATGGCCAGGGGCTGCGGTCGATGTCGTCGCCGTTGGCGCGATGAAAATGGTAGTCAAAGCGGTCGTCGGTGACATCGAGATGCAACTGGCCACCTCTGAAGTGCAGGAACAACCCGAGCGCGCTCGACTCATCATCGAAATCTGCGTCGATCTCGGGGCGCCCGAACGACCGCGGAATCGGAGGAAGGGTGCCGACGGCGTCGCCGAGGTCGAGCACGGCGCGGAACCTCCGGTTGGGCATCCTCAGGGTGGGGTCGGTCACCGAATCACCCTACGGGTTCACGCGCCCAGGTCTGGCTCTGCGGAGGCCGTCGATGGCGTTGAGCGACCTATTCTTGACCCATGTTCCTTCGACGTCTCGTCGCCCGCGCGTTCTGGGCTGTCAGCCGATGGCATCTCGTGAGCGAGCCAGCACCGGATCGCCCCACCATTTTGATCGGTGCACCGCACACGTCGAACTGGGACTTCGTCTTCATGCTCGCCATCACGTGGCGGCTCGACATGCGCATTCGCTGGCTGGGCAAGAAGAGCCTCTTCCGTGGGTGGCGAGGGCCGATCATGAAAAGCCTCGGCGGCATTCCGGTCGATCGGGCGGCGCCCAGCAGCGTGGTCTCCGAGGTGCTGGATCGCATACGGTCGGGCGACGTCTTCGGCCTGGTGGTCACCCCCGACGGCACCCGCTCTGGGAGTACTCATTGGAAGTCGGGCTTCTACCGTATCGCCCGCGAAGCCCAGATACCGGTCACCCTGGGGTACGTCGACCGCACCACCAAGACCTGCGGACTCGGCCCGACGTTCGAGCTCTCTGGCGACGTATCGCGCGACATGGACCGCATTCGCGCCTTCTATGCCGACAAGTCGGGCGTGCGTCCACAGCACCGAGTTGAGCCACGCCTGCGCGAGGAGCTCGCGCCCTGAGCCCGCGTCTATCGCGCGTCGTCGGCGAGCATGCTGACGATGAGTGCGATCATGAGGTCTTTTTCTCTCGGGTCACTCATCGCGACCATCAGGGTGATCGCGGCAAGCGCGTTGTTCGAGATGCGCGGCACACCCTGGGCATCGTCGAGAGCGTTGTTGCGGGCCAAGAAGTGCACGAATAAAGCGGCCGCGCTGCGCTTGTTGCCGTCGCGGTGAGAGGATGGTCTTTCACGACGAGGTAGAGCAGATTGGCGGCTTGAGCCTGGACTGTCGGGTAGGGCTCGACCCCGCCGAAGCCCTGATAAATGGTCGCGATGACGCTGCGGAGCGAGCCGCCACGCTCCCCGCCGAACAGGGTATCGGCCGGAAACTCGGCGCCCACCCGGTCGATGACGGAGCGAGCTTCGTCGTAGGTCAGAGCCCAGGTGAGCGGAGTGCCGTCACCTGGCTCGATCTCGCCTTCGTCGTAAGCGCGAAGCGTGCGAAGGCTCGGCAAGTAGCGTTCGACGACCTCGGCAACGCCCGCGACAAGTTCGTCCGTGGAGCGCACCAGCACCTGCACGATGGAGCCCAATTGTTTAAGCCGGCGGGCGTCGAGAGCGACACCGTCGAGCAAATACCGCCGCAACACCTGAGTTGCCCATCGTCGAAAGTGAATTGCCTCTGCCGACTTCACGCGATAGCCGACTGAGAGCACCATGTCGATGTTGTAGTGCTCGACCTGGTAGACCTTTGCGTCTGTGGCAGTTGTCGCAAATTTTGCGACAACTGGAATTTCTTCCAATTCCTCTCGGCGGGCGTTGGCAACGTGCTTGCCGATGGTCTTGACGTCACGGGCGAAGAGCGTGGCCAGTTGCACGCGTGACAGCCAGACCGTCTCGCCGTCAGTCTTGACAGCGAGTTCGACAAGCCCGTTGGCAGAACGATAGAGCTCGACGTCAATTGCCTCGGTCACGGATGAGCCCACCGGGGGAAGCTGATACGCAGTAGCCAGAACCACCGTCATGCGGACTCTTCGGGGCGCGGGGGCTCCTCACAGTCAGGTGTGGGGAACACCTAACTCGTCAGCCGCGCGCTGCAGGCGCTTGTCACGAGTCCAGAGCTGCGCACCAGGCGCGAGCGTCACCGACGCGAGCAGGTGAGCATCGACGAGGCTCAGCCCCTGCCCGTAGAGCGAGTGCGCGTCGACGAAACGCGCGACCTCGCTGTGGCTGGCCACCGGTGCAGCGGGCAGGTTGGCGAGCAGGCCGAGCACCGCGCCTCGATCGCGCAACCCGCCCAACGACAGTTCTCCGATGACCATGGGATGCTGCAGCACCTCAGACCGGTTGAGCGCGTTGACCAGGTCAGGTTCGCTGCGATGCAAGTGGTCGATCCAGATCGAGGTGTCGACGAGGATCACAACTCAGGCGACGTCGCGGTGCCGGGGCGCCGATCTCGCGCCGAGGTCGCTGCCACCGAGCAGGCTGAGCCGGCGTGCGCTCTCGCGCTCGATCAGCGCTGTCAGACCTTGACGCAGCAGCGCCGTGCGCTCGGTCGTGCCGCTCAGCTCTGCAGCCTTCGCGAGCAGGTCGTCGTCGAGGGTCACGGTGGTTCGCATGCACTGAGAATATCACCATATGATGCTCTGCCTGGTGCACATTCGTGGCTACTGCGGGCACTATATCGATGATGACGACGGCTGCTACCTGTGCAACCTGCGCGAAGACGAGCGGGGCGGCCCCGCCCACTGGGGTAGATTTCGACTAAGAGAGCTTCTCGAAGATCATCGTTGCCTGAATGCGGTCGCCGCCGCCCATACCTTTGCTTCCTGAAGCTGCCGTCGTGATCGTGTGCAATCGGTACCCCAGGGCGGCCTGAGCATTCACGGCTCGCTCTAGCTCAGTGAGGTTTCCAGAACCCGTGCCCCACATTTTCTCCTTGAGGATGACCTGCAAGACCACATAAGTGGCGCCTTGGGGAGCGGGCCGAGGTTGGGCTCCTGAAACGGCTTGCGCTTCGATCCTGCTGACGACACCAGCTATCCCGCCTTCATTGGGCTGTGGTTCCTGAAAGCGATCAGTCCAGTTTTGGCCATCCCACCACCGTTGCTTTCCAGACCCGTCGTCGTACCAACCTGCTGTCGCGTTCGCCACCAGTTCCTCATCTCGTCCCAGCCCTTGGGCCTTGCGATCCTATGCCGCGCTCGATCTGGTCACCATCAGTGGTAGTCGACGAGTTCGACAGTTTCCGCAGTGCCGCCCGCTGGGCCGTGCGGTCTGTCTCCGTGACGTGCCGCCCATCCCAGGCTCGTTCTGTCGCCTTGCCGACGAACGACCTGATCACGTATTCGGCGTATGACGTTTAGCGTGAAGGACGCTAGACGTTAAAGCGGAACTCGACCACATCGCCGTCGTGCATGACGTAGTCCTTGCCCTCGATGCGGGCCTTGCCCTTGGCGCGGGCCTCGGCGATCGAGCCCGTCTCGACGAGGTCGTCGAAGCCGATGACCTCGGCCTTGATGAAGCCCTTCTCGAAGTCGGTGTGAATGACGCCGGCAGCTTGGGGTGCCTTCCAGCCCTTGCCGATCGTCCAGGCACGTGACTCTTTCGGGCCGGCCGTGAGGTACGTCTGCAGCCCGAGGGTGTCGAAGCCAATGCGGGCGAGCTGCGAGAGTCCGCT
>JBBRWT010000027.1:0-18644 GCA_038249035.1 Actinomycetales bacterium
CAACTACCCGGGCGATAGCAGTGCGTCAGAGAACTGGCCTGGGTTTGCCCCCGGTGCCCGCGGTGTGCTCAACACCATGGCCCCGACGCACTTCAACGTCAGCGGCATCGTCGACCTTGCGCACAAGCCGCCCGTGCTGTGGGTGCGAGGCTCAGCTGATGCCATCGTGTCTGACGCATCGTTCTTCGACCTCAACATGCTGGGCCAAGTCGGCGTCATTCCTGGCTGGCCAGGAGTAGATGTCGCTCCGCCCCAGCCGATGGTGAGCCAAACCCGCGACGTGCTCGAGGCATACGCGTCGAAGGGTGGGGCGTTCAGCGAGGTCGTTTTCGAGGGCAACGGCCACGCGCCACATCTCGAAAGTCACGACGAGTTTGTGACGGCGCTCGCGACGCACCTCGGATCGGTCAGCTAAACACGGCATGGGGCGGGGGGCGGTGCTCGCCTGAGCATCGCACCCCGCGACAGCGGCATCGGTTCAGGCCGAAGTCGTACACTGGCCACGTGCCTGCAGTCAATCTCGGAATGCCCAAGGTCCCTGAGACCCTCGCCCCCCGCCGCAAGACCCGCCAGATAAAGGTGGGCAAGATCATGGTCGGCAGCGATCATCAGGTGAGCGTGCAGTCGATGACGACGACGCAGACCACCGACATTAATGGAACCCTGCAGCAGATCGCCGAACTCACGGCGACGGGTTGCGACATTGTGCGCGTCGCGGTGCCGACGACCGACGACGCCGACGTGCTACACATCATCGCCAAGAAGAGCCAGATTCCGGTCATCGCTGACATTCACTTTCAACCGAAGTACGTGTACCAGGCGATCGATGCGGGATGCGCGGCAGTGCGCGTCAACCCGGGCAACATCCGCAAGTTTGACGACCAGGTCGCCGAAATAGCCAAGCGCGCGAAAGCCGCCGGGGTGAGCCTGCGCATCGGGGTGAACGCCGGCTCACTTGACCCGCGCCTGCTGCAGAAGTATGGCAAGCCCACCGCCGAGGCTCTCGTTGAGAGCGCCGTGTGGGAGGCGGGCCTGTTCGAAGAGCACGATTTTCACGACTTCAAGATCTCGGTCAAGCACAACGACCCGATCGTCATGGTCAAGGCCTACCGCCAGCTCGCTGAGCGGGGCGACTGGCCGTTGCACCTCGGAGTGACCGAGGCCGGCCCCGCCTTCCAGGGAACGATCAAGAGCGCGACGGCGTTCGGCATTCTGCTCGGCGAGGGAATCGGCGACACCATTCGTGTCTCGCTCTCGGCGCCGCCGGCCGAAGAGGTCAAGGTGGGCCTGAAGATTCTTGAGAGCCTCAACCTGCGCGAGCGCAAGCTCGAGATCGTGTCGTGCCCGTCATGCGGTCGCGCTCAGGTCGACGTCTACACGCTGGCTGAAGATGTCACCAAGGGGCTCGAAGGCATGACGGTGCCGCTGCGCGTGGCCGTCATGGGCTGCGTCGTGAACGGGCCGGGCGAGGCGCGCGAGGCCGACCTCGGTGTTGCCAGCGGCAACGGGAAGGGCCAGATTTTCGTCAAGGGTGAAGTCATCAAGACCGTTCCCGAAAGCGAGATCGTCGCGACCCTCATTGAAGAGGCGAACCGCCTCGCCGCGTCGATGCCGAATGCTCCTGTCGGCGAGCCACTCGTCGTCACCGCCTAACCCGGGACTGCTCTTCATTCCTGAGCAGAGGCTATGCAATACTGGCTGAAGCACGTTCGCCATTGGGCGGGTGGAATTCTTGAAGAACGGATCACATCCATGCGAGTAGGCCGCAGTCTTTCCATTCTCACAATCGCGGCCGCTCTGGCGCTCGCGCCACTGTCGGCAGCGACGGCACAGCAGGCTGACCAGCCTCCGGTGCTCCGTCCGGCCGCGGCCGCGCTCAACAACCCGCTCGAGCCCGGCACCTACCCGGGTGACAACGCGAGCGGTCCCGTCGTCGTCGTGTTCTCAAATAGCAGCTTCACCGATCCTCTCGAAGAGGATTGGGACATCGCCACCGTGCTTCTCCCGGGGGCGAGCCAGATGCGAGTAACCGACGGCGGAGACGCCAGTGCGGCGACCTGGACCTCGATTCTCGCGGGTGCCGATGTTCTCGTACTGCCGGAGGGTGCTAACTGGGATATTGGGGGAACATCTGCTATCAGCGATGCAGCGCTCGAGATCATCCGTACGTGGGTCTCGGCGGGGCGTGTGATTGTGGGCACTGGTTCCTACACTCACGGGGCTATCGTCAGCGAGCTGACCGGCCAGGACTTCACTGTTGAGTTTGGGAACAATGACAGTAACGGCCCGTGGCAACGTGTCTCTGGCGATGAAGCGCTGACAGCTGAACTACCGAACGGCAACTACACAGGTGGTCTCGAAGACTACTCCCTCTTCTCAGATGATCAGAAGGCACTCATCACGCCGCTGTACTTCAGTGCCGCCAACGACAATCTTGGCATGGGGAGTTTCGCGATCGGCACGGGCGCATACATCTACCTCGCATATGACTGGTTCCCCGATGTTGATGAGCTTGTGGACGGCGTGCGTGACGCCTGGAACGGTGCCCTCGGTATCTCAGCGGGTGCAGTTCCCCCTGAAGTTGTCGGCGGCCCGCAACTTGCTGCAACCGGCGGCGAAGCTGCTCCTTCGGTGGCTTTGGGCGCGATCTCACTGCTGTTGCTGGGTGCTCTTGCGTTGGCCGTCTCTTCATCTCGACGCCGAGTAACCGCCTGACCTCTGTACCGAACGATCGCACAACGCCCTCGCCACCATGGCGGGGGCGTTGCGCATTGCACTGCCACGCACACGCATGTCCCCCCATCGGGGGACTGACCCCGCCATGACCCGCGTCAGTACGCTTAACCTATCGGCCGGGGGAGCCGACTGGCAGCACCGGGGGGCGGTGCCAGACTCACCACGGGTCGCTCAGGGGGGCTCTTCCGTCGTGCAGGTTTCCCGCCGCGCGATCACTTCGCGAGACGGGAAGGGCCTGCGAGCGATCCAAGCCCCCCTTGCCATCGCTCGCTGGCCCGTTTCCATTCTGGCCCCCAACCGGGGGCCACGTCGGCCGAAACTGATCGGCGCGCCGGGGCAAGTAGTCTGAGCCGGTGACCACGCGCCTCTCGCAGCTTTTTCTCCGCACTCTTCGCGACGACCCGTCTGATGCCGAAGTGGCCAGCCACCGACTGCTCGTGCGCGCCGGATACATTCGTCGACAGGCCCCCGGAGTGTTCGCGTGGTTGCCGCTCGGCTTGAAGGTGCGCCGGCGTATTGAGGCGGTCATCCGTGAAGAAATGGCGACCGCGGGCGCGCAAGAGGTGCACTTTCCGGCGCTGCTACCCCGCGAGCCCTACGAGGTGACGGGGCGGTGGACGGAGTACGGCGAGGGCATCTTCCGCCTCAAAGACCGCCGGGGTGCCGACTACCTGCTCGCGCCCACGCACGAAGAGGTATTCACCCTGCTCGTGAAAGACCTCTACAGCAGCTACAAAGACTTGCCGCTCGCGATCTACCAGATTCAAGACAAGTACCGCGATGAGGCCCGGCCCCGTGCCGGACTGCTGCGCGGTCGCGAGTTCTCGATGAAAGACGCGTACTCGTTCGACGTCGATGATGCGGGGCTGGATGCCGCGTACCAGGCCCAAAGAGACGCCTACGAGCGCATCTTCACGCGACTGGGGCTGGAGTACGTCATCGTGCAGGCTGACGCTGGCGCGATGGGCGGCTCACGCAGCGAGGAGTTTCTGCACCCGACCCCCATCGGCGAAGACACCTTTGTGCGGTCGGCTGGGGGCTACGCGGCCAATGTCGAGGCGTACCGCACCGCCGTAGCAGAGCCGGTCGACGCCTCGGCCGAGCCGGCGGCGGTCATCCATGACTCGCCCGAGACCCCCACGATCGCCACGCTGGTCGCGCTGTCGAATGAGCGCTATCCGCGTCCCGATCGGCCCTGGGCAGCGAGCGACACGCTCAAGAACGTGGTCTTGCGTCTTACGCAACTCGACGGTACCCGCGAGCTGGTCATTGTCGGATTGCCGGGGGACCGCGAGGTCGACCTCAAGCGCGCGGAGGTGGCATTCGCCCCGGCAGCAGTGGAAGCCGCGACTGATGAAGATTTCGCCGCCGCGAAGGGTCTCGTGAAGGGCTACATCGGGCCGTGGAGCCCGAGTGGCCCCGTTCTTGGCGAGACCTCGACGACGGGCATCCGTTTTCTGCTCGATCCTCGTGTCGGCGACGGCACCGCGTGGATCACCGGAGCCAACGCGCCCGAGAAACACGTCTACCACCTGGTGGCCGGCCGCGACTTCGTCGGCGACGGCCGCATCGATATTGCCGAAGTACGCGCGGGTGACCCTGCTCCTGATGGCAGCGGCCCCGTTGAGCTCGCACGCGGCATGGAGATCGGCCACGTGTTTCAGCTGGGCCGTAAGTATGCCGAGGCCCTCGGTCTCAAGGTGCTTGATGAGAACGGCAAGCTCGTGACCGTCACGATGGGGTCGTACGGCATCGGGGTAACGCGAATCCTCGCCGTCATCGCCGAGAACGCCCACGACGAGAAGGGTCTGGTTTGGCCGCGTGAAGTCGCGCCGTTCGACGTGCACGTGGTCGCCGCCGGTCGTGACGAACTCGCGTACACCGTCGCTGAGTCGCTCGTGAGTGAGCTCGACGCCGCGGGCTACGACACCCTCTATGACGATCGACCAAAGGTCTCGCCCGGCGTCAAGTTCGGCGACGCCGAGCTCATCGGCGTGCCACTGATCGTGGTGGTCGGCCGAGGCGCGGCCGACGGCGTGGTCGAATTCTGGGATCGCCGCTCGGGCGAGCGTGTTGAGATCGCGCTGCACGAGGTCGCCGACCGGTTGCGGGCGAGCAAATGATTGCTGCAGTAGCACACCCATTCCTCGCCGAGACCGGCGCCGACGCGCAGGTGGTGACCCTGCTGAGCATCATTGCCGCAGTGCTCGCCGGTGCTGGGGTTGTGCTGGTTGTCGCGCGTCTGATCGCTCGACGCCGTGCAGTCGCCAGATCGGCGACGTCTGTTGACGGGTCGAGCCCGCAGTCGCCCGACGACGAGGTCAGCGTGCCGACGGCCGACAACGAGTAGTCGGGTATCGTGGGGGCTCGCACTACGCGAGCCATGGCCGGCCGCGCGGTCTCAACCGAATAGCGGAGGCACCCCACGTGGACATCGACCTGAGCATCCTGAGGATGATGGAGCGCGAGCGGGAGATCCCGTTCGAGGAGCTCGTGCAGATTATCGAGCAGGCCATTCTCACGGCCTACCTCAAGCACACCGACTTCGACGGTGACCGCAGTTCTGAGCAGCAGCCGCACCAGCCCCGCGTCGAGCTCGATCGCAAGACCGGGCATGTCACCGTCTACGTGCCGGAGTTTGATGATGAGGGCGCCCTCATCGGCGAGGCCCCCGACAGTCCCAATGACTTTGGCCGCATCGCCGCCTTTGCCGCCAAGCAGGTCATCAACCAGCGTCTGCGCGACATCGGCGACGACCGCGTTCTCGGCGAGTTCAAAGGCCGTGAGGGCGACATCGTGGCTGGCGTCATCCAACAGGGCCCCAACCCGCGCATGATCCACATCGACCTCGGCGCTGTCGAGGCGATTTTGCCGCCGGAAGAGCAGGTGCCCGGCGAGGAATACACGCACGGTAGCCGCATCCGTGTCTATGTGACGAGCGTGTCGAAAGGCCTTAAGGGTCCGCAGATCACGGTGAGCCGCACGCACCCCTCGTTGGTGCGCAAACTTTTCGCACTCGAGGTGCCCGAGATTGCGAATGGCGTCGTCGAGATCACCGCACTCGCCCGCGAGGCCGGCCATCGCACGAAGATCGCGGTGCGCTCGCTCGAGCCGGGCGTCAACGCCAAGGGTGCGTGCATTGGCGAACTGGGCCAGCGCGTGCGGGCGGTGACGGCTGAGCTGGGCAACGAGAAGATCGACATCGTCGACCACAGTGACGACCTGGCAACCTTCGTCGCCCACGCGTTGTCGCCCGCCAAGGTGTCGAGCGCGTTCGTGATCGACCCGGCCACCAAGGCCGTTCGGGCGCTCGTGCCCGACTATCAGCTCTCGCTCGCGATCGGCAAAGAGGGTCAGAACGCTCGTCTCGCCGCGAAGCTGACGGGCGCGAAGATTGATATCCAGCCCGATTCGGTAATGGACGATTAACCCGGCGGCTGGATCTCAATCTTCGCGCCGCAGCCGAAAACGCATCGCGTTCTCGGCGAGGAGTCGGCGCACGGAACCCGCAGGCGCATGAGAGGGGGCTAGAATGGAACCCGTCAGAACCTGCCTTGGCTGTCGACAGCGCGCACCTCGATCCTCACTCGTGAGGGTGGTGGCGCGTGACGGAGTGGTCGTGGTGGATGCCTTGGCCCGGTTTCCGGGGCGAGGTGCGTGGGTGCATGGCACCCATGACTGCGTCGAAACTGCCACTGTGCGGCGGGCCTGGTCCCGTGCGTTGCGAGTGTCGGGCCCGCTCGACGCTGAATCGGTTGTGGCATTCATTGAAAGCCCTGTCACCATCACAGGCACCGTATCCACCAGAGAACAGGCTGATCGGCACATGGACAACTAATGAGCGGCTCGAAATGAGTTCCGTCCAGCATTGATGGTCTGCCCCTGTCCGGGTGCAGACCCAGACAGGAGAATTGTGGCTGCGAAACCACGCGTGCACGAGATCGCGAGCGAGCTCGGCATTGAAAGCAAGGTCGCCCTCGAGAAGCTTAAAGAGCTCGGCGAATTCGTCAAAGGACCATCGTCGACAATCGAGCCTCCGGTCGCGCGCAAACTGCGCGCCGCCTTCGCGGCCCAGGGGATCACGGCTCCAAAGGCTCCCGAAGCGCCTGTGGCGAAGCCACCGGTTGCGAAGCCGGCGCCCGCTCCGGCCCCGGCTCCGGTCGCGCCTGAGACCGAAGCTGCAGCGCCTGCCGCGCAGCCCGAGGCCTCGGCGCCGGCTGATGCGCCTGCCGCCGACGGCGACGCGCCTGAGCGCCCAGCTGCCGCTTCAGGCCAGCCCCGACCCGGCAACAACCCGTTTGCGTCACAGCAGGGTATGACCCGACCGGGCACGCCGCGCCCCGGCAACAACCCCTTCTCGTCGACGCAGGGAATGCCCCGCCCCGGTGGCGGTGCGATTCCGCGCCCGAGCGCTCCCCGCCCCGATGCGTCACGCCCGGGCGCTCCACGCGCAGACGGCGCCGGCCGCCCTGGCGGGCCGCGCGCTCCCTTCCAGCAGCGCACCGGTGGCCCCGGTCGCCCGGCTGGCGCAGGCGGATTCCGTCCCGGTGGCCCCGGCGGTGCCGGTGGCCCCGGCGGCGCACCCGGCGGCGGCTTCAGCGGCCCGCGCCCGGGCGGCGGCGGTCGCGGTCGCGGCCCCGGCGGCGGCACGGCTGGCGCCTTCGGCCGCGGTGGTGGCAAATCGAAGGCTCGCAAGTCGAAGCGTACGAAGCGGCAAGAGTTTGAAATGCGGGAGGCCCCGTCGGTTGGCGGTGTCAGCGTTCCGCGCGGCGACGGCAAGACCATCGTGCGTCTGCGTCAAGGTGCATCGATCACCGATTTCGCCGACAAGCTTGAGGCGATCAGTGGCATGAGTTGCCCCCCCGGCAACCTCGTTACCGTGCTGTTTCACCTCGGCGAGATGGCGACCGCGACCGAGTCCCTCGACGGCGCGACCTTCGTAGTGCTCGGTGAAGAGCTCGGCTGGCGCATCGAGATCGTCTCGCCCGAAGACGAAGACAAAGAGCTGCTTGAGGGCTTTGACATCGACCTCGACGAGGAAGATGACGAAGAAGACCTCGTGATCCGCCCACCCGTGGTCACCGTGATGGGCCACGTCGACCACGGAAAGACCAAGCTGCTCGACGCCATTCGCGAAGCGAACGTCGTTGCGGGCGAGGCTGGCGGCATCACGCAGCACATTGGTGCCTACCAGGTCTGGACAGAGCACGAGGGTCACGAGCGCGCTATCACCTTCATTGACACCCCGGGCCACGAGGCGTTCACCGCAATGCGTGCTCGTGGTGCGCAGGTGACTGACGTCGCGATTCTCGTCGTCGCCGCCGACGACGGCATCATGCCGCAGACGATCGAGGCACTCAACCACGCTCAGGCCGCCGGCGTGCCGATCGTTGTCGCCGTCAACAAGGTCGACAAAGAGGGGGCCAACCCGGCGAAGGTGCGCCAGCAGCTCACCGAGTTCGGCCTCGTCGCCGAAGAGTATGGCGGCGACACGATGTTCATGGACGTCTCGGCGTTGCAAAACACCGGCATCGCCGAGCTTCTGGATGCTGTGCTTCTCACCGCGGACGCCGGTCTCGACCTGCGCGCGAATCCCGCTCGGGATGCTCGTGGCGTCGCGATCGAGGCTCGTCTCGATAAGGGGCGCGGCGCCGTCGCGACCGTGCTCATCCAGGCGGGAACGTTGCGAGTCGGCGATGCGATTGTCGCGGGCACGGCCTACGGCCGCGTGCGCGCCATGACCGACGAGAACGGCGAAAAAGTTCTCGAGGCCTACCCCGCCCGCCCCGTGCAGGTGCAGGGTCTGTCGAGTGTTCCGCGCGCCGGTGACACCTTCATCGTCACCGACGATGACCGTACCGCCCGTCAGATCGCCGAAAAGCGCGAAGCTGCCGAGCGCAATGCTCTGCTGGCCAAGGCTCGCAAGCGCATCAGCCTCGAAGACTTCACGAAGGCCCTCGAAGATGGCAAGGTCGAGTCGCTCAACCTCATCATCAAGGGTGACGTCTCGGGTGCTGTCGAAGCACTGGAAGAGGCTGTTCTCAAGATCGAGGTCGATGACAGCGTGCAATTGCGCATCATCCACCGCGGTGTGGGCGCGGTCACCGAGAGCGACGTCAACCTGGCGACGATCGACAACGCGATCATCGTGGGCTTCAACGTTCGCCCCGACACGAAGGCGCGCGAGCGCGCTCAACGTGAGGGCGTCGACATCCGGTTCTACTCGGTCATCTACGCAGCACTCGAAGAGATCGAGAACGCGCTCAAGGGCATGCTCAAGCCCGAGTTCGAAGAGGTGCAGTCGGGCGTTGCTGAGATTCGCGAGATCTTCCGGTCATCGAAGATCGGCAACATCGCTGGTGTCATCGTGCGCAGCGGCACGATCACGCGTAACGCCAAGGCGCGGGTTATTCGCGATGGCGTTGTCGTCGGCGACAACCTCGCCATCGAGTCGCTGCGGCGTTTCAAGGATGACGTGACCGAGGTACGTACCGACTTTGAGTGCGGTATCGGCCTGGGCAAGTTCAACGACATCCAGCTCGGTGACGAGATCGAAACGATTGAGATGAAAGAGAAGGTGCGCGCCTAGCGCGCCTCAGGATGCTGGCCGCGGTTTCTTCGCGGAACAGCGGCCAGCATCCACCCGTCGGCAGTACACCGGCAGTAGTATCCCGGCAGTCAGGAGCAGCACATGGCAGGCAACCCCCGCGTTCGCAAGGTGGCCGACCGCATCAAAGAGGTCGTCGCCAAGAGGCTCGACAAGGGGCTGCGCGACCCCCGGCTCGGGTTCGTGACGATCACCGACGTGCAAGTCACGGGCGACCTTCAGCACGCCTCGATCTTCTACACGGTGCTCGGCACCGAGCAAGAGCGTGACGATACTGCTGCGGCGTTGAAGGCGGCAACCGGGCTGCTGCGCACCGAAGTCGGCCGCAACCTCAACACGCGGCTCACTCCGTCGATCGAGTTCATCCTCGACGGTATCCCCGAGAACGCGGCGGCTATCGAGTCACTGTTGCGTGAGGCGCGCGAGCGCGATGCCGCGACCGAGTCGCTCGCGGCGACTGCCGAGTACGCGGGCGACGCTGACCCCTACGTCAAGCCGCGCGACATGCAGGCTGAACTCGACGCTCTCGGCGATGCAGATGCTCTCGGCGATGCAGATGCTCTCGGCGATGCAGACGCTCTCGACGACGCAGGCGCCCGTGACGATGCAGGCGAAGAGTCGCCCGCCCGCTAACGACGTCGGGTTTACTCGAGAACGATCGCTCCGGGCGACACGATCGAGATCACGATGAACGCGAGAGCGGGCACGACGATAGCCGCGCCCATCACGCCGAACAGGGCAATCGTGAACTTTTCGACGCGACTCATCATGCTCCTGGCGTTCGCGGAACCCGGTTCGGGCTCCGTAGTAGGATTCCAGAATACCGATGAGCGCGAGAGGATGACGCATCCGGCGTCAGCTATCGGGAAGCTGGTAGCCCTTGTCGCCGTCGCCGAGCGCGAGCCCGTCGGCGAGTAAACCGGCGAGCGCACGCTCGCGCTGCACGGAATCTGGCCACAGCCCCTCAACGACGTCGGCGGGCACGGGGGTGTCGCTGAGGCGCAGCTCGCGCATGATGAGCCCGCGCACTTGGCGGTCGCTGCCCTCGAAGCGTGCCTGCCGTGGGGCTGCTGGCCCGTCGTATTCGGGGTAGCCGGACGCGCGCCACGCGCACAGCTCGGCGATCGGGCAGGATCCGCAGCGCGGCGCCCGAGCCGTGCAGACGGTCTGGCCGAGCTCCATGGCGCCGGCGTTGAACTGCCGAGCTTCGGCCGGGTTACTCGGCAGCAGTTGTTGCATCGCGTCGAGGTCGATGCGGGTGCGAGCGGGCCCGGCCTCTCCGAGCCCGTTGACCGCGCGGGCGATGACCCGGCGGGTGTTGACGTCGACGACCGGCACGGGTTGTCCGTAGGCGAACGCGGCGACGGCGCGGGCGGTGTAGTCGCCGATTCCGGGCAGGGCGAGAAGGGCATCCACTTCGTCAGGAACAATGCCGCCATGCCGCTCACTGATCGCCACCGCCGCGGCGTGCAAGGCAAGGGCGCGACGGGGGTAGCCGAGGCGATCCCAGGCGCGCACGGCCTCGGCGGGTGAGTCGGCGGCGAGCGCGTCGGGCGTCGGCCATCGGGCGAGCCACTGTTCGAGCCGCGGAATCACGCGGGCAACCGGCGTCTGCTGCAGCATGATCTCGCTCACGAGCGTGCCCCACGCGCTGAACCCCGCGCGCCTCCACGGCAGGTCGCGCGCGTTGTCGGCGAACCACGCGATGACGAGGCGCGGGATGCTCGCGCGCCGCTCGGCGTCACCTGATTGCTGCACGACACCACGCTATGCCGTGAAACGTGCCCGAACACCTTCCATCGGTCCCGAATTGCGGCTCCGTGACGACGAGACGCAACTCGGGACCGATCGACGACCGCGATGCACGTTCAGGTGGTGACCGCGATGCACGTTCAGGTGGTGACCGCGATGCACAAGCAGGTGGTGGCGCGGGCGGCTCTCAGCACGGGCCTCTAGCGTGGCCGCATGAAGATGCTTGTCACCGGGGCAACCGGCTATATCGGCGGCAGGCTTGTGCCGCGCCTGCTCGAGGCAGGACACGAGGTGCGCGTCTTCGTGCGCGACCCGGTTCGGCTGCGCGACGTGCCCTGGGCCGGCCAGGTCGAGGTGGCGACAGGAGACTTGGCTCGCGCCGCGGATGTCGCAGCCGCCGTTGACGGCATTGATGTGCTCTACTACCTCGTGCACTCGATGAGTAGCGCGGGTGACTTTGAGACCACCGAGCGGAACGTGGCATCCACCGTCGCTGTCGAGGCCAAGCGCGCGAACGTCGGCCGAATCGTCTACTTGGGTGGCCTGCACCCCGAGGGCCCGCTCTCGGCGCACCTGCGCAGTCGAAAAGAGGTCGGCGACATTCTGATGGCCAGCGGCGTGCCGACGGCGGCCCTGCAGGCAGGCGTCGTGATCGGCTCGGGTTCGGCGAGCTTCGAGATGATCCGGCACCTCACCGAGGTGTTGCCCTACATGCCGGCACCGAAGTGGGTGCGCAATTTCATTCAGCCGATCGCGGTTCGGGATGTTCTGCACTACCTCGTCGGCGCGGCCAGCATGCCGGCCGATGTCAATCGCACTTTCGACATCGGTGGCCCTGACGTTCTGCGCTACGGGCAAATGATGAACGGCTATGCGGTGGAGGCCGGGCTCAAGCAGCGCCCGATCGCGAGCCTGCCGGTGCTCACGCCTTACCTAGCAAGCCAGTGGGTCAACCTGGTGACGCCGATTCCGCGCTCTCTCGCGGTGCCGATCATCTCGAGCCTGCAGGTTGATGCCGTCTGCAGTGAGCACGACATCGACCAGTACATCACGCCGCCGGCCGCCGGACTCACGGGCTATCGCCTGGCCGTGCGCTATGCGCTCGCGAAGATGCGCGAGGGCGAGGTCGAGACCACGTGGCAGAACTCCACGGTGCGGGGTGCACCGAGCGACCTGCTGCCCAGCGATCCCGACTGGAGTGGTCACACCGTCTACACCGATCTGCAAGAGGTCGACACGGCCGCGCCACCGGAGGCGCTATGGCGCGTTGTTGAGGGCATCGGCGGCGACAACGGTTGGTACTCGCTGCCGGTGGCGTGGGCCGCGCGCGGTTGGCTCGACAAGCTTGTCGGGGGCGTGGGACTTCGTCGAGGTCGCCGCGATCCTCACCGGTTGGCTCCGGGGGAAGCCCTCGACTTCTGGCGCGTCGAACAACTCGATCGCGGCACGTTCTTGCGACTGCGCGCCGAGATGAAGCTGCCCGGTAGGGCCTGGCTCGAGTTCACGGTCACGCCGCGGCCCGGCGGGGGCTCGCGACTGCAACAACGCGCAGTCTTCTTTCCGGCCGGGCTCGGCGGCCGGCTGTATTGGGCCGCGGTGTTACCGTTCCACGGCATGATCTTTAGCGGCATGGCGACGTCGATCGCGTCGACCGCAGCGACCCGTATGCAGGTAAACAAGAGGTAACGAAAAGATAACGACTACGCTACGATGGCGGGACCGCAACGACGCGGTGCCCGCACCCGAAAGCGATGTCGATGCCGAGATTTCGTGCACGAGCAGACTCTCGTCACTACTCCGTGCGCCGCTCCGCCGCCTCCTTCACCGTGACGCTCGCCCTCGTGGCTGTGCTCGCCATTGATCACACCGCAGCCACCGTGTACGCGGCCCAGCCGCTCGGCTCGCTGGGCCTGAACGACGGCGTTCCGCTCACCATCGCGCATCGCGGTGACCCGGCCGCGGCACCCGAGAACACTTTGGCCGCTTTCGAGGCGGCCCTCTCGAGCGGGGCAGACGTGATCGAACTCGATCTGCGTATGACCGCCGACGAGCAGGTCGTCATCTTTCACGACGAGTTGCTCGATCGCACGACGGACGCGAGCGGCCCGCTCGCCGACCGCACCCTCGCCGAGCTGCAGACCCTCGATGCGGGTAGCTGGTACGGCAGCGCCTGGGCGGGCACGCGCATCCCGACATTCAATGACTTTTTGCCGCTGCTCCAGGCCTCTGACGCTCGGGCGCTCATCGAGCTCAAGGGCCTCTGGACGGTCGAGGCGATGCGCCCGATCATCGCTGGTATCTATCGCTACGGAGTGCAAGACCGAGTCGTGCTCGCGAGTTTCGAGCTGCCGACACTGTTCGAACTCTGGCGTGAAGCGCCCTCGATATCGCGCGCCGTCATTGTGCGGCGCTTGCCGGACGACCCCGTCGCCTTTGCGGCCTCAGTAGGTGCCAAAACGGTTGTCACGAGCCTCAGGTCGTTCCGCGTTGACCCTGAAGCGGCGAGCACCCTGCGTGCGGCGGGCATCACTGTCATCGTCTATACGCTCAACCGCGGCGACCTGTGGCAGCAAGCGCTCGATCTCAAAGTCGATGGCGTGGTCACGGATGCTCCGCGCCGGCTCGCGACCGTGCACGCCGCCGCACAGGGCTGAGCAGGCTGCGGTTGGCCCGCTCAGGTCACCTCGTCGCGTTCAGCGCCGCCGCAAGAGTGCTTCGTAGGTGTGCACGCCCTCGAGGAACGCGCTCACACGGATGCGCTCGTTCTTCGCGTGCAAGCATGAGCGTTCGTCGACACTCAGCCGAAAAGGGGCGAAGCGGTAGACATGCTCGCTGATGTCGGCGAAGAAGCGCGCGTCGCTCGCCTGCATCATCACGTAGGGGCTCACCAGTAGCCCGGGGTGCGTCTCGTGGATAGCCGCGACGAGGTCGTCCCACGCTGTGCCGTCGGCCGGCGAGACAGGAGAGGGCTCGCTCGGTTGCAACACGTCGATCGCGACCGACTCGTCGTCGATCGCTCGCCGCACTTCGTCGACCGCCTCGGCCACGCTCGACCACGGCGCGATGCGCATGTTGACCGTGGCCTCGGCGTGCTCGGGCAACGCGTTCGCGGCGTGCCCGGCACGCAACTCGGTCACCGCACGCGTGGTGCGAAGCAGTGCCGTGATCTCGGCACCGCGGCGCAACAGCACGCGCGTGAGCACGGGTGCGAACAGGTCGGCCCGGGTGAAGACGAACCGCAGCGGCTGGCGAGCACGAGCGCCGAGGGTGCGGATCATGCGGCGGATCACCTGGTCGAGTCGGGCGCGCGCGGGTGCGGCGTTGAGGCGAAGGATGGCCCGGGCAAGCCGCTCGGTCGCCGCGAACGGGGGAGGACTCGCGGCGTGCCCACCCTGTTGCTCGACGCGTAGTCGCAGGGTGGTGATGCCCTTCTCGGTGACGCCGATGAGCGCGAACGGCTCGTCGAGCCCCGGAAAAGCATCCCGAACAATCGCCCCACCCTCGTCGAGAACGAGCGCCGGCCGGATACCCCGCTCCCGCAGCAACGCGACCGCGGCGCGAGCGTCGTCGCCCGCGACTTCCTCGTCGCCTCCGAACGAGAGCAGCACGTCGTGCCGGGGCGTGAACCCGGCGGCGAGCAAGCGGTCGACGGCCTCAAGCACGGCGACGAGCGCTCCCTTGTCATCGATGGTGCCGCGACCCCACACCTCGGGCTCGCCGTCGTCGCCGAGAGTCAGGGTGGCATCAAACGGCGGATGCCGCCAGCCGTCGTCGGTGGCGGGCACGACATCGAGGTGCGCCATGAGAACAGTGGGGCGGGATGCCCCCGTCGGGTCGGAACCGCGCCAACGGTACAGCAGCCCGCGCGCGCCGACCGACTCGCGCTCGAGCTGCTCGTGCAGGCGAGGGTAGAGCTGCTGAAGCGCCTCGGTGAAGCGGGTGAATGGCCCGGGGTCGGTTCGCGGCCCGGGGCCGCTCTGCGGGCGTGAGACCGTCGGGATACGCACGAGCGCCCGCAGGCGCTCGACCGCTCGGGTGTCGGCCTCAGTAGCCGCTGCGCCGTGGGGGGTGGTCACGGCCTCAGCCTACGACGCGGCAGCATCCGCCGATGAGAGATGCGCCCGCCTCGGCGAGCGCAACGCTCAGCCGCATAAGACGCACGGATTCTGCAGGATCGAGACCGGGCCGACCGATGCCCTCGACCGATGCCCTCGACCGACACGGGCACATGCGCACCAGCGCTCTCGTCATGCGCCGCCACAGCCGGTAGCGTTCCCTCATGCGCCGACTCCTGCTTCCGATAGTGGCGGGCGTGCTCGTGCTCGCCGCAATCGTCGGGGCGATTGCGCTGGCTCTCGGCAGCCGCACAACATCGACGCTGGCGAGCGGGGCGGCTACGGTCGACCGGTCGAGCTCGAGTCTCGCGGGGTCGGCGCTGGGCGCTGTCACCGGCGGGCCCGTGCGCACCGGCGTGAACGACTTCACATTCGACTCGTTCGACGTCGAATACCGCCTTGGTCGCGATAGCGACGGGCACTCGACACTGCTGACGACAGAAACCCTTGTCGCGCGGTTTCCCGACTTCGACCAAAACCGCGGAATCCGGCGATCGTTGCCGGCCACCTACCAGGGGCACACCACGTCGCTGAGGGTGCTGTCGGTGACGGACGGTGACGGGAGTCCGCGGCAATACGACGTGGAATATGGCTCGGGCATCGTCGACATCATCGCGGCTGTTCCCGAGGGGCGGTACGTGCGCGGCGAGCAGACCTACGTCATCACCTACGCGCAGCGCGACGTCGTCGACTTCTTCGCAAACTCAGGGGCTGAGGAGTTCTACTGGAACCTCTCGGGCACCGACTGGGCACAGCCATTTGGTCGCGTATCGGGTCGGGTGGTGTTGCAAGACGGGCTGAGCGGTGCTCTGCTCGACCAAGAATCCTGCTACCGGGGCTACGCCGGTTCAACCGATCGTTGTGCCCTCGCCCGCACGGGTGACAACTTCGCCGTCGATGAGCTTGCCCTAGGGCCGTACCAGACCGTGACGATCGCCATCGGATTCGCTCCCGGCTCCTTCACGCTATTCGACGCCTCGTACGCTGCGACGCCGTGGGCCTGGCTGCAGTTGCTTGGTGTCGTGCTCGCCATCGGTGCCGCCGTCGCCGCGCTCGTACTGCGCGTCACGCGCTACCGCGACGAGCCCGGTCGGCCCGTGATTGTCGCCGAGTATCTGCCGCCTCCCGGGCTCAACCTGCTGGAGGCCGCGGTGCTCACCCGGCGGCGCTCACGCGCCGTCGCCAGTCAGCTCGTCGACTTCGCGGTGCGTCGAGTGATTACGATCATCGAAAGCCCTGCTACCTGGCTGCGCTGGCGTGACACGTGGATGCTGCGGCTCGAGTCAGCTGACGACGTTGACGGAGAAGAGCGCAACCTGCTGAAGTACTTCTTTCCGGGGCTCGTCGCTGGCAATGAGCACCAGTTGTCGGCCAAGAACACGAGCCTCAGCCAGAGCATCCAGACCCAAATGACGCGGATGGGGTCGAACGTCGTCGCCCGGGGCTGGCGGTACCGCATACCGGCACGGCACTCAGCCCTGTTGCCGGGGCTTGCGATCGTCGCCAGCATCGTCGTTTTCGGCACCGCGGTCGTGATGATGGAAGAGGGGCGCGGCGGCAATCTGCCCTGGTTGTTCATCGGTGTGCCCGTGCTCGCTGTCGTGATCATCGGGGCCTGCCTGTGGCGCACACCGCTCACGGCGAAGGGTGCCGAGCGTGTCGATCACCTCAAGGGTCTCGAGGTCTACATCAAACTCGCCGAAGCCGACCGCATGCGCGTGCTGCAATCGCCCGAGGGTGCCGAGCGTGAGCCGGTAGACGCAACGAGCACCGATGAGCGGTTGAAGCTCATCGAACGGCTGCTGCCATGGGCGGTGCTGACCAATCACGAGCGCGAGTGGGCCAAGCAGCTGGGCGAGTTTTACCGCGAGGGCGAGGGGCCTAGCTGGTTCTCGAGTACGCGGGCCTTCTCGGTGGCGGGGTTCGCCGCCGGCGTCGGCTCGGTCAGCTCGACACTGTCGTCGAGCTATTCGGGGTCAAGCTCATCGGGTGGCTCCTCAGGTGGCGGCTCGTCGGGCGGTGGTGGCGGCGGCGGAGGCGGCGGGGGAGTGTAGACTTCTGACCAGCGCCTCCGCTCACCGGCCGTTCTCCGACCGGGTCTGGGCGACGCAGACGTGGTACATCGTTTATTCGGGTTCGCGCTTGGCATGGCGGCCCGGTGCGGGTCGGCACCAGTCCGTCGGCTCGTGGTTCGTTCGGGGCATACCTGCTCCGCACCTTTCGAGGAGGGGCATGGCCCAGACCGGCCAGCGTCAGAAGAAGAACTCATCGTCGCGGCAACCGTCGACGCGCCGTCGGCGTCCGCTCGACGAGCAGGGGATCATCCCGATTCTCGCGCGCGCCGTGCGCGAGGTCGAGAGTGCTGCCGAGCGCGGCGCCAAGGTGAGCCCCTCGAACCGCACCAAGTTCCAGGTCGCGGCGCTGCTCGTGCGCGACGAGCGCGCTCGCGTGAAAGACGACCGCGAGGTGCCCGAGAGTGAGCGCGCCGAGGTACTGAAGCGCCTCGACGGCCTCGCGGGCATCATGGCGAAGACCGCAGCGCGCGATACTTCGCTGATCACCCTGCTCGCCCCCGAGGCGAAGGTCTCTGACGCTGCTAAGTCCTTGCGCCGCGACATGCTTCTGGCGTCGGGTGCCGAGCTCGAGCCTGACGACCTGTTGATCGTCACCGAACCGGTCGCGGTAGCGCCTGAGGTCGCTAAGCAGGTCGTGCCGAAGTCAGTCAAGCAAGCCCAGCTGGCCAACCCTTTCCTCGCCCCTGATCTGGCGGCACTCAACCCCGCGTCGGTCTCGAGCGCGGGTAGACTGGCCAACTGGGAGCTCATTGAGCCCTTGTTCCGCTCGTTCGAATACGGAGCAGGCGGTCAGGTCGCCTCGATGCCGCTGCCCGAGTCGGGCTCTCTCGCGACCCCGGGCGGCATGGATCTCATGCGGCACCAGGCCCAGCTCATTGAGTCAGTGCGTCGTGGGCACCGCTCGTTCCTCCTCGCCGACGAGCCTGGCCTTGGCAAGACGGCGCAGGCTCTCATGGCGGCCAACGTGGCGAACGCGTTCCCGCTGCTGGTCGTCGTGCCGAACGTCGTTAAGACCAACTGGGCGCGCGAGGTGCAGCGTTGGATTCCGAAGCGCTCCAGCACGGTCGTTCACGGCGACGGAGAAGACCTCGACGCGTTCAGCGACGTTGTCATTGTCAACTACGAGATTCTCGATCGCCATGTCGGCTGGCTCGGCCGCTTCGGCTTCAAGGCCATGGTCGTCGACGAAGCGCACTTCATCAAGAACGCCACCTCTCAGCGGTCGCGCCATGTGCAGTCGCTTGCTCAGAACATCCGGGTGCTGCATCCGAAGGCGCTCATGATGGCGCTGACGGGTACGCCTCTCATCAACCAGATCGAAGACTTCAGAATGATCTGGAAGTTCCTCGGCTGGATCGA